>NZ_JBGTCA010000574.1:0-6349 GCF_041749095.1 Aquiflexum sp. | reverse complement strand
CCTTTGTCTTTGACCACCTGATAATTTCACGCCCCTCTCCCCGATCAAAGTATTCAGTCCGTCTTCAAACCTATCGGTAAACTCCTGCACGTGGGCGGCTTTTACTGCCTGCAGTAATTCTGATTCAGTAGCATTTGGTCTTGGAAAAAGAATGTTTTCCCTGATCGTACCTTCAAATAGAAAATCATCCTGTAATACCACTCCTAATTGGGATCTGTAACTTTTCAATGAAACTTTTTGCAAGTCATTTCCATCAATGGTGATCATTCCGGAATCGGGATTTAAAAATGAAGCTGCAAGACCTGCTATGGTGGTTTTGCCAGAACCAGATGTACCCACCAAAGCGGTCACAGAACCGGCAGGCGCATCAAAACTTATTCCTTTCACCACTTCTTTTCCTTCTTCATAGGCAAAAGAAACATTCTGGAAACTGATATCTCCTTTGAAATTTGGAAGCATCAAATTCCTATAACCCTGGGCATCTTCCAAGGGATAATTCATGATTTCTTCGGTCCTGTCCAAGCCGGCAAAAGCCTCAGTCAGTTGACTGCCAATATTGCTCATCTGAACAATCGGAGCAATCATAAATCCTAAGTATAGGGTGAAGGCCAAAAAGTCCCCAAAGGTCATCTGCTCATCCATAATCATGTATCCACCTATCCCCATGATACCGGCGGAAGCCAGTCCCAAAAGAAAAGTAGCTGAGGAGGTCACAAAACTGGTCGCAGTCAGACTAGCTTTCACATTGAGAAAAAGCCGCTCCACACCAGCTTCAAAAGTTTTGATTTCCTGTTCTTCGGCATTAAAGCCTTTGATCACCCTGATTCCTCCCAAAGTTTCGGTCAGTCTTCCTGTAACTTCTGCGTTGATTTTTCCCCTTTCTCTGAAAATGGGTCTGATTTTACCAAAGGCTTTCAAGGAAATCAATCCAAAAATAATTACCGGAACCAATACATAAAGGGTCATCATCGGACTGATATAGATCAACAACACCAGTGAAATAACAGCCGTCAACACCCCTCCAACCATTTGCGCAAACCCGGTTCCCACCAGGTTTCTCACCCCTTCCACATCTGTCATTATCCTTGATACCAATTCGCCGGTTTTGGTATTGTCAAAAAAGCGGATGGGGAGTTGAAGAATATGCTTTTGTACCTTGGATCGCAGCACAGATATCAGATGCTGCGCTTCGACGCTGAGGATCTGTGTCAATGCATAAGAGGTGGTTGCCTGAATGGTGATGGCTGCCACCACTCCCAAAACCAACCATTTGAGCAGGTCCAGATCATTGGAAGGGATTACATTATCTATCAGTATTTTACTTGCGCCCGGTAAAACCAAGCCTGATAGTCTCGAAATGATGATCAAAAAAAACCCTAAAAACAATTGCTTTCTTCTTGGCCAGATGATGGTTTTGAACACAGTGGCCATGGTGACCCTGCTTTCTTTTGGTTTGGTTTTAGTCATGTTGATGGGTTAAAAACAGTTTGTAACATTAAAAAGGAATGGATTAGTTCTATTCTTTTTAAATTCAAATTAGATGTATTTTCAATATATTTGATATTCAGCCCTAAGATCAATGAAATATATCTTATTCATATTCTCGGTTTTTTTTATCTTCTATTCCTGCACGTCAGAACAAAAGGAAAAAACCAATGCCTTTCAAGTTGGAGTTTCCAAAGCTGTTATCAATCCGGCAATCGGAAGCTACATAGCAGGCGATAAGCAAAATAGAACCTTTACAGGGATCAAGGATAATCTTTACGCCAAGGCCATAGTGGCTTATGATGGTGAAACTGCCTTCGCTATGGTCACCTTGGATTGTATAGGCCTATTGTATCAGGACTTACAGACCATTAGAAAAAAAGCCGCATTTGTGGATTTTGGAATTCCTTTTTCTCCGGAAAATATCATTATCAGTTCGACCCATACCCATTCAGGACCTGATGTTGTGGGTTTATGGGGAAAAGACTATTCCGAAAGCGGTGTCAGTCCTGATTACATGGATTTATTGTTTGAAACTGTTATTGAACAAATCGCATCCGCATCCAACAATTTAAAGCCAGCCATCGCAAGCTATTCCATGACCGAATTTGGGAAAGAATGGGTCGCTAATATCTGTGATGAGGAAATTGACCGGAGTGTAACTACCCTACAGTTCAAGGATGACATGGGCAAAAGTATCGCAACACTGACAAATTTTGCCTGCCACCCAACCTATTTGGATGCAGTGTTTACCGAGGTGTCCGCTGATTATGTGGCCGGGTTCTATCAGGAAATGGAAAAGCAACTGGAAGGAGAACACTTATTTTTACAAGGTGCCATCGGTGGATGGGTACAACCTGTTGATAAAACAGGTAATTATGATAAAGCCCTAAAAAGAGGTAAGGAATTGGCGCAAGCTACATTATCAGCTTTATCGGAATCAAAGCCCCTAATTAATACTCATATTGATTTCCAACGGAAAACCATTTTTTTTCCTGTAGAAAACCAAGCTTGGCAACAGCTTTCAGCAGCAGGAATTATCCAAAGGGAATTTGATGACTTTGTGGAATCTGAAATAGTTTGGTTTTCGATTGGAGAAGCCACCTTTGCAAGCCATCCCGGAGAAACAGCCCCTGCTTATGGATTGGAAACCAAAGAATTGATGGTTGATGGGCCTAAGTTTGTATTGGGAATTTCCCAAGATGCACTGGGCTATATTCTGAAACCTGTTTACTTTGATGATTTAACGATGCCACATGCGCAATACCTGACAAGTATGTCCTTGGGGAAACAAACAGGTCCTCATTTAATGGAGACCCTAAAGAATCTGTCTGAAAGAAAAAACAAACCACCGGTAACAAACTAAAATGAATCATAAAACCGAAAAATGGACTCTATCTGTTGATCAGATAACTCAGCAAACAATTGAAACTTTTATTGACCTCCCACTGAGTAAAATCCATCTCAAACCCAATTCCAAAACCTGGAGCATAGCAGAAAACATCGAACACCTGATCACCATCAACAAAACTTATTTCCCAATATTCGAAAAACTCAAAAACGGTACCTACCAAGGTGCATTCATAGGAAGATTTTCCTTTTTTACCAATCTATTTGGGGATATGATATTCAAATCCATATCAGATGGTGGCAAGAAAAAACATAAAACCTTCCCCCTTTGGGAGCCAAAGATTCAACAAGGTGATGATACCATTTTAGAAAGATTCAAACAACATCAGGAAGAATTGAAAAGCTGGATAGTACAGATGGAACCATTTGTTGAAAAAAACCAGATCATCCATTCCCCAGCTAATAAATTGATCGTCTATTCCCTGGAAAAAGCAATCGAAATCATTATCGCCCACGAACAGCGCCACCTCGACCAAGCCAAAAACCTACTTTAATCCAAATAAAATACTCTGTTTATTAAGTCTTGAATCTAATGCCTACCTTCCTAATTAGCAGGTCTCAAATCTCACATCTCATTTCTCATGTCTAACCAAAAGACCGAAAAACAAAAAATGCTTGCCGGCGAACTCTACCTCGCCTCTGATCCTGAACTTGCATCAGAAAGACTATTTGCCAGGCAATTGACCAAACAACTCAATGATTCCGGTCCTGATGAAACTGAACTGAGGGAGAGTATTCTAGAAAAACTGATCGGCAAAAAAGGCAAGAACTTCTGGATTGAGCCACCCTTTTATTGTGATTACGGATACAACATTTCCGCTGGAGACGATGTGTTTTTCAATTTCAATTGTGTCGTATTGGATGTGACTCCGGTGATATTGGGAAGTAGGGTGCTGATAGCTCCCAATGTACAGTTCTATGCGGCTACTCATCCCACAGATTTCAGAGAAAGAGGTAGCTTGGTAGAATTTGGCAAACCAATATCTATCGGAGATGATGTCTGGATCGGAGGTTCTACGATCATCTGTCCCGGAGTGACCATTGGATCAAGGTCCATCATCGGCGCAGGTTCGGTGGTCACCAAAGACATACCCGAAGACGTCTTAGCTGCAGGAAATCCCTGTAAGGTCATCAGAAGTCTGGTATGAAAATATAAATTTTGAACCACAAAAGTATCAAAAGGAAACAAAAGAAGTCCTAGATGGCCTCACTTAAACTTTTGTTGACTTTTGTCTCTTTTGTGGTTATTGAAAAAATACTTTGACTTACTACTTATTTAAATATAAAAATTCTCTAACATTATCAGTCGCAATTATTCTGAGTCTTTTATTTATGAACCACAAAAGTATCAAAAGAGAACAAAAGAAGTCCTAGATGGCCTCACTTAAACTTTTGTTGACTTTTGTCTCTTTTGTGGTTATTGAAAAAATACTTTGACCTTAACCTTTCATCCAACCTAACTATGTTTTACTCCAAACGCGACCTTCATTTCCAGCTTTTTGAAAATATTGATGCCCTGTCCCTGACCTCATTTGACTATTTCAAGGACCATAATCGGGAAACTTTCGAGATGGTGCTGGATGCGGCCGATCAGATTGGAGTGACTTCTTTGAGGCCATTGTTGACAGAAATGGATAGAAATGAACCACAATTGGTTGACGGGAAAATCATTGTACATGAGGGCATGAAGAAAATCTACCGGCAATATGGAGAGGATGGTTGGATCAATGCATGTTTCCCTTATGAGGAAGGTGGGCAGCAATTGCCAAACACCATACAGGCTGCCGCAGGTTTTATCTGGCAGGCTGCAAATTATTCGGCATCGGTTTATCCATTCCTCACTTCCGGTGCTGCCAATCTGATCCGGACATTTGGAAGTAAGGAGCTGATAGACAGGTTCACCCCAAATATGTATAATGGCAAATGGCAGGGCACCATGGCCTTGACCGAACCTGATGCAGGTTCTTCCCTGACTGACCTTTCGACCTCAGCTACACCAACAGACACCGAGAGCGTTTACAAAATTAAAGGTCAGAAAATCTATATCTCCTGTGGTGACCATGATGCCTGTGAAAATGTGATTCACCTGATGCTTGCCCGAATTAAAGGCGCCCCTGCGGGAGTCAAAGGCATTTCCATGTTTGTTGTTCCGCAAAAAAGAACCGGTACCGGAGACTCCAATGATGTGCTGACCGAAGGACTTTACCATAAAATGGGTTACAAAGGCGCACCCATTGCCCATCTGATGATGGGTTCCAATGATGGTTGTGAAGGTTTTTTGGTAGGTGAACTCAATAAAGGTTTATCCTATATGTTTCAGATGATGAATGAGGCAAGAGTTGGTGTGGGCATGAATGCAGCAGCCATTGGGACAGCCGCCTATTATACCTCCCTTGCTTATGCCAAGGAAAGACCACAGGGACGAAAAATCGGCGAAAAGGATCCCAATCAGCCACAAATCCCCATCATCGGGCATGCAGATGTCAAGCGCATGTTATTATTTCAAAAATCCATTGTGGAAGGTTCCCTCTCCCTTTTACTCTATTGTGCCAAATTGGGTGATTTGGTCCATGTGGCAGAAGGACAGGAAAATGATGAGGCTTCCCTCCTGCTTGACCTGCTGACTCCGATAGCCAAATCCTATCCTTCAGAAATGTGCTGCCTGACCACTTCGGCTGCTGTTCAGGTATTGGGAGGCGCGGGATATACCACGGATTTTCCTGTGGAACAATACTACCGCGAGGCCCGCATCCATCCCATCCATGAAGGGACCACAGGAATTCATGGCTTGGATTTATTAGGCAGAAAGGTTTTGATGCAAGATGGCAAAGCGGTAAAGATTTTTGTTGAAAAAATTATGCAAACCATTGCAAAAGCTAAAGTAGAGAGCACCTTAATCCCCTTTGCCGAAAAGTTGG
The DNA here is from genome assembly GCF_041749095.1 of Aquiflexum sp. Lineage (GTDB taxonomy): Bacteria > Bacteroidota > Bacteroidia > Cytophagales > Cyclobacteriaceae > Aquiflexum. The sequence goes on along the minus strand of NZ_JBGTCA010000574.1, from coordinate 536 downwards.
AAAAATACCTGCAAAGGGCTCAGCAAACAAGTGTACATCTAATTGCCAAGGCAGGAAAAAATCCGGAAGAATTCCTTGCAGATGCTACCCTATATTTGGAATACCTCAGTATCCTGACCATCGCCTGGCAATGGCTTCAACAGGGATTAATCGCCCAAAAAAACCTGTCCAAAGGTTCACTTGAAAAGGACTTCTACCAAGGCAAGATCATGTGCATGCGCTACTTTTTCGAATACGAACTGGTAAAAATGGATGGTGTCGGAAAAAGGTTGGTGTCGGAGGATGTGGTGACTGTAGAGATGAGAGGGGAGTGGTTTTGAGGTCTAAATTCATTTGGATAGAATGGCGATTTCATTTTTTGTTCATTTATTCCGTTGTTTTTAGATTTATTAGGTTCAGACAACCTGACCTCCCGTAAACTGAACTGCCATGGACTTGAAGATAAGTTTCAGGTCTGTACCGGGATAGATTGTCTTGGTTTCGGTCAGGGTTTTGCACAGTTCACCTGCCGCCCTGTTCCTTCTCGGGTTGGAAAG
>NZ_JBGTCA010000573.1:0-13872 GCF_041749095.1 Aquiflexum sp. | reverse complement strand
GCAAAGTCAATCTCATTGTCCCCAACTGTCAAAAGGGTGGTGCCATGGATCGATTCGGTGACTTTCTCAATCAATTCCTCGACCATTTCCATCATCCAGATATAGTCCTTGTAGGCTACATAGATTTCCATAGAAGTGAATTCGGGATTGTGTGTGCGGTCCATACCTTCATTTCGGAACATTTTTCCAAACTCATAAACTCCTTCAAATCCGCCAACAATCAACCTTTTAAGGTAAAGTTCATTGGCAATCCTTAAAAACAAACCCATATCCAGGGTATTGTGATGCGTAGTGAAGGGACGTGCAGCGGCACCGCCATGTACCTGCTGAAGTATAGGTGTTTCTACCTCCAACCATCCGTGGTCATCAAAATAGCGGCGCATATTGCTGATGATTTTGGACCGGGTGACAAATACATTTTTCACTTCGGGGTTAACTGTTAAGTCAACATACCTTTGTCTGTATCTTAATTCTGGATCGGTAAAACCATCATAAACATTACCTTCCTCATCCCTTTTGACCACAGGAAGAGGCTTGATGGATTTTGAAAGGATCTTCAAGTCTGTAACATAAAGCGAAATCTCTCCGGTTTGGGTGGTGAAAATATATCCTTTCAACCCAATGAAATCACCGATGCCCAACAGCTTTTTAAATACCGTATTGTAAAAAGTTTTATCTTCTCCGGGACAAAGGTCATCTCTTCTTAAATATATCTGCAATCTCCCGGTAGAATCCTGAATTTCGGCAAAAGAAGCAGAACCCATAATTCTTTTGGTCATCAATCTGCCAGCAATGGAGAGGTCTTTGTAATCGGTTTTTCTGTTTTCGTAATTTTTATGGATGTCCTCTGCGGTGACATTGATCGGTAATGATTCTGCCGGATAGGGGTCAATCCCCAATTTCATTAACTCTTCCCTATCTTTTCTTCTTTCTATTTCCTGTTCGCTTAGTAACTGCATTTTTTTATCTATTCAGTTCAAATCTTATTACCAATAATCATTTAATCCACTAACCTATAAACCACTAACTCAATGACGTACAAGCAAAAAAATAAAGGTCAACACCAATATTATTTCAATGTATTTCAATCATATTTCTACTTTATTTCATTCTTAATTAACCAATAGCTTTATTCCTTAACTGACTTTCTCCTATCAATTTCCCTCTTGACCAAATCAAACTCCCTGCTGCTTTGCCCTGAAACAGAAGTGTTTTCTTCTGCCCGTCTTGAAAGATAGGGCATAACTTTTTCGACTGGTCCATAAGGCACATATTTAACCACATTATAACCCGCATTGGCCAGGTTATAAGAAATATTATCGCTCATACCATATAATTGGGCAAAGTACACCCTGTCATCGTTGGGGCTGATGCCATATTTTGAAATCAATTCGGTCAGCAGGATATTGCTTTGTTCATTATGGGATCCGGAGACCAAGCCTATACTTTCTATATTTTCCACACAATACCTTAATCCATCATTAAAATCTCTGTCGGAAGCTTCTTTGGTTGGTTGAATAGGGCTTTTGTATTTTTTCTCCTCGGCCCTGTCCCTTTCCTTTTCCATGTAAGCACCTCTCACCAATTTTGCGCCTAGAAAATATCCTTTTTCGGTTGACACTTGATGGGCTTTCTTTAATCTTTCCAACATGTCATGCCTGTACATCTGATAAGTATTGTAAACAATGCATGATTTTTGGTTGTATTTTTCCATGGCTTCATAAGTCATTTGGTCAATAACATCCTGAAACCACGATTCTTCTGCATCCACAAGTATTTTGGTATTGGCTTGGAAAGCGGCTTTGCATAAGGCATCAACCCTGTTTTTTAATCTTTCAAAGGCAGCGGATTCTTTTTCATTGAGTTTTTTCCCTTCCTGAATTTTGGTCATGATGCGGTAATCTCCCAATCCTGTCACCTTAAATACCGCAAAAGGAATGTTGTCATCTCCAGCAGATCTTTCGATAGTCCTCAGAATCTCAGTTTTGGTGGCTTCATAACTCGCCTCATCCCCTTTTCCTTCCACAGAATAATCGAGGATGCTATGGATTTTAAATTTGGCTAAGTCATCCACAGCTTTCTGGCAATCTTCTATATCCTCTCCGCCGCAGAAATGCCCAAACATCGTTTTTTTCATGATGCCTTTGATGGGCAATTTTAAAGCAAAAGCCCAATTGACCATTTTAGTACCAATACTCACCAATGTATTGTTGTTGATGGTAGCGAAGATAAGGTACATTTTCTTTAAGTCTCTATTGGATTTGGAAGCAAAGGCAACTTCCAGGTTCTCGAAAGAAATATTGGGTTTGACAGGCATAGAAGCTCTAATTGTGGCGCAAATATATCAAAAAAACTCCACGGGGATAGGATTTGTTTGGTAAAGGAAAGAAGTATTCAGCCTAAAATTCCAGATTAACTTTTCAAATATGAATTTTGCCAATTAGCAATGGCAAACAGGATAAGTATTAATAACTACCAATAAATAATCCTCCACGTCCAAATTACTCAATAATATCCACTAATATCCAATCCCGAAAAAATTGCATAATGATACATGCAAAATTTTATTTGGCACTGAGTTTAATATTGTAGTATTGTTTCTGAATACGCAAACATTCTGAAGATTCTTAAAGAATTTTCAAAAAAATATTCAAAAATTAATTTGTTTTTAAAAAAGGTGCCTTTACATTTGGGACATGTTAATCGCAGCCTTCGCATACTTTACCTTCTTTTACTTTTACTTTCGTCTTCAAGGTCGAATCGGAGCTGCCTATTGTCTGGTAAAAAATTAAAAAAAACAAACCATATAAGAGCCCGATTCGAAAGAGTCGGGTTTTTTATTTTAAACCAATTTGAAAATGAAACCGAGCATGACAAGAGCTTCACACAGTGGAATGATTTCAATTGCGAGGTTCCATGTGACCGTTAAAAAACAAATTATAAACACATGAAAGATCACTTACAAACCAAAGACTGGGGATTAGGACTTAAAGGTCATGTTATCATTGCCGGTCCATGCAGTGCAGAAAGCCCCGAGCAAATCGAAAAAGTCTGCATAGAAATGAAAAAGGAAAATATGATTCCTGATATGTTCCGTGCAGGTATTTGGAAACCACGAACAAGACCCGGTATGTTTGAAGGCATTGGAGAAGATGGTCTAAAATGGATGGAGATTGTAAGACATCATCTCAATATCCCCATCACTACTGAAGTAGGAAATGCTGCTCATGTAGAGATGGCGCTCAAACACAAAGTGGATGTTTTATGGATAGGAGCAAGGACCACGGTTAATCCATTCGCTGTTCAGGAAATTGCAGACGCTTTAAGAGGAGTTGATATTCCGGTAATGGTCAAAAACCCCATGAACCCGGACCTTCAGCTATGGATCGGAGCTTTGGAGAGATTGCATGCGGTTGGCATCAATAAGTTGGCCGCCATTCATAGAGGTTTTTCAGATTCCTACGACAAAAGATTCCGAAACAAACCCAATTGGTCAATGCCTATTCACCTCAAAAGAGAATGGAAAGGAATGGAAGTGATCAATGACCCTAGCCATATTGTGGGAAATAGGGAAGGAATTCTTGAAACTGCTCAAAGGGCCATCAACTTTGGATTGGATGGTTTGATGATTGAGACACATCATGACCCGGACAATGCTTGGTCCGATGCAAAGCAGCAAGTGACTCCGGCAGCACTGAAAAACATTTTATCCCAGATCGACTTCAAGGATACGCTCGGAGCTGAAAATCCAAGTGAAAAATTAAAGGACCTAAGAAACGCCATTGACCACCTTGATGATCAGTTGTTGGATATTCTTCAGGAAAGATTCTCATTGATTGATCAGGTTGGGGTCTATAAGAGAGAACATCATTTGACTGTTTTTCAATCAGACAGATGGAAGTATGTGATGGAATCCAGGACCCAAAAAGGTGTGGAGAAAAATCTCAGCGAGAAATTTATGAAAGAACTGCTTTACTGTATCCATGAAGAGTCTGTTAAAAGACAGGAGAAGCAGTTGAGAGAAGCGGCTGCGGTGAAGAAGTAAAGTTTTGTTGTATCAAGTACCATGTACAATGAACCAAGTATAAGGTAGCTTGATGAATGATGGGTGTAAGGTTTTAATGATAAAAAAGAACGGAATGCTACGAAGGATAGCAATATCAAGCTGGGTATTTCCGTACCTTTACTTTGCTAAGGATACATTATATATGTTTCTATGATGTTAGAAAAAATGGCAAGTCAGTAAAATTCTCGGTATGAAGTTGAAATGTCCGACACTTCGGTCTTCCGTCCTATCTGTAACAGAATGATGGTTTCCTGGCAAAGCAAGGTATAACTATTAAAAACAATCCATTTTGGAATCAATCATATTCTCAAACTCCATAGCCGGGGATCTCAAAAGCTACTTGGCAAACCAGAGTTTTTCCAAGTTAGGGGTCATCACAGATTCCAATACTGAAAAACATTGTTTTCCGGTCATTAGGGACCATTTACCTGTTGATTCCAGTCAGTTTTCATTCCCATCTGGAGAATCCAACAAAAACCTGGAAACATGTTCCGCCATTTGGAAATGGATGACAGATGAAGCCTTTGATCGAAAAGCCTTGATCATCAATCTTGGTGGAGGTGTCACAGGAGATATGGGTGGCTTTTGTGCTGCAACTTACAAACGTGGCATCCGGTTTATCAATTTACCAACTACTTTACTTTCTCAAGTTGATGCCAGTGTAGGCGGTAAGTTGGGGGTGGATTTCAATGGTTTTAAAAACCATATTGGAGTCTTTGCCGAGCCTGAAGCAGTGATGATTTCTGAAGTATTTTTAAAAACTCTCCCTGATGAGGAATTAAGGTCAGGTTATGCTGAGGTGATCAAACACGGATTGATACAAAATGCCAATTATTTTGGATGTCTCAAAACAGAAGGGTGGGAAAAACAGAACTGGAGAGAAATCATCGAAAAATCAGTGAGTATCAAAAAGGATGTGGTCCAAAAAGATCCCAAAGAATCCGGATTACGGAAAATCCTCAATTTTGGCCATACCATCGGGCATGCATTTGAATCTTATTACCTGGATTCAGAAAGACATTTGCTCCATGGTGAAGCCATTGCCATCGGGATGATCTGTGAGTCCTATCTTTCGGTCAAAAAATCAGGTCTTTCAAAATCTGAAATGGAATTGATAAATAATATGTTATTGAATGTCTTTGAAAAATTTGATTTTCCTGTAGAGGACATTCCGGCCATAGTCGTCCTTTGCAGTCAGGACAAAAAAAATGAAGGCAAAACCGTCAATTTTTCATTGCTGACCCAAATCGGTAAATGTGAGTATAACTTCAATGCGACCATTGAGGAGATTGAGGAATCAGTCCATTTTTATAAAAACCTTTAATTTGAAGCACATCGAATTTCTGAAAAATTGATTTCACCCATCTAGCATAAATATCAAACCGAATGACTGCCCAATACTTACAACAAATTACTTTTTTTCAACCAACTAAGATTCCTCTGCCTTCCTCCAAGAGTGAAAGCAACAGGGTTTTGATCATTGATGCCCTGACAGAAGGAGAGAATACCATCAGTAATCTGGCAGAGGCGAGGGATACGCAGACCATGATCAGGCTGTTGAGGCAGAATCCGGCAATTTTTGATGTCCTTGATGCAGGAACCACCATGCGGTTTTTGACAGCCTATGCAGCAGTCACCAATCAGCACAAGGTCATGACCGGTACGCCAAGAATGTGCGAAAGACCCATCGGAATTTTGGTAGATGCGCTCAGGCATATTGGTGCAGAAATCCACTATATGAACAAAGAAGGATTTCCTCCATTGGCAATTCACGGAATGGAAGCTCAACTGAATGACCAAGTGGCCATTAGAGGGGATGTCAGCAGTCAATTTATTTCGGCCATGCTGATGATTTCACCTTTACTTCCCAAAGGATTGGAGATCAAATTGGAAGGTAAGGTAGGGTCTAAAACTTATATTGAAATGACTCTTCGGTTGATGAAGCAATTTGGGATTGAATATACCTGGGAAGGTGATAAAATTACAGTTGCACATCAAGCATATAAATCCACTAACTTCTCAGTAGAGAGCGATTGGTCAGGAGCTAGTTACTGGTTCAGTTTGCTGGCTTGTGCGGACAAAGGGGAGTTGTTTTTGGAGGGATTGAAAGAAAACAGTTTGCAGGGAGATTCGGCCATCGTCGAAATAATGGATAAGTTGGGTGTTAAAAGTGAGTTTAAAGAAAGTGGCGTAAAATTGACCAAACAAAAGGTTAAAGGGTTGGCTTCCTGGGATTTTACACATTGTCCGGACTTGGCCCAGACTGTGGCGGTGACCTGTGCCATTATTGGTCAGAAGACAACATTCACGGGTGTTGAAAGTCTGAGGATCAAAGAGACTGATAGGATATATGCCCTTCAGCAGGAATTGGCCAAATTCAATGCGCAATTAGTGGAAGGAGAAAATGAGGTATTCACAGTGATACCCTCCGTCCAAATGCCCCATGAAGTCCGTATCCATACCTATGATGACCATAGAATGGCCATGGCCTTTATGCCGCTGATGACCAAGACCAATGTCTTCATCGAGGACCTCGAAGTGGTCAATAAATCCTATCCGAGTTTTTGGAAGCATGTTTCTTTTTTGAGACATGAGACGTGAGATATTAGACATGAGACAGGGTTGCGTAACCTTTGAGGTCTTATTTTTGACCTCGAAGGTTTTGACTGAGGGAAAGGAAGAGTTGAGAAGCGAGATGTGAGAGCCGAGAAGCGAGATTTTAGAACCAAGAAGAAGAAGGGATGAAGGAGAAAGGATGAGGGATGAAGGTTGAATACACGTCATTGCGAATCTGCCTGCCGATTTTGGTAGGGAGCACCTGAAAAACTTAGATATTTTAAATAATCGTTCGTTCGACGTGGCAATCTTGATGGGGGCGAGTGGGATGTATGAAGTAGGAAGGATAATGGCTTACTCAGAGTATCGGGGAGGCAAGATTTTAGAATCAAAGCCTGCCCCGATTATCGGGGAGCCAAGAAATAAGGCCAAGAAACAAGAGTAAAAAAAATGAATGCAGTCAAAAAATTGAAGAGGTTTATCCATTTAATTAAAAATGAGATTTCTTAAAAACTTTCAACATCTAGCTTCATTGGAAATAAATTCGTCAGTCACTAAGAAAAAGCCGTCTCAAATCTCACGTCTCAAATCTCACGTCTCAACCCCCGTTCCTCCCCATGAAAGGTCTCTCCACCATACTCCTCCTTGTCCTTTCCAATACCTTTATGACATTTGCATGGTATGGACATTTGAAATTCAAAGAACTTCGTTGGTTTGAAAATCTGGGATTGATATCCATCGTGCTGATCAGTTGGGGCATTGCTTTCTTTGAATATATGTTTCAGGTTCCGGCAAATAGGATTGGCTTCAAGGAGAACGGAGGACCGTTTTCACTTGTGGAACTGAAGGTCCTGCAGGAAGTGATCACGTTGGTTGTTTTTATGATTTTCACTTTGATTTTTTTCAAAAATGAAAGCATTAAAGCAAATCATGTCATTGGATTCGGTTTTTTGGTTTTGGCAGTTTATTTCATTTTCAAAAAGTAGTTTTCCGTATATTTGGCTATGGGTTTATCATTAGAAAAAAATATAGATCAATTAAAAGCGATCATCAATCATCTTAAACAGGAAGAATTGGAAGAGGTAAAGGCTCTCCTCGATAGAAAATCCTTGGAAATTGACCATAAAAAAAAGGAAAATGAGTTTTTAAAAAGTTTGCTTCTAAATGGGCCGACCCTTTCTAAAGGAGAGTTGGGAAAGATCAAGGAAGCACGAGATTTAATAAACAAATGGAGAGCAGAATAATTTGCTTGGATACTTCAGTACTTTTTGATTATTTCAGAAAGAAAAAAAAGGAAAATTCATTTTTCTTGGAATTGATGGCCAATTATGATTTTTTTGAAATTACTTCTATTACAGCATTCGAAATAAAATACGGGATAAATCCTATCCAATTTGAGTTTTGGGATTCTTTATTAAGTGCAGTTAAAGTTTTGCCTTTTGATAATGAAGCCGCAGATATTGCAGTTGAAATCCATCAAGAATTAAAAAAAATCAACAAACAGGTTGCTCTGCCCGACTTATTTATTGCTTCAATTGCCCTTAGGTTTAATAGACCATTGGCAACATTGAACAGGAAACACTTTGGGAGGATTCCGGATATTGATATAATAATTCCATAAAATGAAAGTTAAATGCATATAGCTATTCAAGGCATCCCCGGTTCTTTCCACCATCAGGTTGCACTCAATGTTTTTGGCTTAGATGCGGATATTATAGGATTTAGGATTTTTGAGGAGGTTGCCAAAAGCGTCAGCAGAGGGGAAACAGATTTTGGGATTTTGGCAATTGAAAATTCGATTGCCGGTGCCATCCTTCCTAACTATGAATTGATTGACAGATACGATCTCCGGATTAAAGATGAATATTACCTGCCCATATCACATAATTTAATGGCCTTGCCAGATCAACAGATTAATGATCTTTTGGAAGTCAGGTCACATCCCATGGCCTTGTTGCAATGCAAGAAGTTTTTCGAAAACCATCCTACTATCCAATTGATTGATGATGTGGATACCGCTTCTGTTGCCAAAAGGATTTCAGAAGAAAGCCTTACTGGTATTGGTGCCATTGCCAGTAAAACCGCAGCACAAACCTACGATCTTGAAATTCTTGCCGAAGACATACAAACTGTCAAAAACAATTTCACCCGATTCATTATTCTGCAAAAAGATGCTGTGGATTTGGATTTTGTGCCCAACAAAGCATCCATCAAAGTTACCGTGAAAAACGCCAAAGGGATTTTGGCGAGATTGCTTACCATGATGAGCGATTATGGTTTGGATCTTAGCAAGATCCAGTCTATCCCGGTAATGGAGAAACCTTGGGAATATGCTTTTTTTATAGATATACAATTTGAAGATTATGCTGCATTTCAAAAGGCAATTCAAGAAATAAACAATAATTTTGGGGAAGTAAAAATCTTTGGGGAATACCTAAATAGGAAATAATGATGTCTTTTTCAAAAAGAGTTGCTCAGGTTGAGGAATACTATTTTTCAAAGAAACTCAAAGAAGTCAATAAACTGATATCTGAGGGAAAACCCGTTATCAATATGGGAATCGGCAGCCCTGATTTACCTCCCCACCCGACGGTGGTGGAAGCTTTGTACAAATCTGCTTCCCTTTCTAAATCCCACGGCTACCAAAATTATCAAGGCATTCCTGCTCTAAGAAAGGCTTTTTCAGAATTTTATTCCAAATTTTATCATGTTTCATTGCTTCCTCAGGAGGAAATCCTGCCACTCATAGGTTCCAAAGAAGGCATCATGCATGTTTCCATGACTTTTCTGAATGAAGGTGATGAAGTATTGATCCCCGATCCCGGATATCCAACCTATACTTCTGTAACAAAATTATTAGGGGCTTCTCCTGTCTATTATTTTCTGAGGGCTGAAAACGATTATTATCCTGATTTTGAGAAGCTGGAAAAAAGTGATCTTAGTAAAGTGAAAATCATGTGGACAAATTATCCCCATATGCCGACAGGAGCTATAGCAGATCTAAGTTTGTTTCAAAAACTGATTGATTTTGGAAGAAAATATAACATTATTATCGCCCACGATAACCCATACAGTTTTATCCTTGAAGACAAACCAAAAAGCATTTTCCAGATTGAAGGTTCAAAAGACATTGCATTGGAACTCAATTCCCTGAGCAAGACTTCCAATATGGCAGGTTGGCGTGTGGGGATGCTAGCTGGAAAGTCGGAATGGATTCAGGCTATCACCAAGGTGAAAAGCAATATGGATTCCGGCATGTTTTTGGGGATACAGGAAGGAGCTATTGCAGCTTTGGCCTTGGGGGAAGATTGGTATCAGCAATTGAATCAAATATATTCAGAGCGGAGAAAACTTATTTGGGAATTGGTGGAGAAATTAGGATTGAGCTGTGAGAAGGATACCGCGGGCATGTTTGTCTGGGCCAAACTGCCCGAAGGTGAAAGTTCAGATCAATTTGTGGACAGCTTGCTTTATACGCATGATATTTTCGTTACTCCGGGAAATGTATTTGGAAAGTTAGGGGTCGGGTATGTAAGATTTTCTCTTTGCGTCAATAAAACAGCAATCCAAGAAGCTATCAATAGAATTTAATCATCTAATCTTAAAATTATTTTTGTTAAAATGAAAAAAATACACATTATCGGGCTAGGTCTTTTGGGAGGTTCATTTGCCCTCGCACTTAAAAAAGCAAAACCTGAAATCAAATTCACAGGATACGATACTAATTTACAAAATCTGGAAGATGCCATTGCATTGGGAATCATTGGGGAAGCAAAAGAGAATCCTGGCACGGATACCGATGTGGTCGTATTGGCCACCCCGGCAAATACTTTATCAGATCTTTTGTTAAAAACGTTGAATGAGATCGGTCCAAATACTCTGGTAATGGATTTTGGTTCTACCAAAGAAGTCCTTTGCAAATCAGTCTCGGATCATCCCAGAAGAGAGCAATATTTAGCAGGTCACCCCATTGCAGGGACAGAATATTCGGGTCCGAAAGCCTCCAAGGAAGATCTTTTGGATAAAAAAGTATTCATTATCTGCGAAATGGAAAAAACCAACATTCACCTCAAAGGAATGGCTTACGAGATTTTGGAGGCACTCAATATGAAATTACGGTTCATGGATCCAGAGGAACATGACAGACATTTGGCATTCGTATCCCATTTGTCCCACATTTCTTCTTTTATGTTGGGCAAAACTGTGATGGATAAAATGGAAGACGAGAAAAACATTTTCGATATGGCAGGCTCAGGTTTTGCATCTACAGTCCGTTTGGCCAAAAGTTCACCGGCAATGTGGGCACCGATTATGGAAGAAAACAAAAAGAATATACTAGATGCCATGAGTCTATACATCTCAAATCTTTCTAAATTCCGTGACAAAATCCTTGAAGATGACTATGAGGGATTGGCCAATGATATGGGAAAAGTGAACAAGATCAGGGATATTTTGGACTTAGGTCAGTAGGCAGTCGCAGTCTCAGTTTGCAGTGTTCAGTTTGCAGTGAATAGTCGCAGTATGCAGTTTACAGACTCAGTTTACAGTAGGCGGTACCAGTTTACAGTTGTTCAGTATATTCAAACAACAATTTGGCATAAGTATCAATAGTGGAAACTTTAAAAGAGAAAATAATTACTCTGATCGAACAGACTGATGATGATAGTCTGTTAGGTAGAATTTTTGAATTCCTTGAAAAGGAAATTCAAGAAGACAATACTGTTTTTTCTGACAAGCAAATGGTGTCTATATTGAAGGCTAAAGAACAGTTTGAAACGGGAAATGTAAAGACTCAAAAAGAAATTAATATCAGGTTTGAAAAATGGATGAGAGAGTAATCTGGACTGATGAGGCGGAAGATCAATTTTTTAATGTTCTGGATTATTGGAAAAATAGAACTTAAAGTTACTCGTATCCTATCAAAATCAAGGAAGAATTAGATCAAAGGATTGCAATTATCCTGGAGAATCCCTTGATTGGAAAAGAGTCTGAAATCCCAGGGGTAAGAAGCTTAAATTTTTTGAAATACTTCAAATAAATATACGGAATATATAAAGGTCAATTAGTGATATTGAATTTTTGGGACATGAGACTAGATCCTAAGGAAAATCCGTTCTTATAAAAAAATGGCCTAAGTTTTGAAACATACGTTCTAGACTTAAAAACCAATTTATGAAAAAGCTACTATTCGCTTCCTTGTTTTTATTACTAGCTGTTACGGCCTTCTCGCAGGAAAATATTCCAATGATCGAAGTGGAAGGTAAAAGTGAAATCAGCATTATGCCCGATGAGGCTATCATTCATCTTAGTTTAATGGAAAAAGCCATGAAAGTGGCAGATGTCACCAATGCATTGAACAAGAAAACAAAATCTATCGAGGATGCCCTAAAGAAAACCAATGTGAAAGATTATGACTTCACAGTGGATAATTATTACGTCAGTGTCAATAGGGTATATGCAAAAGGAACCTCGAGAGATAGTGGCTACGTAGCTTCACAAACCATCAAAGTCAGGGTCAGAAACATCGACAAGGACTTGGTCAAAATTACCGAAAGCCTTCACCAAACTGCGGACATGGGTTTCAATATTCAATTCACAATATCTGATAAAGTCCGAAAATCTTCCGAACAGAAATTACTTGAATTGGCCATTGCGGACGCTAGATCTAAAGCTGATGTGATTGCCAAATCGCTGGGAATCCAGAATATTCAGGTCCATAGGGTGAACTATACCTCGGATGGCAACAACTTTTACCCTGTGATGAGACAGTCAAAGTCTATGATGGCAATGGATATGGCAGAATCCCGGCAGGAACCCACTTTCAGTCCTGAGGAACAAAAGTTGTCCGATAAGGTATTGGTGTCATTTACCTTTAAGAAATAATTTGATTAGCGTAGTGACTCCGGTTACCTATCTGAACTCTTTTAATCGGGATTTTTTGATGGTAGGAAAGTTGGAAGTTGGATGTCCGAAGTTTTCACAAATCTTTTTTTGACCAGATCTTGATTAGTTTAGGATCATTTCCGGACAGAATTCAGTTATTCAAAATAAAATATCCACCTCCGTTTTGGAGGTGGTTTTTTCATGTCTTTTTAGGTGAAATTTTTCATGATTTATCCGGCATTCCAGATACGGAATAATTAAGCTTAATTTGAGCGGCTAAGGAATTGTGTAATAACTCAGGGTTTTATTGTAACAGTTACTATAAGCAATATTATTAGTTTTGTGAAAACCATCTTCATTTTTTGTCTATCACCTTTTATTACAAATAAACTCCAAAACCCATGAAATTACTCACTGAAAAATTGGTTCAGCATCTTTTGTCGAAAAATGAAGAACCCTGTATCTCCCTTTACATGCCAACCCATAGGAGCCATCCGGAAAACCAACAGGACCCGATTAGGTACAAGAATCTCCTGAAAGAAATCGAGAATTCTTTACTTCAAAGATATTCGAATGATGAAACCAATGAATTTCTGGCACCTTTGGAAGAACTGATCGATGATCCCAAAATTTGGAATATGACACTTGAAGGATTGGCAGTATTCAGTTCTGACAGCGTCATGGAGGTTGTAAAATTGCAGGTTCCGGTAGAACCACTCGCGATAGTCGCGGATAGTTTTCACACCAAACCACTTCGGAAGTATCTGCAATCAGTAGACCGTTTTCATGTTTTGGGATTGAGTTTGCATGACATATCGTTATATGAAGGCAACAGACATTATCTTACTGAAATTGACCTGATGGAGGGTGTTCCAAAAACCATCGAAGAAGCACTCGGCTATGAACTGACTGACAAACATACTACTGTAGCTTCTTATGGAGGCACCAGTGGTGAAAGTTCAGTGATGCGTCATGGCCATGGAGGGAAAAAAGAAGAGATGGACGTTGATGCAGAGCGTTTTTTCAGGGAAATCGGAAAATCGGTTCAGGAGCATTATTCCAAACCTTCCGGATTGCCCCTTATTTTGGCAGCACTTCCGGAACACCATAATCTCTTTCAGAAGTTAAGTGAAAATCCTTTGCTGGTTTCCAATGGGATTAAAGTAAACCCCAAATCAGTTCCGGAAGAAAGATTGGTCGAGTTGGCCTGGGAGGTAATGGAACCTGAATACCTCAGGACATTGGATGTGTTGATTGAGCAATTCGAGCAGGCGAGGGCAGATGGCAAAGGCAGTGATTATTACAAATAATTGGCCATTGCAGCAGTAGAAGGAAGGATTGATACACTTTTAGTAGAATCTAACAAA
>NZ_JBGTCA010000572.1:0-28738 GCF_041749095.1 Aquiflexum sp. | reverse complement strand
TCGACGCAATTAAAATGGTGGGGCATCGAGCCCCATCATTTTAAAGCCAAACAAAAGCTTCAGAATCCAGATGTAATCTATGCAATATACAAAGTGCACAGTTACCAAAAATGGTCAGTGAATTTCAGGCATCGTCAACTGCCTACTGCCTACTGCCCACTGCCTACTGAACACTGATCACTGCCTCCTGAAACTACCCACTGAACACTGTCACTGAAAAATATGACAATTATTTCTTCATGTAAGAATCCCTGATCCCCTTAAACTCCGAACCATCTTTCCATTGGGGCCATGAAACACTATCGGAAAGCCTTCTCCCAACATGATACAGTAGCTGAACATCATCTACTGCACCCTCAAGATTCCATCTTTGAGGATCGTATGAATCTGAAGGTTTATGGTAATACTTAGCCGTATAATCATCCTGCAATTCTTTGCCATACTCCTTCCCGTTTTCTACATGATCAATGCCTGTTCCAATGTAAAGTGCAGGAATTCCAACTTTCGCAAAATTGAAATGGTCCGACCTGAAATAGTAGCCCGCAGAAGGTGTAGGTTCGGGGGCACTATACCTGTTCACCTTGGCCAATTCCACGTTCATCAAATCCTCCAAATCAGATTGGCCAATGCCTATCAAGGACACATCTTTCATCTTTCCATAAGGATTGATACCGTCCATATTGATATTGGCAACAGTCTTTTCTACAGGATAAACCGGATTTTCAGCGTAAAAAGCAGAACCCCATAAGCCCTGCTCTTCTGCAGTTACAGAAAGAAATATGACAGTCCTTTCCGGTTGTTTATCGGTTTTAAAAGCTTTGGCCAGGGCCAAAAGGCCTGCCGTGCCACTGGCATTGTCCAATGCTCCGTTATAAATGCTATCTCCAAATTCATCAGGCTTACCTATTCCAAGATGATCCCAATGGGCAGTATAAATGATGTAATCATCAGGCCTATTGCTGCCGGTGATTTTGGCAATGACATTCTTCGAAATATCATAGGTAGCTTCTACCACCATGGAGGAACTTGCCTTCAGGTTCATTGGTATGGCCTGGAAATCAGACCTTCTTGCCTGCGCAAGCATTTCTCTTTCATTTAATCCGGCCATTTCAAACATTTGGTTGGCTATAGGAAGAGTAATCCAACCCTCAAATTTTGGCTTGTAAATTTCTTTGCCCCGGGTATCCAAATAAAGTTTAGGAGCATTCCAATTATTCTGAATCACGTTAAAGCCATAACCGGCAGGAATGGTATTGTGGACAATCAGTGTTCCCAAAGCACCTTGTCGCGCAGCTTCTTCAAATTTATAGGTCCAACGTCCGTAATAGGTCATGGTGTTTCCTTTAAATAGTGCCGCATCCTCCGTACCAAAGCCAGGGTCATTGACCAAAACCATGACAATCTTATTCTTGACATCAATGTTTTTGTAATCGTTCCAGCCATATTCCGGTGCTACAATTCCAAATCCGGCAAAGACGATTTCAATATCCTCGAAATTTTGATTTTCCTCCGTTCTCTGTGTCCACAAGACATAATCTTTCAACCCTTCTAATTTCAGTTCCTTGGAGCCGGATTTTATGGATACCTCATTGGAAGGCTTCGTAGTAATGGATACCATAGGCACTTCCTGAAAAAAGCTTTCCCCATTTCCCGGCTCCAAACCAATTGATTTGAATTCATTTTCTAAGTATTTGATGGTAATTTCCTCCCCTTCCGTAAATGGCATCCTTCCCATGAAGGCATCAGATGACAGGGTTATGATATGATTCTCTAAGTCAGAAATCTGAAATTGATAAGGTGCCGTATCTGATTGTTGAAAGGCAATAGTTGATATGCCCAAAAGAGCAATTGATAAGATTGTTTTAAACTTTTTGAAATTCATATTTAAAGATTATGGTTTAGTCGAAGATAAGGATATTACTTATCAATCAGTACAGGATTTGGAAATTGGATCTTTATGCTTGATTTTTTTTTGGCATAAAGTTTTACCTTAGTAATCTAATCCTATAGATAATGAAGACAATATTGAAAGTTATCATGGCGATAGCAATTATTCTAGCAGTGGTATTTATGTTGGGTCCAAGAGCCAAGGTAGAGAATCTGGTAGGAGAATATCCTGAAGTACCTACAAGGTTAAATGAGCTGACAGAATTTATAAATTTCAAAACCGATACAGTCATAGGATTAAAACCTGACAATGAAGCCAAAATAATTTGGGCTGATAGTCTCAATAAAAGCAAAACTCCATTTTCGGTCATTTATATCCATGGTTTTGGTGCAAGTGAAAAAGAAGGTCATCCGGTCCATAAGCAAATCGCCTCTCATTTCGGGGCCAATCTTTATTTGGTAAGACTGCCTGAACATGGCATTTCCAGAACAGATGGATTCAAACATTTGGACGCACAGCGACTTGTGGATGAAGTGAGGGAAGCCTATATGGTCGGTACAAGTCTAGGAGATTCAGTGATTGTCATCGGGACCTCTATGGGAGGCGCCTTGTCTTTAGTTCTGGCCTCAGAGCGACCTGATATGAAAGCATTGGTGCTCTATTCTCCTGCAATCAGGGAATATGGTGATGGATTGGATATATTTTTCAAACCATGGCTGTCTTATTTGGCCGAGAAATTCCAATATGAAAATGGTGTTATCATCAATAACAGAGAGGGTGAAAAAGCCAAATATTGGTCCAGAGAATATCACCTCAACGGTTACAGAAGTTTGGGTGTGTTGCTGAGAAGCAAGATGAACAATGAGACTTTCGATAAAATAAAAATACCGCTTTTTTTAGCATACTATTACAAGAGTGAAGAGGAACAGGACTTTGTGGTTTCTGTTCCCAAAATGCTGGAAATGTTTGACCAGGTAAGTACACCTGATAAACTCAAAGTCAAAAAGGCATTTCCTGAAACTGGTGACCATGTCATTGCTTCCACCATCACTTCCCAGGACTGGCAAAGCGTTGCCATAGAAACCATCAGATTTTTAGAAAATGTGGCAGGTGTTAGGAAGTTCAAGAAAGTAGAATTAGCCGAAATTGAAGAGTAAAGGGAAAACATTTTGAACCACAAAAGAAACAAAAGGTAACAAAAGAAAAAATAAAGTGATTTCTTCCATAGAAATCCGTTTTTCATTTGGTCAATAAATTGATAATTTATCGATACGAATCCAAAACCTTTTGTTGACTTTTGTAACTTTTGTGGTTCAATTAATTCTAACCCATTTCAGCAAGTTTACTTGGGATTATTCAACCAAAAACAAAGCACCTTGGGAAAATGAATGTTCTCAAATTCTTTTGTTTCATTTTGTCTCTTTTGTGGTTCCAATAAAAAATCTTAAAGTTTCAAAGCAACTTTATCTCCGGTTTTAACAGCTTCAAATATAGCATCTATGATTTTCATGTCTTTCAATCCCTCTTCTCCATCAACCGGTACTTTTGGCTTTTTTCCATCAAAAATAATGGCTGCCATCTGATCCATTTGAACTGTCTGATGCGTCACATGTGGCAAATCCAATCGTCCCTTATGTGTCCAACTTTTTATAGGCCCATATCCCGTAGATGGCTGCATCTCAGCAAAACCTTTATCGCCGACCAAGAAAAACTTATCCAAATAGCTGAAAGCATAAGTTGAAAGACAGGAAGCTACGACGCCACTTGGAAATCCCAATTGAAAAGTAATCGTCTCATCCACTCCTTCTTTGAATTTAACTGGGTCGGTTTTCACTTCCTGGGCAGTAACCCAAATTGGTTCCTCTCCTACCATATACCTAGAACCGTTGATGGCATAAATACCGATATCCATCATGGCGCCTCCACCTGCCAATTCCTTATTGAGTCTCCATTGGTTCGGGTCACCGATTTTAAATCCCGCAAGCCCCTGAAAAAATTTAACCGTACCAAATTCTCCCTCATTCCTCAATCTGATTACTTCCAAGGTATTGGCCTCAAAATGCATCCTATATCCGATCAATAAATGAACCCCGGCTTTTTTACAGGCATCTACCATTTCCTGACCTTCTTTGGCATTGATGGACATGGGTTTTTCGCAGATGACATGTTTACCGGCAGCAGCCACTCTCAGACATTGGCTATGGTGCAGGGCATTGGGAGTAATAATATAGACAGCATCTATATCAGGATTATTTTTGATGGCATCAAAGTTTTTGTAATTGTAACAGTTTTTATCAGGGATATTATACTTGGATTGCCATTCTTTGATTTTGGAAGGTGTGCCGCTGATGACTCCTGTGACTTTCGCCCGCTTACTGTCTTTCATCGCCTCTGCTACCCTGTTGCCATAGCTGCCCAAGCCCATGATGGCCACTTTCAACACAGGCCCATCCTGCACATCAGAAATGTACTGATGCTTTTTATAAGGAGTGAAACTAAATGCCAATGGGAGAATCCCCGCACCAAGGGTAAGTTTTTGTATAAAGTCTCTTCTTGATTTCATAATTCTTAAAATATTTTAGGTTCGAGCGTATATAAATGATAAAAAGAAAATTAAGCCAAAATAAACTATGAAACAAAATTAAATGCCACGATAGGCAAATAGATACTTTAATCCCTGCCCAAAGTTTTTTAACCTGAAGACAAAATCTAAAAGCAATGCTAAAATAATTTGATTAATCGGGTACCTATCTGTAAGCCAAAAATCCTTAGTAACTACAGGTATCTACCAGAAAATCAAACGTTTTACAACTATGTATTACAGCAGCCAAGTGGCTTGTTAAACGAAACAGGATTAAAATTTATATTATGACATAAATGAATATTTAAACAATATTTATTTCATCTTTGAACTGAAAATCACCCTTTTCAAACAAAATGACATCGTTTTCCAAAGAATATTCTATTGATTCTATTAGAATTGAGAGAACATTTATGACGTTTTCAGTAAGAATTGTAAAAATATTACAATTCTCATTTTTAGTTGCATTTACCAATCTTTTATTTACTAACCTGTCAATAGGCCAGCAACTGTCATTTTTTGACTCGCTGGATATCGCAAAAGAGAGAATTTATGGAGCCAGGTATGCCGAAGGAATCGCATTACTTGAAAAAATGGAAAAAAGCCATCAGGATGATGAAAATATCATCCGCCTCAAAGCACAAGGCCTCTATTGGTCGAAGGATTTGGAAAGAACTATAGCCTACCTCGAAAAAGCCATACAGCGACTTCCTGAATCTTTGGAAATCAAACGTGATTATGCCAGAATTCTTTTTGAGAACGGATCATATACTAAATCCAGGCAACTTCTCAATATATATCTTGATCGCTATCCGGAAGATCCAGAATCCAATCTTTTGCTTGCCAAAATGGCATATTGGGAGGGTCAATCCCCAAGCAAAGCCAAAGCCTATCTAAATAAAATATTGGATATCTACCCGGATAATCCCGATGCCCTCGCTCTAAAAGAGGAAATTGATCTGATGACCTCACCATCCATTGCGCTCAATACTGCTTATATCACAGATTCCCAACCATTACAGGGTATTATATCATCACTGAAGTTCAATTCATATCAATCGGCTTTTCTGCAACCATCTTTACTGGCAGAGGCGAGGTTTTATTCTCCTGATCAGCAGACTTCATATTTTCAACTTTCCAACAAAACCCACATCATCAAATCCGGGACAGAAATCTTATTGAATGCGGGACTTTTCAGGGCCTCTTGGGCCACAACAATCAGCCCTCTGGGCGGTGTAACTATCCGTCAAAAAACCTTCTATGACCTATATTTGAGTGCGGGCGCAGAACGTGGTTTTTATCTCTTTACGTTGGCGAGTTTGGATACAGAGGTGCTTCCTTTAAGCTATTCAGCCTCATTCGGCAGAGAAATAAGTGAAAGTTGGACAGGTAAGTTGAGTTTTAGGCAGGATAATTTTTCGGATGACAATTATGTGAGAACAAGCAGTGTCTGGTTACTTTTTCCGATTCTAAATCAAATATCAATCAGACTGGATATTGGCTATGCTTTCATGATGGCAGAATCCAAAGAAAACAGGTTTGAATTAGTGGAACCTATCACAGGGCTGAGCAGTCAAACTGAAATCGGAACCGTTTTTCCCGGTATCTTTAATCCCTACTTTACCCCTCAAAATGAATTCAGAAATTCCGCACTGGCTAAAATCGATATAAAACTGAGCCCGAAATTCAATATGAGTTTCAACAACAATATTGGAGTTTATGCCATTATTGATAATCCAAACTTTATTTTTTATGGTGTCGATCAGGATCAAGCAAATGGATCCGGTCCCATACCCGGTTCACCATTTGGAAACCCGAACAACCCCGTCCTCCCTCCAATTACCGGCGAAGATCAGATAGGGGCTGATGACTTGTTCAAAGTATTTGTACCAACAAGGTATTATCCCTTGGATTTACGTAGCCGGATCAACTGGAATATCAGCAAAAAGACCAGCTTTAGCTTGGAATACATTTACCTGAGGACAATTTTCTTTGATGGTCATAATGCCAACGCAACCCTAAAATTCACCCTTTAAGATGACAAAAAGAAAAGACAAGGATTATTGGATTTACAGAAAAGCCAAAAACATCCAAAGGATAGAAAAGTATTTTCTTGCTGCTTTGGTTGCCGCCGGGATTATTGCTTTAATACGGTTAGGCAACTGGTGGTTTAAAGCGGAGCATGTAGATTCTTTGTCACTGTTTATCATATTATCCTTGGTGTTTTGGTATGGGATGTTACGGCTTGTCATCATTTGGGTGAATTACCTGGGTATCCAAAGACCTGGACCTAAAAAGGCTCCGGAAGGATTAAAGGTTGCTATTTTCACAACCAGTTCACCTGGGGAACCTTTATCTATGTTTGAAAAAACACTCGAAGCCTGTTCCAAAATCACTTACCCCCATACTACTTATTTACTGGATGACACCCAAGACCCGCGGTTCAGGGAAGTAGCCGAGAAAAATGGAGCTGTTTGCTTGGAATTGGTAGGGCTTCCAGGTGCCAAGGCAGGAAAAATCAATAAAGCCCTTTCACTTACAGATGAGGATTTTATACTGGTGCTTGACCCGGACCATATCCCCTTTCCAAATTTCCTGGATGAAGTCCTGGGATTTTTTGAGGATGAAAAGGTTGGATATGTACAGGTTTCCCAAACCTATTACAACCAATACAAATCCTTTACAGCAAAAGCTGCCGCTGAACAGACTTATACTTTCTATGGGCCGACACAGATGGGAATGCATGGCTACAATTGTGCTGTGGCCATCGGTGCCAATTGTACCTTCAGGAGAAAGGCCCTGGAATCCGCAGGAGGTCACGGTGTCGGCCTGGCGGAAGACCTCGTCACTGCTATCAGGATCCATGCCGAAGGCTGGAAATCTATCTACAATCCTGTAGTAGTCAGCAGAGGTCTGGTACCGGAGGATTTTGGTTCATTTTGTAAGCAGCAACTCAAGTGGGCAAGAGGAGTTCATGAAGTGCTTTTTTCAGAAGTCCCAAAACTCTTCGGTAAACTATCCTTTTGGCAAAAGCTATCCTATATTACAATCGGAACTTATTATATCGAAGGATTGATTACCCTTATTTATATACTCATCCCCTTCCTCTATTTTTGGTTTGACATTGTTCCGGCAAAAATGTATTTCATTGAGTTTTTGTATTACGGTTTCCCGGTATTGCTTTTCTCAGTCTGGATTTACCTCCATGTCCAACGCTGGCTTTCCCACAGAAAAGAAGAAAGTGGGTTACATTGGCGGGGAATGATTATGAAATTTGCCTGTTGGCCAGTCTATCTCATGGGCTTTGTTTTATCTGTTTTTGACAAAAAAATCCCCTATATACCCACTGCCAAGCAAGCAGTAATCGGGGGGATTTCACCATTTGCAAGACCCTTACTGCTCCATCTCCTGATTTTCGTTTTGACAATTGGTTTTGTAATCTACGAAAGAAGATATGTCCTGTCCGAGGTCGCATTGATTGCAACTAGTGAAAAAACTTATGGAATGATGGCTTTTGCCTTAATCCCTTTTATCCTTGGCTGTTTTTCGATTTATGCCGCCTGGGAATCAACACGGATTACGGAAGAAGATCCATGGGCAAAAATTGACATTGATAATATTATAAAGAAAAACTCTAAATCTTAAGTAATGAAAAAAGTCCTTTACAGATTGCTGATCGTCATCGCAACTATATTTACGGGTATTTTGCTTGTGGCTAGCGTCACTTATTTTGGTGATGAGTCCACCGGCCCGGTTGATGATTTCTTTGGGAAAGTCACCTCAAGTATCAAGTCCATAGAAAACAAATATATTTTGAAAAAGAGAGAAAAATCCAGAAGCCTATCATTGGAATGGTTTGATGAATACCGAACTGATAAAAACACCCTTGCCAATACAGAATTGCTCCTGCTTGGCGCTTATGACAATGAGGCCAAACAAAATTTTGAGCCAATTGTAGCGCTGGAAGACAGTCTGGATACTGTTTTCCCTCTGGTGAAAATCTACTCCGCATGGGGGAGTAAAAGAGAACAAAGATTTCCTGCTGCTGAAGTAAATGCCATCTCATCACTTGGTTCTGTACCGGTAATCACCTGGGAACCATGGCTGAATGATTTTGACAAACAAGTGCTCCCCGGTATTCCGGATGTTGAATTCAGGGACAGTGACGGGCTTTTGGCAATATCGAGAGGTGTTTATGATTCCTACATAGACCGTTGGGCGCGGGATGCAAAAGATTCCGGGGTTTTGATGTTTTTGAGATTTGCACACGAGATGAATGATCCATATCGGTACCCATGGGGCCCACAAAATAACAAACCTGAGGAATTTGTTCAGGCCTGGAGACATGTAGTCAACAGATTTAAAGGTATAGGTGCAGATAATGTCATCTGGCTTTGGTCCCCACATCTGGCTTATGGAGAGTTTGATTCCTATTATCCCGGAGATGAGTTTGTGGATTGGGTCGGTACAGGCACATTAAATTATGGCACAGTTGCACCATGGAGTCAATGGTGGACATTTGATGAAATCTTCGCCCAATACTATGAAACATTTGTGGAATATGGGAAACCCATAATGATTTCGGAATATGGCACTTTGGCCGTAGGCGGCGATCGTTCCAAATGGTACAGGGAATCCTTGACCGATTTTCATGAAAAATTCCCATTGGTCAAGGGACTACTGTTTTTCCACAACTCAAAAGATGCAACTACTACCTACCAAGTATTGAACTGGTCATTTAAAGATGACCCTGATGTCAGTCACGCTATCCGCAATGTCATCGGATCATGGTAAATTTTTTTAAAAATAATTTGGAAAATTAAACACTGTTCAATTATATTTGAATGTCTAAATTTGATTCATGGGATTGGTAGAAAGAAAAATACGGGAAAAGGAGGAGCTGAAAGACAGTATCCTCAAGGCAGCAAAGAAACTTTTTCTTGAAAGGGGTATTGAGAAAACCTCAATCCGTAACATTGCAGATGAAATTGAATATAGCCCCGGGATTATATACCATTATTTTAAAGACAAGAATGAAATTTTCCATGCGCTCCATACTGAAGGTTTTCAGGAACTCAGAAAACGAATGGGAATATTATCCGCAATAGTGGATCCAATGAGTCGATTGAGGGCAATGGGTAAAATCTACATTGAATTTGGTCTGGATAATCAGGACATGTACGATCTGATGTTTATCATCGAAGCTCCTATAGACCATGTAGAAACACGTGATGATTTATGCTGGACTGAAGGAGACTCCAGTTTCAATCTATTGCGGATAACCGTGAGAGAATGTATGCAGAAAGGCCATTTTCAAGGCCACAGGCTTGAGGCACTTTCCTTTATGATTTGGGCTACAGTTCATGGAATGGTTTCTCTGAAAATCAGAAAAAGAATTAATATTCTTGAAGAAGCAGAAGTTGAAAATATTGTAGAAAACAGCTATCAATCATTTCTGATGGTCTTGGATAAACTCTGATATTTTTTTATCTGTACTTTAAACACTGTTCAAATATATAACAACGTAATAAAAATGGATTCCTCACACAAAAAAATCGTTCTTTGGCTCCTTCTATTCTTTGGAATATTATCTGAAGGCAAAGCCCAACAAATCCTATCAGATTATGTTTCTGAAGGTCTGCAAAACAATCTTGTCCTCAAAGACAGGTATATCTCACTGGATCAAAGTCTTTTAGCTTTGAAAGATGCCAAAAGCTTTTTCCTTCCCGCAGTTGACTTTGGAGCCAACTATACTTTGGCCAACGGTGGAAGGGCAATTATACTTCCATTGGGGGATTTATTGAATGGTGTTTACTCTACCTTAAATACCTTGACGGACCGTCAAGACTTTCCTCAGCTCGAAAATATAGAAGAACAGTTCTTGCCCAACAATTTCTATGATGCACGGTTCAGGGTAACCTACCCTATCATCAATCCCGACCTTCATTTCAACAAACTTATCAAACAACAATCGGTCAAACTGGAAGAATATGAAATTGAAATTTACAGGGCAGAGCTTATAAAAAACATCAAACAGGCCTACTACCAGTTTTGTCTTGCCTACACTGCCAAACAGATTTTAGAAGAATCTAAAATACTGGTGGAGCAGAATCTTAAGGATAACCGTTCTCTTTTGGCAAATGGCAGAGGTCTTCCGGCACAGGTTCTCCGGGCAGAGAGCGAAGTCGAAAACATCAATGCACAATTGATTGAGGCTGAAAACAAGAAGGAAAATGCTTCCTACTACGTCAATTTCTTATTGAATAGACCTCTTCAAATACCGGTGATATTCGAAATTCATGAAATCCAAGAACAGGAGATTTCAAGACTGCTTCAAGAGGAAGACTATTCCCAAAGGGCAGAATTGGTGAAAATCGCGACAGCCAAAAACATTCAGGAAACTGTACTTAGAATGAACCGGAATTTTGCGGTACCCAGATTGAATACTTTTATGGACCTCGGCATGCAGGGCTTTGATTTTGACTATTTCCAACAAAGCAGATATGTCTTTTTTGGACTAAATATGTCAGTACCGGTTTTTCAAGGTGGCAGAAACAGGACTCAAATCAATCGCTCCAAAAACGAAATCGATGCAATATCCTATAAAACAGAATTATTGCAAAATCAGATTGACATGTCAGTCAGAACAGCCAAAAACAACATCAAAGCGGCAAGTGCAGCAAAAAAATCAGCGGAAAGTAACTTTCAATCGGCCTCCTCATACCTCAGGCTAATTGACAAGGGATATCGGGAAGGCACCAATTCCCTGATTGAATTTATTGATGCAAGAAACCAATTTACATTATCCGAGCTCAGGGTAACCATTGCAAACTATGGATTGCTGAGCGCAGTAGCGCAATTAGAAAGAGAATTAGAAACATTGAAATAACACAACCATGAAAAGTTTTATCCCTACCCTCCTACTCCTTGTTCCCGGCATCTTGATATTGAATGCGTGCGGAACTGATGGTAAAGCCATTAACGATGCTATCCCACAGGGAAGCATCCCAGTCAAAGTGACCTCTATAGAATTGTCTGAAAACAAAGTGGACATACAGGGAACAGGTCAATTCACTACCGATGATGAAACATTACTATCCTTTAAAACCGGTGGAATTATCAGTCAGATACTGGTCTCTGAAGGAGATTATATCAAAAAGGGGCAATTACTTGCCACCTTGGATTTGACAGAAATCAATACAGGAGTTGCTCAAGCTGAATTGGGTTTTGAAAAAGCACTTAGGGATTACGAGAGAGTTCAACGGCTATTGGCAGATTCAGTGGCCACTTTGGAACAATCCCAAAACAGCAAAACAGCCCTTGACATTGCTTCCCAAAACCTACAGGCTGCAAAATTCAACCAAGATTATTCCCTTATACGGGCAGTCAGTAACGGTTATGTTCTCAAGAAATTCGCAAATCCAGGCCAACAGATTTCCTCAGGAAGTCCTGTTTTACAGACAAATGGTACCGGTTTAGGAAAGTGGAAATTGAAAGTGGCTTTAAGCGACCGTGATTGGGCCACTGTGCAGGAACAGGATAAAGTTGAAATCACTACCCCTGTTCAACCTGACAAGTCCTTTCAGGCCATTGTCAAAAGAAAAGCAAAAGTCGCTGATGCCATGACGGGCACCTATCTTGTTGAGATTGAATTTTCGGAAACAGCTCCTGATTACTTGGCAAGTGGGATGTTTGGCACAGCAACCATCCATTCCAGCACTGCCCAACCAACTTGGTATATTCCCTATGAAGCCATTTTGGATGCCAATGGAGGTAAAGGTTTTGTATTTGTAACAAAAGACAATGAAACAGCCCAAAAAATCAGTGTGGACTTGGGCAGAGTTTATCCTGATAAAGTACAGGTAATCAGTGGACTTGAAGGCTATGAGCACTTGATTGTTGCCGGAAGTGCCTACCTCAGTGACCAATCCTCCATTTCTATCCGGAATTGATATGCGTATCTCAAACTTTGCTGTGAAAAACTACCAGTTTACCCTGGTGATTTTCCTGATGGCCATTGCGCTTGGCGTGACTACTTTCTTCAATATGCCAAGAAGTGAAGATCCGTCCACAAATGCACCACAATTCCCCGTGATTGTGGTCTACCCGGGTACAAGTCCCGAGGACATGGAAGAACTCATTGTAGATCCTATTGAAAAGAGGATTTATGCCCTGGAAGATATCAAACGCATCAAAACCAAAATCCGGGACGGTGTCGCTGTATTCAATGTGGAATACAAATACGAGAGTAATGTTAATGACAAGTATCAGGAACTGGTCAGTGAGATCAATAGCTTACGTGGAGAGCTTCCTCAGGACATTTTAAGTATTGATATCAATAAAGTGACCCCATCAGGAGTAAATATTCTTCAAATCGGGCTCATCAGTGAAAACGGTTCACGGGAATCCTTCAAAAAATTTGGCGAACGGCTTCAGAAAGAATTGGAGAAAATACCCGCACTCAAAGAAGTGGAAATCCATGGCCTACCTGAGGAAATCGTCAGAATAGACCTACAATTGGATAAAATGTCCCAAATGAGGATCCCACTTCAGGCAGTTCTTGGAAGTATTCAAAGTGAAATTGGCAATATTCCCGGAGGAACCATTGAAGCTGGAAGCAAGGCCTTCAATGTAAAAACAAGTGGCAACTACAATGATCTTGATGAAATCGCTAATACACTTGTCTATTCAGTTCAAGGTAAAAACATTTCACTCAAAGACATAGCCCATGTGCATATGGATTTTGATGAAAACAAACATATCACACGGCTTAATGGGTACCGATCCATATTTGTAACTGCTGCATTAAAAGAGGGCAACAATATCTCCCAAGTCCAGGAGCAATACCTACCTGTTCTTGAAAATTTTAAAACAACGCTGCCTTCCAATATCGATATGGTATTGGCTTTTGATCAGGCTGATTTTGTTAATAAAAGACTGGGTGGATTGGGTTTTGATTTCATCATTGCCATTCTGTTGGTTTCCATCACTTTGTTGCCCC
Organism: Aquiflexum sp.; assembly: GCF_041749095.1. GTDB lineage: Bacteria > Bacteroidota > Bacteroidia > Cytophagales > Cyclobacteriaceae > Aquiflexum. The sequence continues at coordinate 15,268 of NZ_JBGTCA010000572.1, read as the reverse complement.
TTGGCGGAAGGGCCGCATCCATCGTCATGATATCCATTCCACTTTCTCTTGCCATAGGACTAGTCCTCCTTGATCTGTTGGGTTACAGTCTTAACCAGCTTAGCATAGTAGGTTTGGTGGTAGCCTTGGGTCTTTTGGTGGATGACAGTATTGTGGTAGTGGAGAATATCGAACGATGGATAAGAGAAGGACATAGCCGGATGGAAGCTACCCTATTGGGTACCAAACAAATCGGCTTGTCCGTGGTGGGCTGCACCATCACCCTGATTATCGCATTTATGCCTTTGGTGTTTTTGCCGGAAGGTTCAGGGGACTTTATCCGAAGCTTACCCATGGCAGTCATCATGAGTGTTTTGGCTTCAATGTTTGTTTCCCTGACCATTATTCCTTTTTTGGCCAGCAGGCTACTCAAGGAGCACGCAGCAGGGCATCAGGGAAACCTTTTTCTAAGGATCCTTCAGAATGTCATCTCAAAAAGCTATGCACCCTTGTTGGAAAGGTCCCTAAAAAAACCTGTTCAGACCTTGGTCGTTGCTTTGGTGATTTTCGGCTCCTCTATGGTAATTTTCCCGATTATTGGATTCAGTCTTTTTCCTGCTTCTGAAAAACCCCAGTTTTTGGTCAATATCATTGCTCCTATCCAAACCAAAATAGGAGGTACTGATGAAATCAGCAGGGAAGTTGAGCGGGCATTGAAGGAAATTCCCGAAATAGATTTCTTTTCCACCAATGTTGGAAAAGGAAATCCTAGGATCTACTACAATGTGATACCTGAAAATGAAAGGACAGATTTCGCCCAGATTTTTGTCCAGTTAAAACCAAACACATCCGCCACAGAAAAAATCCGGATTACAGAAGACCTCAGAAACAGGTTTGACAATTATGCGGGAGCAAAAATAGAGGTCAAAAACTTGGAGCAAGGGCCTCCTGTCACTGCACCTGTGGAAATTAGGCTTTCAGGTGAAAATCTGGACAGCCTGAGAACCCTGGCATCAAAAACCGAAAAGCTGATCCGGCAAACACCGGGAACAATCTATGTCGATAATCCTGTCAGCAATCTGAAAACTGACATCAGGGTGGCAATTCAAAAGGATAAGGCAAGATCATTGGGAATTAATATTGTAGACGTGGACAGATCAGTTAGGATGGCAATTGCCGGACTGAAAATGGGTTCCTACTCAGATGCCAATGGGGATAAAAAGGAAATCATCCTGACAAGTCCCAAAGAGGAAAGAGCTTCACTTGTCAATTTTGACAGGTTATTTATCAATAACAACCAAGGGGCAGCCATCCCGATCAGACAGATAGCCGACTTGGTTTTGGAAAGCTCTCCATTATATATTGACCATTACAATAAAACAAGGACTGTTTCCGTCACCGCTTTTGTCCAGGAAGGATTTTTGGCAGACCGGGTCAACAACGATATAGAAAGCAAAATCAAAAACATGGATTTCCCTGATGGCTATTCCTTTAAAGTTGCCGGAGAGACGGAAACAAGGGAAGAATCATTTGGAGGTTTTCAAACTGTCATCATTGTAACCGTATTCCTCTTTATCGCAGTTTTGATCTTACTTTTCAAAACCTTCAAAAGTACCATCATTGTCCTTTCAGTCATTCCATTGGGAATGGTAGGTGCCCTGACGGCTTTGTGGATGACAGGCAATTCTTTGTCCTTTGTTGCAATCATTGGTTTGATAGCCTTGGCAGGAATTGAAGTAAAGAATTCAATTTTGCTGGTGGACTTCACCAATCAGTTGAGGAAGGAAGGGAAATCTTTGGATGTAGCCATCCGGGAAGCTGGGGAAATCCGCTTTTTACCAATTGTATTGACGACACTGACAGCAATAGGTGGATTAATGCCAATTGCGTGGTCAACCAATCCATTGATTTCTCCTTTGGCAATTGTCCTGATTGGAGGTTTGATCAGTTCCACTTTGTTGTCAAGAATTGTGACACCTGTGGTCTATAAGTTACTGCCGCCGAGGATTGGGTAATTTGGGGGGAGTACGAAGTACGACGTACCATCCGCCCCTGCGGACAAGTAGTACAAAGCAAAAGTAACGTTCAATTGAGTAGTAAATACTACAATTATCGGTAGTTGTGAGTGGAGAAACTCAAAAAGGCTGTGGGGATTTTGAAAAAATAAAAGGGAGAAATTTAATTTTAATTTTATCATTAAATGCATATATTGTTTTGATAATCAGTGCCTAATCCCTACGGAAGGCATGGTTTACAACTTATTATAACTCTTCAAATATTAAACACCAAGACCATGAAACTATCCTCTTTTCTCCCCTCCCGCCTACTGTTTCCATTGATTTTCTGCTTTTTTGTAAGTTGTAACCTGTTTGAAGGGCCCGAAGGAGAACAAGGGCCGGAAGGTGTTCAGGGTGAACAAGGCCCCCAAGGAGAGCGGGGTGAAAGGGGGGAGCAAGGTCCTCGGGGACTCCAAGGGGAACAAGGGCCTAGAGGAGAACGAGGGCCTCAGGGTCCACAGGGACCCCTAGGAGGGCAGGGTCCTCAGGGAGAACAAGGACCTCAGGGTCCACAGGGTCCACAAGGAGAGGCGGGTGCGGACGGCAAGGTCCAAATCATCTCTAAAATAGTCACCCTTACCAACGCAGACTATGTCAATGGCACTTATGGGATGATGACGACTACCAATAATACTTCTATGAATGCTATTTTCGCAAAGTTGTCCACAATCAATGATCCTGCAATCACCCAAGACGTGTTTGATAATGGAATGGTGCTCGTTTATATGCGTGTTCCTGTAAACTCGTCATTTTCCGCTTGGATGTGGACAGGTTTACCTTTCCACTATCAAGGTTTGGAAGGTGCCGTCACCGTATATCACAGAAATTATAATTTTGGTTATAATCTAAATAAGATAATCATTAGTTATTATTTTTCCAGAAATTATGAAGGATTTATACCATTAGTTTATGACCAAATTGTACCGACCCAAACGTTTAGATACCTGATCATAAATGGTGATATATCCGGTAGGTTAGCCAATGCAAGGATTGACCTCAATAACCCTGATGCTGTTGAGGCCTTTTTATCCCTTTAATATTTTGAATCTATATAAACAACATCTATAATTTGTATTCCTTTGGGTAAAGGTGTTTACCGGATTACTTTGGAAATTCTCTTCTTCATTTATAGCACTTTCCCAAATGTTCCGGCTGGTTTATCATTCTGAAAAAAAATTTCCACTCCTTTTCATTTAGATCATTACAACATAACACGAACAGTTTGCGTCACGGCTTTTGTTCAGGATAGTATCGTGGCTGAGCAAGGTTTCAGTGTTGAGTAAAGCTAAATCAAAAACATTTTGAGGTATTATCCTGGGGGTGGCCGTTTCGGGGAAAGTTTTGTGAGATACAAGCAACTCTTTGGTCTTTGTTGCCATCATAAGATGGAAGGCTTTGTGGAAATGAATTCAGCATCTCAAAAATCTGAGTGGGGACACTCACCTTGGCGGCAGACAATCACATCGGAGAAGAGTTTTATAATTAATCGAATTCCTTAAAAAATCATAAATAACATAACCTTATCCAACAAACCACTAAAAACAGCGTTCTACTTTCAATCCTTATTAATTAAAAAATCTTTGAACTTTAATTATCACACTTTATAATTTGTATTTGACTATAGGTTTTCGGACATGTCATCTCAAATCTCAAGTCTAATATCTCACATCTAAAATCTCTCCTCTAAAAAAATGAAAACTATAACCAACATGAAAAAAGCCATCGGTGTATTCAATACTTATGGCATCCCACTGACAGGCAAAAGAAAATCAGCAAACTTTTACAAAGAACTCCAAATGGACAAAATGTTTGTCGACGGACTCATCTTCGAACTTGAATATGAACTGAAACGGGAATTGGAAGATGAAAAAGTTTCAAAAATAGAAACTCCCTCTGAATTGATCGAACATCTCCTAAGTGCATAAACTTTTATTCCCTGAATCGGGTTAGGAATCATTGAAATGCACAGAAAGAAATACATTTGGCTTTTACTCATTCCACTCCTCATGGCTTATCCTCTAAAAGAACGATTTGAAGAATCCAAAAATGGATTCACTTCAAACCCTGAACTTTTGACTGTTCTTCCAAGTGAGGATTGGAAAGGAAATCCATTGGATGATAATGGAAGATTTACCAATCTCTACCATCCCTTTGAATCCAGCTTTTGGGATTTGCTGAAATGGCAGACCGGCAAGAATCCCCAAAATGAAGAAAAGAAGGCTGAAACCAGGAGATTGTCTGTTGATTTTGATCCGACCCTATTCCAGAATAATGAAGATTATTTAATATGGCTTGGGCATGCAAGCTATTTAATGCAAATCCAGGGAAAAACTTTTCTGACTGACCCGATTTTAATTGACAATACATTTTTGAAAAGAGATAGCGACCTTCCTTTTCCTGTCGAACAACTACCTCAACTGGATTATATTTTGCTTTCCCACAATCACAGGGACCATTGCGATAAACAGACCATAAAATACCTTACTGATAATCATCCCAATCTTAAAATCCTGACAGGACTGGGATTGGAGAAAGTTATTTCTTCTTGGACCAATGGACAGCTTATCCAGGAAGCAGGTTGGTACCAACAATATTCTGTTTTGGATAGTGGCATTCAGATTACTTATGTACCGACAAGACATTGGTCAAGAAGATGGCTATGGGATGACAACAAAAGTCTTTGGGGAGGATTTTATATCCAAACACCCGATTATTCCATTTACTTTATGGGAGACAGTGGAGATGGTCCCCACTTCGCAGACATTAAGAACACCATTGGTTCGCCTGATTACTGTCTGATGGGTGTCGGTGCTTACAAACCTGAATGGTTTATGCATCAGTCACATATTAGCCCGACAGATGCCATTGGTGCATTCAATACTTTGGGAGGAAAATTCTTCATTCCCATGCACTTCGGAACATTTAATCTTTCCGATGAACCAAGAATGGAACCTTGGGATATATTGTTTGAAAACCGTGCACTAATCAAGGGGGAATTGATTGAACCGGTTTTGGGAAGGAATTTTTTGAGAAATGCCAAGATATGAAAGATCTCTTCTCCAACCATTCAGAGGAATATGCCAGGTACAGACCTAATTACCCTAGGACTTTGTTTGAATTTGTGATTAAACTCTGTAAGGATAAAGAAATCGCTTGGGATTGTGGAACCGGAAACGGTCAGGTGGCAGATCATTTATCTAATTATTTCCATAAAATTGAGGCCACCGATATCAGCGAAAACCAGTTGGAAAATGCAATCGCAAGGCCTAACATCAACTATTCCAAACAAAGGGCTGAAATTACAAATTTCCCTGATCACCTTTTTGACCTCATTACAGTTGCACAGGCCATTCATTGGTTTGATTTTGAAGGATTTTATAAAGAGGTAAACCGAACTGCCAAAAAAGATGCTTTCATTTTGATTTTGGGTTATGGCTTGTTAAAAACATCATCCGAAACCGATAATGTCATAAATAAACTCTACAGGAATATTCTGGACAATTATTGGGAACCTGAGCGAAAATACCTTGACGAAGAGTACCGGACCATTCCATTTCCTTTTGAAGAAATAAGAGTCCCTAATTTCCAAAATGAACAGTTCTGGAGTTTTGAGCAGATATGGGGCTACCTTCAAACTTGGTCTGCAGTTAGAAAATATATTCAAATTAATCAGGAAGACCCATTAGACTTAATTAAATCTGAATTGAAAAAAGCCTGGGGTAAAAACTCAATGAAGGTAGAATTCCCTTTGTTAATTAGGTTGGGAAGAATAAAAAAATGAATAATTTGCCTGTTAGACCCAAGCAAATGACACCAATCCCAATAATATACCAACACCCCCTGTTTTCTCCTGATACCCTCAGGAAAATCTCGGATGCACATCAATTGATACATATTCCGAAAGGCACTTATTTATTAAAAGAAGGACAACTATCTATGGGTTACCATTGTGTGGAAAGCGGATTGATCAGAACCTATGCTTTAGACCCAAATGGCAATGATATCACTGTTGACTTTATCGGTCAGAATGAGATAGCCATTGAGGTAGTCTCACTTTTTCAGGGGGTGGCAGCCAAAGAAAATATTCAGGCTTTGACAGAATGTACCTGTTGGTATATTGGTTACGAGGATTTCCAAAAGCTATTCCATACTATTGAAGGTTTTACGGAATGGGGCCGGAACTGGATGACCCAACAACTTTTTAAGGTCAAACAAAGATCAATTTCCATGATCACCGAATCTGCCAGTGACCGATATATTACTCTCCAAAAAGAACATCCTGAAATCATTCAACAGGCACCATTAAAATATATTGCAAGTTTTTTGGGTATCACAGATACTTCCCTTAGCAGAATCCGGGCTGAAATTTCCAAAACCGGAACATAATTTTGTTAGGTCGCATCCAAAAAATCAAATTTTCTTATCCCATGACAAGTCATTATTTTAATGATAAGCCCTATATTTATGTTTAAACCAAAAAATGTTTTTCACTTAACCCAAACCCCCAATACTATGGCCTCTGTTAACATTTACCTCAACTTCAATGGCAACTGCAAAGAAGCATTTGCTTTTTATAAATCTGTTTTTGGCGGAGAGTTTTCGTTTTATGGAACCTTCGGTGAAATGCCCCCGCAAGAAAACTACCCAACTTCGGAAAGTGACAAGGATATGATCATGCATGTTTCTTTACCGATCAGTAAAGAAACCATTTTGATGGGAAGTGATACCGGATCCAATTATCCCGACGTCACTTTTGGTAACAATTTTTCAATTTCTGTAAACACGGAATCCAAAGATGAGGCTGACAGGATATTTGCAGCATTATCGGAAGGAGGCAAGGTAAATATGCCTATGGGAGATGTTTTTTGGGGATCATATTTCGGAGCATTTGAGGATAAGTTCGGTGTCAATTGGATGGTCAGCTTTGACCTTAACCCACAATAAATTGCCTTCATGAAAAATCTCAAAATCGAAATCAAATGGGCAATCATTTTTGTCCTGATGATGCTTGTTTGGATGTCATTGGAAAGGCTTTTTGGATTGCATGATACCTACATTGAAAAACATCCGGTATTTACCAACTTTGTTGCCATTCCTGCCATCGCCATTTATGTATTGGCCCTTTTGGACAAAAGAGATAATTTTTACCAAGGTAAAATGACTTATCTTCAAGGACTTGTCTGTGGGCTGATCATCACTATGATCGTCACCATATTTAGCCCCCTGACCCAAGTCATCACTTCATTGGTCATTACTCCCCATTATTTTCAAAATGCCATTGATTACGCTGTTACGGAAGGAAAAATGACCCAAGCTGCAGCTGAGGAGTATTTCAACCTTAAAAATTATATCATTCAGGGATTGATCGGGGCACCCATTATGGGTTTGTTGACAAGCATCGTAGTAGCCATTTTCACCAGGAAAAAATAAAAAACCATGGACAAAGCAGAACAAACCATGCTGGACAACCTCCATAAAAATACAGGAAAATCACTTGACCAATGGATTGCAGTAGTCAAAGCTAAATCTTTTGAAAAACATGGTCAGATCATGAAATTTCTGAAAGAAGAAGAGGGACTTACCCATGGTTTTGCCAACCTGATCGCACTGAAAACATTGGCCACTGACGCAGGTTCCGTGGAAGACAAAAACGAACTGATCGAAAACCAATACAAAGGCAAAGAACATTTTAGGCCTATATATGATCACTTGATCAATGAAATTTCAAAATTTGGAAATGACATTGAAATCGCACCCAAAAATGCCAATGTAAGCCTGAGAAGAAAAAAGCAATTTGCCCTACTCCACCCCATCACCAAAACCCGTTTTGAAATAGGGATCAACCTGAAAGGTCAGGATCCCTCTGGAAAACTACTTCCAAGTGGCAATGCCATGTGCACCCACAAAATCAATTTGTCAGGATTGGAGGATATTGATGATGAGGTGATGAATTGGGTGAAAAAAGCTTATGAAAATGCCGGTTAAACTCTACAATCAAAAATCACGAAGAAATGCAGGAAATAGATTGGACAAGTTTTAAAAAACGGATATTAATATTCAAATCGATTGACATCCTTTACAATGCCTGGGCGACACAGGCCAACATGGAAACCTGGTTTTTGGAAAAAGCCCAATACTACGGCAAAGCCGGAGTAGCAAGGAAACAAGATGACCCCATTCAAAAAGGGGATACATTTATTTGGAAATGGCACAATTGGGATTTTGATGAAAAGGGAGTAGTACTGGAAGCCAATGGAAGGGACAGAATTTCCTTTACCTTCGGAAAGGCGGGAACTGTCCATGTTGAATTGAAAGACTTCAATAGCGCTACAGAAGTCGTGCTCACTCAGGAAAAAATCTCCACTGACGAAAAGAGTAAAATGGATTTTTATGTAGGTTGTTCCACTGGTTGGACCTTTTGGATGACCAATTTGAAAGCATGGCTTGAACATGGGGTATTGTTACATGCCAAAGGATTATCCCAAGCTGACACTATTGATTTGGTCAATAGTTGAAATCATCAAAGTTATCATCGAAATCTACTTCAAAAAGTAGGCTTAATGAATAATTATCGTATAATCCCCATGAATCAAATTCACTATAAATCAATTGTAATTATACTCATTTTTCTTTCCAACCTGACCTTATTTTCTTATACCCAAGCTCAGGAAGTACTGAAACTCGAAGAAGGCCAAACCCCCGGTGCAGGTAGGCTGGAACAAATGGATTGGCTGACCGGATACTGGAAAGGAAACGGTTTGGGCGGAGAATGCGATGAAATCTGGATGCCTGCTATAGACAACAGCATGGCAGGCGTTTTCCGTTTTGCCAACGAGGGTGAAATTCAATTTACCGAATACATGGTGATAGAACAACAAGGAGAAAGTTTGGCCATTAAGCTAAAGCATTTCAACCGTGACCTTAGTCCTTGGGAAGCAAAAGAAGATTGGGTAGAATTCAAACTGGTCAAAATAGAGGGTCAAACGGCTTACTTCCATGGATTGACTTATCATAGAGAAGAAGATACATTGATCATCCGACTTTCTTTAAAATCTAAGGATAAAACATGGGTGGAGGAATTCCAATTTGAAAAGGTAGCACATTAGGTTTGAAGGTCAGCAACATTGTCTTTGATAGCCACTTACAAACTAAATTGAATACTACCCAAAGATTTATATAAGAAACTGGTCAAAATTAAAATGATATCCATATTACAATCCCCAACCCCGGACAAAATTAAAGGTGAAGAATTTTATTTAAATCTAGGATTCAAAAAAGTTTCAAATGACCCATTGATAGTCACTGATGGAAAGGCCTTTATTGAAATCAATGCTGACCGATTTGCAAGGGCAGGCATCAAACTTTTTAAAAATAATTGGGAATCAGAAATCAATAAACTTCAGGATATAACTGCGATTACAGCCTTCAAAAATGGGCACCTTCTTTCAGACCCCAGCGGAGTATGGATTTATCTTATGGAAATTCCTGCTCCAGTTTTACCTGATTTCGAAAATCAAAGTTTTAGCAACTTAGGAAACTATGCTGGGCTAAGTTTGGAAACCACCGACATCCAAAGATCGATAAATTTATATCAAACATTGGGTTTTACCATTTCAGGTGGATCCTTGGATCAAGGCTACCTGTCCCTTGATTATAATGGCTTTACAATTTCATTGATGAAACCGCTCTCCTGTCCCCACCTCTTTTTCAATCCCTCCCTGACCTATTTCAATGGAAAGGACAATCTGGCAGTTATCCAAAAAATCCGTCATCTCAACATCCCTATCACTGAGGAAATCACTCATTTCAACAAAGATGGAATAGTGGACAATATCATTATCCGCGACCCGGGTGGGTTTGGGTTCTTTATTTTCAGTGATTGACCAAAATCAATTTTAGTGGTTTTCAAAGAAGTGCTTAACTTAGAAGGTCAAAATCCTACCAAATGAGATCAAAACTATTCGTTTTCCTGGCTTTACTAACCTTTTACTCATGCAGTGAGAAAACTTCTGAAACTGTTTCTCACTACCCAATTCTAGGTTATATCCATTTGGATAATGCAATTTTGGAAATTTCTGAAGTAGTCACAGGCCTGGAAATACCATGGGACATAGACGCCGGTAATTCCGGTAAACTCTGGTTTACGCAGGTTTCAGGTTCCGTCCATTTATTGGATTTGGAGACTGGTGTGGTCAAAGATATTTTTCAGGTTCCTGACCTGATCGCCAAGAAATCCTATGGACTGCTGGGGATGACAATACACCCTGTAAAACCCTTGGTATTTCTTCACTATACCTTTGCAATCCCCAAACAAGGTCAGGAAGAAGAAATCAGATCGAGGTTGGTCAGGTACGATTTCAAAGAAGAAACTTTGATAAATCCATTGATCCTTTTGGACAGCTTGCCGGGGGCTACTTTCCATAATGGTTCAAGGATAGTAATATCAGAAGATGATAAACTGTTTTTTTCTTTGGGAGATGTGGGCAAAGTAAACCTGACGCAGGATGAAAGTTTTTTGGGTGGAAAAATCCTAAGGATTAACATTGATGGCAGCATTCCCGAAGACAATCCTTATCCCAACAATCCTGTTTGGTCCATGGGATTTAGAAATACACAGGGGCTGACCTTTGGCAAAAATCAGCAACTGTATGGTTCTGATCATGGTCCTTTGAATGATGACGAAGTCAATTTGTTGGTCAAGGGCGGCAATTATGGTTGGCCTGATGTGCAGGGGTTTATTGACTTGGAAAAAGAAGTCGACTATGCAAATAATGTGGTTGTCATTGAACCATTAATTGCATGGACCCCTACATTAGCTACAGCAGGATTGGCTTATTATGGTCATGAGGACATATCGGAATGGAGGAATAGCCTGCTACTTGCCACGATGAAAGGCCAATCCATTCGGATTTTGCATTTGGATGATAAAGGAGAAAAAGTAAAAAGTGAGGATATTTTTATCCAAAAGCATTTTGGAAGAATTAGGGATATTGCTGTTTCACCCGAAGGAGAAATCTTTTTTTCCACAAGTAACAGGGATTGGCACCCCAGATTCCAACCTTGGATGTATGACGGATTGCCCAAAGGTCCGGATAGGATAGTCAGAATCAGAAAAATAGCTGAAAATCAAAAGATGGATCCATCTTTACCGGTATTTGCAAAGGAACTTGAGCCAATCAAATTAATGGATGAAAACTGGGCCTATGAAGTACCTGTCGAGTTGGAAGCCGGGGCCAAATTGTACACCCAATATTGTCTTACCTGTCATGGGCCTGATGGTAAAGGTGCTGAGGATTTGATCCCACCATTATCCCAAACAGATTGGGTAACCGGTAACAAAGGAAGATTAATACGTGTCATGTTAATGGGATTGTCCGGAGAAATCACAGTCAACGGACAAAAATACAATCAGGAAATGCCGGCATATGACCATCTTTCAGATCAGGAAATTGCTGACCTGCTTACTTTTATCAGGAATGATTTCGGAAACAAATCGGGTGCTGTTATAGCAGGGGAAGTCTTTGAAGAGCGGAAAAGTCTGAAAAGGTGACGGCATATAATTTAAAAAAAACCGCCAATTTATAATTGACGGTTTTTTTATATCCTTAAAATATAACAAAGTCATTCTTTTGGGCGACTTTGAATGCTACTCTTTAAACCCAAAATGTCTGGCCACTTCCTCATAATCAGTAAGGTCAATGTCTGCAAGGTTTATCCTGCTGGTTTCTGTGGACTCAATGGCAAAGATCTTGACAGCCTCATACACTTCTCCGGGGCCTGAACCCGCTGGCCTAAATATAGTTGCTGTCGCCCTTGTATTATTGAAAAAGTACCGCATAATGCTATTGTATTCGGTTTGTTGAAGAGCTCCAAATCCAGGCATTGAAAACCAAATTTCTCTTTGAGCATCGGACTGGCCCATGAAAATTAAATATAAAGTTTTATCGAATTCTTCTTTGGAAGTATTTTCAATATTATAACTGACTGCAGTTGAAGCTGTAAAGTCATGGCCATCAAAGGTGAATAATCTGACGTTGGCATTACCGTCCGCACCTTGTACTCCCTGAGGACCTGCCGGCCCTGCTTGGCCTGCCACTCCCTGCTCTCCGGTCTGTCCTTGTGGACCCTGTGGACCTTCGGGGCCTTCACAGGAGGCAAACATCATCAAAATAAACAAACTGCTAAAAAGCATAGAAATTCTCATTGTAAACATTACTTGATTTTTCATAAAATAAATTTAAGTGAATATTAATTTTGATTAAGTAGTTATAAGTAATAGCCCCAAACAGGGATCATGTGGGATATGGTATGGGAGTTTTCCTCGATTTTAGATTCGCATCAGCATAGGAAATAAGCTATAGGGTGACTTTCCAAATATAATTTTATTAATATTTGGATAAATAATTAAACAATATAGTTAATTTCGTAAAATCAATAAATTATAAAATTATATTCTTTTAATATACTTAATATTTTAGGGAATAAAAAATTTTCATCAAAAAATACTTCCGTCACTTCGTTCATTTTCTTCTCAAGTCCTCCCTTATATTAGGTCTTAAATTTCTGCCCAATTTAGCTTCTAACAATTCACCGTTTCTCACCCGACAATTCAAGAAAGTTTAAGTCCAAAATTGGAAATACATTATTTTTCTTAAGCAAAATCCTTTTATATATGACCACTTGCTATATTTTATGAGTTTAAGTAATATAATTTATTTATCTGTATTTCAAGTACTTATAACATATTTTTCTTTTTTTCAAAAAAAGTCAATTTAAAATACGTAATTTTTAAAAAGTAATTTGTTACATTTAAAAAACATTTAACTTATTATAAAGTTACCTCACCCCAAATAGTATTACTTTATTACCCATAATTGAATCGCCTTATGCAATGGGAAAAAATTATATTGGTCGATGATGACGCAGTGACAAGTCAGGTCCATAAAAGACTGATAGACCACATTGGTTATGACGGAGAAGTTGTGCTGCTACCGGACGGCTCTAAAGCTATGAATTACATCCAATCAAATTTGACTCATCCAAAAGTCAAAAAGAAAAGAGGTTCAAAAGATCTGGTACTATTGGACCTGCACATGCCCGGAACAAACGGTTGGCATTTCATGCAGCAATTCATAAAGTTCGATAAGAAAACCAAAAACAAATTCAGAATTGTAATGGTGAGTAGTTCCATACATCCTGATGACATAGAACCCATCAAGTCAATCCCTGAAATAGAGGAATATATTGTAAAGCCACTTTCAGTGGATAGGTTAAAGAATTTGATTTATGGATAAATACATTGACCTTCTCACTAATTGGGGAATCAATTGATTCCTTTCATTTTTGACTTTCCAGACTTTTTTAATAAGGCCTTCCAACCAATTCTTTGATTAATCTGGGGAAATAGAAACCACAAAAAAAGCAATTCTGTCCGACCTTTGAATGATAAAGCTGAGACAGAAATGTTTTTTTATGTATATCAGACATTTACCCAGAAATTTTGCTATTCTAATCAAAGCCATGGATTGAGGAACAAAAGTAGGCTACTTCGGTCTTCGGTCTTCCGACTTCGGTCCTTTTTCAATCACTTATAATCAAGCTTGATACTTCCTCCTGAACTAGCCATAGAGATCAAAACCCCTCCTCCATTGGATTTTCCAACAATTTTATCACGTTTCATTTCTCCTTCAAAGTTCGTCAGTTTTGTACTCACATTTCCACCGTTCAGATCGAGGTCCATAGGGAGGTCTTTGGGAATTATGGCAGAGATACTCCCTCCACTGCTTTTCAGGGTCAATCCACCATCAATATTGTTGATATCGGCTTTGATACCCCCACCACTTGTGCTGGCATAAACCTTTCCTGCAACATTTTCCAAGTTAACACTGCCTCCGGAAGAATTGATGGTCACTTCACCTTCCATACCATAAACTTTCACAGACCCTCCACTGGTATTTAGGTCCAATAAACCCGAGAACTCTGAAACGGATAGGCTTCCTCCTGATGACTTTGTAAAAATACTGCCACTTGAACCTGATATTTTGATACTGCCTCCACTGCTTTTTATGGTTTGGTCACCATCAATTCTGCTAATTGAAATTGAACCTCCGCTGGTATTCAGATCTGTTGACAATTCATAAGGCACTTTGATATCAAATGAAAGGTTAAGGTTATTACCTTTTGACCAATTCTGATTTTTCTTGGTGGATACTGACACTGAAATCGTATTTCCGTTTTTATCAATGTCTATCTGATAATTCTCAAGTCGATTTTGGACATCAGCATCATTGGCATCTGCCAATTCCCCATTTCTTCTCCCATACATATCAACTATCACCTGATTGCCTTCTGTTCCTTCAATGGAAACACTTGCGCCTGAAGTCTTTGTTTCAATTTTTCCCGGACCTGAAATGTCAAAAGACTTGCTCAGATATGGATCATTAAATGCCGAAGCCTGCACTTGAACAAACAACATGCAAATCAAAAGAACCGAATAATTTAGAATTGATTTTTTCATAAAATGGGATGGATAAGTTTAACTCAATGCTTTAGTATAATTACCATTGCGAGTTTTATGCCAAGGGAAAAAGTCGATTTGTTGCTAGTTTACCCAGATTTTGTAAGAAGGATCTGGAAAAAAGCGACCATTATCGTCCGAAATCGGTCGAATTTATAATGATCATGCTAAAGCAACCGGGAACCTATACTATTGAGGAACTGGAATATCATTCCAATATGAGCCTAAAAACCTTTGAAAGGAAATTTATGCAGCAGGTAGGCCTTTCTCCCAAGCTATTTGAAAGATTAAGGAGATTTAACCAGGCTTTGGATTTAAAGACTTACCAACCGCGCTTAAGTTGGCTGGATATCAGCTACAAATCAGGTTATTATGATCCCATGCAAATGGTCAAGGAGGTTTTTTAGATCTACTTCCAACATGTATTTGGTGTTTTGAACCGACATCTATGGAAAAGTAAAACCCTCAATTTGACATAGAGGGTTATTCTTTTAAACTAAATACACCAAATTCAACAAACAGGTCAATTAATAACGTTCAATTTAATAGTTATTTCGTATGACAAATCAAAGGATGATAGTGCCTGAAATACACTGACCGTTAAAAATAGAGAAATTTTAACCAAACCAGTAGAAAGATGGCCAATAGAAAGCAGTTTAAAATGAGCATTGCTCAGCGTCGTGTCCGTAATTTCAGTGAGTCTTTCAAGATCGAA
>NZ_JBGTCA010000571.1:0-22008 GCF_041749095.1 Aquiflexum sp. | reverse complement strand
GCATAAATTAATGGTAAAGCCACATTGTCAAGGCATGTTGCTCTTGGCAATAAATTGAATGTCTGGAAAACGAAGCCGATCTCTTTGTTCCTGATTTCAGCCAGTTCATTCTCTGACATGTCACTTACATCTTTTCCATTTAAGACGTAATTCCCCGAAGTAGGGGAGTCAAGACAACCAATGATGTTCATCAAAGTGGACTTGCCTGAACCTGAAGGTCCCATAAAAGCAACATATTCACCCTTATTGACATTGATGGATATAGATTTTAACGCCTGCACTATCTCAGCACCCATTTTGTAGATTTTACTAATTTCTGTAGTTTCTATAATCTTTGTCATCCGTAAATATTTTAAAAGGACAATTTAACTGAAAAGTTTGTTTCAAAAAACTTCTTAGTCACATTACGCTTCATCTTTCTAGAAGTTGTCCATTTGAAGTTTTTCAATTTGTTCGGCACTTAGCCATCCACGCATTTCAGCCATTGCAGTACTTCCATAGCTGTCAAGCCCGATTTTGCGGCTTTGTTTTACATATTGGATCCACAAAAACGGATCCTTATTAAACTGAATAGCCTCTTGTAAAAGCTCGTATTTCCTGAGTTCATCATTTTCTTCATTGACTTTTTTCCAAACGAATGGGGTCCAATAAGCATTTCTCTCCAAGTCCTTGTCAAGTTGGAATAGCTGCATTATTTTTTCAGAAGGCCCATTTCCCGTATCTGAATGG
This sequence comes from Aquiflexum sp., assembly GCF_041749095.1. GTDB lineage: Bacteria > Bacteroidota > Bacteroidia > Cytophagales > Cyclobacteriaceae > Aquiflexum. Next base: position 21,279 of record NZ_JBGTCA010000571.1, on the reverse strand, counting down.
ACAAATGCATACCAGGAATCAATATCATCCTTGGTGAGGACTGAGGAGGTTTTGGCGGTAATGATGTTTTTTACTTTTTCTAATTCCGGTTTTTTAAGCCAATGGAGTTTGTGGACAAGTATATGATAGGCAAACTCTTCCTGGAAAATGTTTTGGTCCAGGGCATCAAGGTCAGCTAAGAAATCCCCGGGCAAGGATTGATGTAGGCGGCTTATTTTTTGATAATATTCAGAAAGATCATTTTTTTCCAAAATACCATCAGAATCAAATTTCATCCAAGATGGAAAAGACACCTCATATTTGCTTTCGATTGTTTTTGCTTCCTGAGCTTTATTCCCAAAGTATAAAATGGCTAAATGGAAAGGCTTGAAATTTATAAATCCGCTTTCTGAAGCCACTAAGATGTCAATTGCAGCTTTTTCAAAATCAAGTTGTCCCGCAAGTATTTTAGCTGCCATTTCATGGTAATAAGCACCAAAATCGGGATGGACCATCGCAGTTCCATTGATATACTTGAGAGTTTCATTGATGTAAGATTGCTGTAGCATCCGGAGAATCCTGGTTTCCCGAAAGTTCCTTTCTTCGAATCCGGGTTGCTCCAGTGCTACCAGACTATCCATCAAAATCAAATCCTCTTCCAATGGAGTTTCAATCTTGTTGCTCCATTGATTTCGGAAGAGAGCAGCCTTTAGAGAAAATCCTTCAGGGATTTGATGTGTGTCAAGAACAAAATCCGTGAAATCACCTTTTTTATTTGCCCCCGCCAGGTAGTTGATTTTGAAAATCAGATCATCAGGGATTTCAGGTGATTCATCCGTTTTGAGTCCATGTTTAATTTGGAGCGCCAATTTATTTGATTGTGCTATTATATTTTCTTTGGTTATTTCCTCCAACTTGGCCAAGGCATCGATTGGTCTATTGATTTTGGAGTAGAGTAAAGAAATATTGTTGATGAGATAAGGGTTTCCCGGATAATATTCCAATCCTTTTTCCAGGTAAAAGAGTGCATCGAGTACCTTATCCTGTTGGTGGGTTTTAGCACTTAGCAGAAGGATATTGGGGACATTAGGGGAGTAGTTGAAGCTTTCCAGCAGGTGGTCCATCCCTTGTTGGGGTTGTTTCAGATTGAAACGGAAATGTGCTGCTGCGTTTTTGGCCTTGTCATTTCTCCTGTACTGCAACCAGGAATTTTCATACAATATAGCTGCCTCCAATGGTCTGTCTGTCTGACCATAATAATCAGCGGTAATATTGGTACTTGCACTGGCCAATTGGCTTCCAATAATTCCGTCTGCATATACCGTCAAAATGACCAGACCCATAATGGAACCGATACGCATGTGGAAATATGCAAAATACTGTGGCTTGAACAGGATCCGTTCTACATCCTTTCCGCTGTTCAATATCTGGGAGAAATTAGACATTAGATAAATGAAAAACAGTAGGCAAAGGGAAAGCTGACTATAGAGGAAAATGTGGTTAAGGAACTCATATAAAGGTTCGTTTTCTATAAAAATTGCCCTGCCCCAAGTCCAGACGGTGATTGCAAAACCGGTCCAGTAAAATGATTCACCGATTACAGGAGCATCAAAAGCCTGATCTGTTTGTTCTATTTTCAGCCTTACAATGAAAATTCCGATCAACCCACAAACCAACATCAATAAAACTGGCGGAAGGGTAGGGAAAGGCAGGTTGACCTCTCCCATGGTATCCAACAGTGTGAAGAGAATCAATAGAAAATAGATAAGGAAGATCAAAATCAAGTGAAATGAAATTTTCAGCCCGGTTCCTTTATTGAGTTTGATCAAAAATACAGCAGAGCCTGAAATAATTACATGACCGATATGCAGCAAAAACAAAGTGGAAATTACAGCAGCCGGAAAAGCAGCGTTTTCGGACAACCAAATCCATGGAGACGGAATATTTGAGACGGCACCCATAATGTAGAGAGTTATTGTCCCTGATATAAAAATTACCATAAACCGGGGCAGAATCCCCCAATTTCCTGCAAAGAAGGATATCAGCACGATTGGCAATAAAACCCCAAACAATATAGATATCAATGCATAATTGCTGGAAATCCCGCCAATATCCAGCCCATTGATACCGCTGAAAGCCAATAAGAAAATCACCAAAGCTGTAGCCCCGATAAAATACATTTTTTTCAAAGTACTTATCAGGCTTAGACCAATATTAAAAAGCAACCAAATCACCGCTCCGTATAGGAGTGTCATATTCGGAAAAAAGATGGGGGGTAATGATTCAAAATTTTGGAACAACAAAAAGTTTTCCAATTCAATAGGGATCAATTCCGTGGCCAATTGGACAAAACTGATCGGGACAGCAACGGACTCTGTAAAAATTCCAGGAAGTATGGGCATAATTCCCCTTTCCCAAAAGAAAAAGCTGAATAACAAGAAAAGCCCTCCTATCAATGCCATAAAGATAGGAAGGCCTTTCAAAAAGATATTTTGGAATGCAATGGACTTTTTTGAAGCCATTATTCCAACACCTTTGGAACCCTGAAATAGTCCGAATCCTTTTGAGGTGCATTTTGAAGACCACGTTCCCGTGAAAGGTGCTCTCCGACTACATCTTCTCTCAATACATTGACCTCTGATGACATGGTGGTGATTGGCTCCACGCTCTCAGTATCCACTTCATTCAGTTGCTCCACCCAATCCAGGATTTGGGTCATGTCCTGTTTCATTTTTTCGGCCCCTTCTTCATTGAATTCCAATCTGGCAAGGTGGGCCATTTTTTTTACAGTATTTAAATCTATTTTCATAAAGTTTTTATATTCAATTTTTCGGCTGTTTTCTTATTGTCTTCCCACAATTGGTTTTGGATGATGGTAAAACACCTCTCTTTAAGATTGGTGACATCCTTGGTATTTTTCCCTATGGTTTCAATCGGGGCATGTATCACTATTTTGGCTTTGATAAAATTCATCATTAGCCTATCCTCATCAGGCAAAATTAAATGATTAAATGATAAAGTGACAGGAATGATGGGTATTTGTTTGTCAATGGCAAGGCTAAAAGCCCCATCCTTGAATCTTGCCATGACCGGTGGATTATCCGTGCAGATTCCTCCTTCAGGAAAAATGATGATACTACTTCGGTTGTCTATGGCCTTTTTAGACCTTAGTAATACCTCCCCGCGGCTTTTGATACTTTCACGTTTGACAGCGATATGTAAATTCTTGAAATAGTAGCCAAAAAGAGGGACTTTGGCGATAGAACTCTTTCCAATGTAAATCACATCTCCCGGAATAAAACCCATCATGGCGATGTCTAAGTAGGAGAAATGGTTGGACACAAATATATAGGACTGACCTTTCTTGATATGTTCTTTACCTTCAATTTTAACAGGAAGGAATATAAGGATAAAAAACAGGTTAGCCCAGAATTGATTGACTTTCCTGCCATATTTTTCCCAGCCCGGTATCCAAATACAAACTACAAACAATGGGAAAAACAACAGGAAACTGATGCAGAACATCAGAAATGCATAAGCAGTATAAATCCTTCTTATTATAACCATTGTTATTTATTGACCATGTGGTTTGCGGCTTTTACAAAATAGGACAATATTTCCTCTTTTATATTGGGATCCATTTCAACGCTATCGATTGCCTTTATCATACAGTTGAGCCCGGTATTTCTCATTTGACTGTCGATGGGCCACTGAAAATGTCTTTTTCTGAGGATGGGATGTCCTCTTTTTTCCATATAGGTCTGTGGTCCACCAAAGACCTGAACCAAAAACAAAAATAACCTTTCTTCTGCCGGTGCCAAATCTGAGGGATAAAGCTTTAGTAATTCTGGTGATTTCCTGACGTTTTGATAAAAGTGTGATACCAAGGTTTTTATCTTTTCCTCTCCGAGGCTTTGGTAGTTGGATAGGACAGGATTTGTCATTGGGGGTGATTTGTTTTTTTTTGAAGGGCAAAAGTAAATATTTCTTTAGACATAGGCTTAATTGATAGAACAATAATAGATATTAGAAAATTTTTAGGGATGAAAGTAATAGCTTTTTGTTTAGGGGATTGAAAAGCCTAGTTATATGAGTTCGGCCCATACTGCAATAAATAATTTTAAAAAGGAATGGTTTCTGAATTTAATCAGGTACATGGTCAATCCGGTCCCCATTGGAAAAACGAGTCGTCCGTAAGTTTTGTGCCATCCAAACATAGTGACCGATACCAATGGTATAGTAATAATTCCCATCAATGTCTGTTATCAGTTCATAATGTAGCTTAGGGTGAAGATATTCAGGAATGGTACTGATCCGAAACCTTTGTTCTTCTCCATATGCAGTGCCAGAAGAACTGATTGAGTATGCCCTAACAAAATAAGTAATATTTGGAAGCAAACCGAGTATATGGCTTTGGAAGGTTCCCGGTCCATGTCTGTTCAGGGTAGTATCTTCCAAAATTGTGGGGTTGCCAAAAGAATTCCAACATACACCCCTTGCTATTACTGAGTGTGTTCCTTCCTGAACAACTTCACCACCACTTTGGGCCGAAAATCTGGTGATTTCATGTACAGGAGTTGTAACAACTTTAGGTAACACTTGATTCTCGTGTTCGCACCCCATTAAAATGGCAGCAAAGAAACAAAATAACCTAAGTAAGATTCTGTGACTTTGCCTCATGGCATTAAATAATGATTGAGTTCAAGAATTAAACTCCTAAAATAGTCAATAATTATTGAGTTATGTTTGTCCAAATTTTAATATTACATTAATAATATTGAGCAGGAAGGAGACAAAGTTAAGATGGCAATCAATATATGAGAATGGATTTTCCTATCAGAATAACTAAGAAGAACAATAAAAATCTCTTTATTTAATGGACTACCAAACATTCAAACCACATTCAAACTTGGAATCAATAGTGAAATGCTATTGGACTTTGGAAGTACCTGAACAAAAAAATGTTTAAAGGCAACTTATTTTACCAGATGGTTGCGTGGATATGTGTTTTACTCTTGGTGACGACATCAAGCGGTACACTTCAGATAAAGATTACATAATTTAGCCTAGACAAATGTTGCTCGGGCAAATAACAGAGCAATTCTACATCGAGCCGTCTGGATATGTGAACACCTTTGCTGTTCGGTTTTACCCCTATGGTTTCGCCAATTTCATTGACATACCACTGAATGAACTCGGAAATAAAGAAACACCTTTAAGAAAACTCTTTGGAGATAAAGTATCAGAACAGCTTAGCCAAGAAGTTATTCAAGCCAAAACCACAAATGAAAGAATAATTGTTATTGAGGGATTTCTTTTTAATAGTCTATGTGATAAAAAGACCATTGACAACATTGTCAAGTATACTATAGACACCATGTATTTGTCAAAAGGGAGTAAGTCCTTAAATGCTATTCTAAAAGATGATTTAACAAAGCGAAGACAGCTAGAAAGGAATTTTTTAAAACAAATTGGTTTAAGCCCAAAACAATTAAGCAAAGTAATTCGCTTACAGGCGACCCTGCAAATGTTGCTCAATCATACAACTGAGTCATTAACAGAGATCGCCTACGAAAATGAATATTACGACCAGGCACACTTTGTTAAAGACTTCAAAGAATTTACAGGAATAAGGCCAAAAGATTTTTTAAAAGACGAAAAAATGGCTCTTTCCTCACTTTTATACAAAAAAAGCTAAGGTGTCGCATTTTTACAATTTTGACACCAAAACCCATTTTAGCTTTGAGGGATAATACGAATTAAAAATGGTAAAGAAGAGCTTCTATTTTGGGACAGTATTTATAGGACTTTGTTTTTTTTCTTGTCCCAGCCCAAGTGAAACTGACTCTGAAAGACATTTATTAGAATTTATCTCTCTTAAAAACTCCAATAATATGAAAAGTTATATTTCAATCTTTGAGATACCGGCGACCGAAATCTCCAGAGCAATCGATTTTTATCAAGCAGTTTTGGACATTAAAATTGAAAAAATGGATATGCCAGAAATGCAAATGGGAATATTGCCATATGAAGGTCAAATGGTGCCTGGAGTTATCATCAAAGCGGAAGGATACAAACCTTCCTCAGATGGTGTTAACATTTATTTAAATGGTGGAGACGATCTTCAGGTCATTCTTGATAAGGTTGAAAATAATGGTGGGAAAATTCTTGTTCCGAAAACACTTCATGCAGACGAAAGTGGTTATTTTGCAATATTTCTTGATTCGGAGGGAAACAAAATCGGACTTCATTCTCCGAATTAGAAGGGAAAGCAGTGAACTTACTTTATAATTAGGGGACCAATGAAAGGCTATTGGCAATCAGCAAATGAACCGAAAGTTCCTATTTAAACTCAAAGAATATGACGAAGCAATTCATCTTTGCAAGAGCGACTGACCGGAATTTCAAAGCCTTCAACCTCCAGTAAATTTCCGGAATATGACCGAACTTTTTCTAATGACACTATATAGGAACGATGAACCCTAAAAAATCTAGGGAAAGGTAAAATCTTCTCCACATTTTTCATCCTCTCATAAATTACATATTTGTTGGAACTGGTATAAATACAAATGTATTCCTGATAAGCCTGGATATAAATTATATTTTTCAAATACACCTTCAATTTTTTTCCATCACACTTTATTGTTAGCATTTCCTGATTTTCGTATGATTTATCTTCAGACAGGATGTTTCTTGAAAGTATTGATTTGAATTGAATTATGTCTTCTGCTTTACTAATGGCCCTTTTAAACCTGTCAAATGAAAATGGTTTAAGCAGATAATCAGCAGCATCTAAATCAAAGGCGTCTGCCGCAAATTCTGAGTAGGCTGTAGTGAAGATAATGACTGGAGGGTTGGAAAGCTTTTTTAGAATTTCAATCCCTGTAACTTGAGGCATGGAAATATCCAAAAAAAGAACATGAAAAGGATTTTCTTTCATCCACTCCATGGCTTCAATAGGATTAGTAAATTTTCTAATTAAATTACACCGCTCTATTCGGCTTATATACTTTTCAATAACCCGAATGGCTGGGTGTTCATCATCTATTGCAACGCATCTGATTTGTTCCATAATTCCAGTTTTACCTCAAATAGTTTATTCCTGCTTTTTGTTTCAAAAGTATGTTTGCCAGGATAAAAGAGTTCTAGGCGCTTTTTGACATTTGATAATCCAACTCCACCAAGTAAATTTGATGTAGTAGTAGGTGAATAAGTATTTTTTATTGTAAATAAAATATCCTGTGCATTAGAGTTCAAAATGATCTGAATACTAGCTTCAGGATTCGAATTAAAATCACAATATTTTAGGGCATTTTCAACCAATGGGATTAATAACATCGGCAAAATTTTCCCACCAAAGATTTGCTTGTGAAAAGAAATATCAAACCTATTATCCTCTTTTATTTGGTATAGCCAAATTAGCGTATCAATTTGCTTAGCTTCTTCAGATATTGAAACTTCCATACTGTCATCTTTCTTATAAACCGCATAGCGTAGCATTTCGGAAAGTTTTAAAATAGCCTCACCCGCTTCTTCCCGCTGTTCTATAACTAGTGCATAAATATTGTTTATGGTATTAAAAAGGGAATGCGGTTGGATTTGCGCCTGTAATAAATTCAATTGGGTTTCTGTTTGCAGTTTTTGGCTTAATAATGATCTCTTTTCAGCTTCCTTCAAAAATTTATTGTGCCAAATCAAAGTAAATAAAAGAAATGCTGATACGGAACTTAAAAAATAGAATATTGGCCTTGGCTGTTGTTCCCGTAATAATAAGAATTTAGCCTCTTCAGGCATTAGATGTGTTTCTGCTAATCCTTTTAAAGCTGATATTAATAATATAACAATACAGGCCAGCACCGTAAACTTTAAGTATTCACCAGGCACCAGGCACTTCCTGACCAATGGTAGGGTGAGGAAGAATAAGGAAACCAACCAGGTTACTATATATCCTGCACGAATAGCTCCGTAGTAAAAACCCATCTCAAGAGAAAAAACAAAAAGAAATAAACCAAAAATGGTAATCCATAAAATAAAATAAAACCAAGGGCTATTTAAGCTTTTCATAAACCACGTTTCATTCAAGTGTAAGCTAAGGTAAACATTTGATGATTGGACTGTCGTAACAATTCAATCAAATGTAGATATTACTCAACTGATTGCCATACATTGAAAAAACCTAACCATTTATTGAATAACCCCCTTGACCCATAAATGGAAAATTAACTTTAGCGTTAGGATTATAAAAATAAATTGTACAACCTAAACATAATCCTTATGAATTACCTAAAAAAATTTCGACCAACAAAAGGTTTGTTAATTATTATGGCAGCATTATTTATACAAAGTTGCCAAAAAGAAGAAACCTTGACTATCACCGAAGAAGATATCGCAGATGTTGTTACTGCATCTCTGGAAAGCGAAACAGGCGGATTGGCCTATGAATTTTCTATGAAAACGGCCTATATATTCGAAGATAGCGATGAACTTTCATGTGCAAATACGGTGACAATGTCCAAGACATTCGTAAAATCCTCGGGAGTGAGAACAGGGCAATTTATTTACAACTGGGAGGTTCTAAAAAATTGCTCTGAAGCAGTTGCGTCAATTAGCTGGACAGGCAATTATAACGGCACTTTTGAAACTCCAAGGCTATCAGGCACTACGTCTGGCAGCCGAAACTGGACAATTTCCGGTATTGAAACTAGTAACAATATTTTGTCATTAAACGGCACTTTTATCCGAAACGGATCACACACTTCCAAAGTTAGGCAAAGGAGGAGCTTTGTAACAGAGATTTCTTTTGAATTTGGGGATATAGCGGTAAATAAAGCTACAAAAGAAATACAATCAGGTGTAGGAGCCTTACAAGTATCCATAAATGCCAGTGATGGTGCATCTAGGAAAGTAACCGGCACCATTGCTTTCAATGGCAATGGCTCTGCAACTTTGCTCATAAACGGTAAAACATATATAATTACAATATAATTACTCTCAATATCCCGAAGTTATGAAACGATTATTTATGATTTTCGCTATCATGTTCCTATTTGCAGGAACGGTTTTGGCACAATCAACGAATCCGCGAACACCAAGAGAAAAGCGTCTCAATACCAAAAGCCAAGTGATAGACAGTCGGCAACAGACTATTCAGCAACAAGACCGAACTTTTCGGGTACAAGAACGCAGGATGAACCGAAAAAGTAAAAGGACTGACCGTAAACTCAAGCGGATCAACAGGAGAAAAAGAGATTAATTATGTGCAGGAAAAAATATGCTTTTCCCTTGCGGCAGTATTTTTTACAGCAGCAATGGAATGAAATGAAAAGTTTGATACTTGCACTTATATCTTATTTTATCTTTACTGATGTATTTGCCCAAACTACTTTCTGTCCTGATGATCCACCCGTCAATCCATGGCTGGCAGATTCACCTTACCCAATATACCATCGCAACAATTACGCACAGGCTTCCACTTGCATTCCGGGCATTACTGCAAAAGACAGCATCCAAATTAAGGTGAAAAGCAACATAACAGGCGGTACATCACCTTGGATATATTTATCAGACAAGTATCCTAATGGGGAAAGGGTAATTTTATCTTCCAATTCTACCCATGTTTTCAAGTTCAGAGACGATGGCAATAAACTTGTAGCGATTGATAGCTTGAAAATTGACAGCGATCCCATTACATCTTTTGGCTACAATTTCCTACTTACTAAAAATAATACATGGTTTACTTATGACCCAAAATACAGGCCAAGGCTTGGGAAATTCACCACTTTGTATAAGTTGGCTGATTCCGAACCCAATAATCCTGATTCTAAGATAAAAGTTGTTAAATCACTCAATTTTGGAGACTATGACATCAATAAAGTGTCGATGTATTCGCTCAACTACAATGGTCAAATTGTTTTCTATTCGCATGAAGATAGAAAGCAAAACTTATTCAATGTAGGTGTGATTGACCAGGAATTAAATCTGATTTCTCACTTTAAATGCATCCTACTCCCTAACGAAAAAGTAAATCACAATTCCATCGCAGTTGATGAAAACAATACCTTTTACATAGTTTCCACTCACAGATTGATTCAATTTACATGGGACAACAATAATCTTAAAGTTGGATGGGAGGCAAAATATGACTTTGTAAATGACGGACCAACAGGTCGTTGGGCGAATGGGAGTGGAACAACACCGACACTAATGGGCTGGGGTGATGGTAATGATAAGTTGGTAATTGTCGCTGACGGTCATGCCAACAACAACCTGGTGGCTTTTTGGCGTGAAATGCCTCATGGTTGGAAAGGACTACAGGACAGAGATCCAAGAGTAGCTGATGTTATTAAAATTCCTTATGCAAGATCATTTAGTAATAAATTCCAATCCATTGAAAATTCGCCCACTGTTTACGGTTATGAGGTGGCCATCGCACAGTACAATGGCTTTCTCGGGTATAAATGTAACAACTACAAAGGAGTACAAAAATTCAGGTGGGACGCTGAAAAGAAAAAATTTGTGATTCAATGGGCCAATAATATGGTCAATATGAATGGGGTTTTAAATTATTCATCAGGGAGTAATTTAGTATATGGAAGCGGCAAGGAAGAAGATTGCAATTACTATTATTATGGCTTGGATTGGGATACTGGAGAAATTGCCTTGAAGTTGCTTCTAGGTCCTGAGCAAAAATTTCCTAAAGATCCATATTACGATCAGGGTGTGAACCATATCATTGACGAAGATGGAAGCATTTATTTTTCCGGTTCACGCTCGCTGGTAAAAATTGAAAAGATTAACCCAATAAACGACCAACCATGAAAAGGGAGAGAAAATTGTTATAGGATTACTTAGATTAATTTTGCCACCACATCCGGATATTGAAAAAGCAGCAGAATATTTAAGAGTTGAAGTTGGGCAAAACAATTCATCACACTTTTAAAATTTAAAGTTATGAGATATTTTAAAACCTTTGCATCTGTTTATATAATTATAGGATTATTAATTAATTATGGTTGTTCAAAGGAAGAGCAAGTTCCATTTGAACCAGGAATAGAACAATTTAACTTTTTGGTTAGAGAAGTCGATGGGCAGTTGGCTTTTTTAAATGAGACACCAACTTCAGTAGAATTGGATGAGTTAGTTTCAGATACTCTTGTCTATATGTTTGTTGAAAAAACAAATCATGTATTAGCTGCTGATCTTAATATAGACCTTTCCGAGCCAGGTGAGTTTTTCGCTGATTCAGTTCCAGACGAACAACAAACTTGGGAAGCACTAAATCCAAGTGTATTAAAAGCAGGAACAAAAGTACACTCAATTTACTTCCATTACGATAACGAAACCTATAATGATAATTTTAATTTATTTGACTATTTGAATTGTATAGGTCAATTACAAGTTAATGCAAAAATCACATTCAAATTTCCTGTACTTGGTATTATTATGCGGGCCTCCGGAGGGAAGGATAATTTGGGCAAAAGTAATCTTGAGTTGGGAATTTCTTCTGTAAATTATTGTGATCACAATTTAAGACACTTTCCAGGAATAAACATTGTTGATGGTTGTCAGTCAGATAAATTTGTATTAAGTAAGGATAGAAAAACATTGACTATAAGGAATAATACAGATGTTCATCACGATAATTATAGAGTCATACTAGCAGCCGATTAAAGCTAATTTCCCTGTCTAAATGTATCCATCCGATAAACCCCATATTTCCAGGTATGTGATTTCATCGTAAAGTTGCATCATGAAAAAGATCAACAACGATGAGTATTATGACCTGGTCTGCAGATGGCAGGTTTCAGGTAAGAGCAAAGCTGCTTTTGCAGAGGAAGAAGGTATTTCAAGGACGGCATTTTATTATTGGTGTAAGAAGTTCAGCGTAAAACAATCTTCTACAACCCATCAATCCTCCTTTTCATTGGTGTCCCCACATATTGGTTTTCAACTAGATCCTGTTATCAAAATCAATTTCCCGTCAGGTATAAGTATTGAGTTCTTCGGAAAGGTAGACAGTGATACTGTCAAAAAGCTTCTTTGATGCTTGCCCTATCAAGCTCGACCAGATATTATATGTATAAAGAGCCCACCGATATGCGGTTTGGCATCAACTCGCTGTCAGGCCTTGTCCGCAACAAACTTGGCTTTGATCCCATGAACGGAGATGTTTTTGTGTTTCTCGGCAAGCGTTCCAACCAGATCCGTATCCTTCAATGGGACAGGGACGGTTTTGCCATGTATATCAAAAAGCTCGAAAGGGGGACTTTTGAACGTCCCGTGCTTGCCGGTAACGGGATTACAAGCGGACAACTGGGCCTGCTACTACAGGGGGTAAGGCTTGAATCGGTGAGCTACAGAGACCGCTACAACCCCTTGAAAAGGTCGTAAAAAAAGAGGCGGTTTTTAGTGTAAAAATAGCCTTTATGCCTATTTAAACCCACTTTTTTTCATATCTTTATATCATGGAAAACGGGGAAAAAGACTACAAAAAACTGTACGAAGAAGCCCTGTTGACCCTATCAGAAAAAGAGCATATCATCTCAGACCAGCAGTTCGAACTCGATAAACTCCGCAGACATCTTTTTGGGTTCAGGAGTGAAAAACGCACAGGCAACACCGGGGATGACCAACTGGGACTTTTCGAACTTGGTGTGACAAAATCAGTACAGGAAGAGTTATCAGAATCAGTAGTTGAAAAGCCCGCCCCAAAGAAAAGGGCCAAAGGAACAGGACGCATGTCCCTTCCCGAAGAACTCAGAAGGGAAGAAGTGGTGATCGAACCTTCGGAATCTACCGAAGGCTGCACAAGGATCGGCGAAGAAGTTACGGAAGTTCTTGAAGTTGTGCCTGCATCATTCTTTGTGAAGCGCTATATCCGCCCAAAGTATGCAAGACCGAACGGTGAAGGCATCATCATCGGAACACTTCCTGACAGGGTGATAGAAAAAGGCATCCCTTCCGAATCGGTAATTGCCCAGATGACCGTAGATAAATATGTTTATGGGATGCCGCTCCACAGACAGATCGACAAATACACCAGGATGGGGGTACGGATTCCCGCCTCAAGTGCATCGGACTGGATCATGAGAGGCTGGGATCATCTCAGGCCTCTCTGGGAGCTGCTCCGGCTGGTAGTGGTCAGCCAAAAATATCTCCAGGTCGATGAAACACCGATAAAGGTCCTGGATAGAGATAACAAAAACGGGATCCATCAGGGTTACATGTGGCTGTACCATGCCCCTGTGGACAGACTTGTGGTATTCGATTACAGAAAAGGAAGGGACCAGTCAGGTCCAAGGGAAATGCTTGCGGACTTTAGGGGCATAATCCAGACGGATGGCTATAAAGTCTATGATTCACTCTTTGCAGGCCATCCCGATATCCATCTGACTTTTTGTATGGCCCATGCCAGACGGAAATTCGTGGATGCCCTGAAGGATGATGAAGAACAGGCCAATTATGTGCTGGACGAAATCGGGAAGCTCTACCTTCAGGAAGCAAAGATGCGGGATGAAGCAATGGACTGGGAACAACGGACTGTTTTGAGAAAGGACCATGCAGAGCCTGTTCTGGAGAACCTCGGCAAATGGCTTGAAGAAAAACAGTACAGCTACAGGCCCAAAAGCCCGATGGGTCAGGCCATAGCATATGCAAACAAAAGATGGGCAGGACTGAGTGCGTACGTACTGCACGGGCAGATGGAAATCGATAACAACCTTGTGGAAAATGCAGTGAGACCTCTGGCCGTGGGCAGAAAAGCATACCTGTTTGCCGGATCACACCAGGCTGCAGAAATGACGGCTGCCATGTACTCCTTCATGGCAAGCTGCAAAAAAAATAAGGTCAACGAGTTTGATTGGCTAAAAGACGTATTCGAAAGAGTCCAATCCCATAAGCAAAAAGACCTTTACCAACTACTGCCATCAAACTGGGAAGAATATCGGCCTAAATGAAATAATCAATCCCCGAAACGGGGATTGTCGGACGGATACGTCTAAATGACTAATTAATAAATGGAAACACATTATGAAAATTTTTAAATCACAAGTAAAAACATTGATTGAACATAAAGACTTTGACAAACTAAAGCAGTTACTTTCTCACAATCCTAATTTAGTAAATGAAGGTATTACAATTCCTTACGATTTGTTTTGCAGGACGAAAGCACATCCATTGCATCGGATTTGTGACGGTGTTTTTGCAGGCAAAATCACAGACAACGAAGCTGTGAATCTTGCAAAGATATTATTAACATGTGGTGCAGACATTGACGGTGACAAAGCGAGAGATGGTGGAACCCCACTCTTAGCAGCGGCTAGCCTTCACGCAGAACAAGTTGGCATTTTTTATATTGATAATGGAGCTGATGTTCATCACATCTACAAAGGTGACGGCGCTTCAGCCTTACATTGGGCTTCTTTTTGCGGGCTGGACAAATTAGTCAGCAGGTTAATTAAAGCAAATGCCGAAATTGACGTGCAGGACTCAGAACATATAAGCACCCCCTAGGTTGGGCTTTACACGCTATAATGACAAATGATAAAGTGAATAATCAGATTTCTTGCATAAAATTGCTCCTAAGGGCGGGAGCAGACAAAACCAAATTAACTAAAGAAGCTAATGCCTATTTGGAGAAATTAGCCGAAGACGACTTATTCAAATGACGACATTCTAATGATAGTTCATTGAATAGGGTATTGGTTACTCCAAAATAAATTTTTAAATTCATTATAGTTAATTTATTAAACTACAATGAAGCATATTTCTATCAGTGTCCCAAATTGTCAATAAAGTATCGTCAACGTTATGGATCCATTCCAAATGCTGAGTTGGGCTAATGATCTTCAATTGCAGCACCATCAAATGAAGAAATTGTAAGGAGATACTCTTTAGGGGATACTACTTATATGTATCTCCAACAAGGCATGATATGTATCTCCAACAAGGCATGACATTTTTAACCCAGGTAAAAGAATCCGAATTAATGTTGGACATTTTATGTCAAGATTAATTCTTATTGATGAAATATGGTAAAATAGAAAAGGCAAATGTCTTACCCTAAAATATAAAAAATGTCCAATAAGAAAACAATTTTAGTGACAGGCTCCACCGGAAATATTGGTAAGGGAGTGGCACTTTCTCTCGCCAAACGAGAAGTAAGAGTAGTACTACTTGGTCGTAAAATTGAAACCCTTGAATCAGGTGCCAATTCTATCCGTAGAGCATTATTGGCAGAAAAAATCGGACTTATTGAAAGTGACATTCAGACCATGATTATTGATTTTACCGATTTTGATTCAGTAAGAAAGTGCGCAAACGATGTTTTGATTAGATTTCCTGAAATTCACGGGTTGGTATTATCTGTGGGCCAAATGGTTCAAAAAGGTCCCAACATTTTACCCAATGGCCATGAGTTAATGTTTGCGACAAGCGTGCTTGGGCCCTTCTTATTTACCCAACTTCTGATAGACAGATTACAACAATCAGATGGAATTGTAGTACAGGTTATTGCTCCTTTCTACAAAGAAATGGATTGGAATGATATTGAAAGTATCAAAAAACATCAGACAATTGATGCTTATAACAGGTCTAAAACATGTGAACGGGTAATAATTGCTGAATTAGCCAGACGCTATTCAGGAAAATTAACTTCCATTGCATTCAATCCTTCATTTATTATTGATAAATCAGATCCTGCATTGAAGAAAAGGTGGCCAAAGGGAATATTGGGATTTCTATGGTGGTTATTTGCTTTAATTGATTCAAAACCTCCTTCTGTTGCTGGAGAACCTCTTGCTGATATTATTCTAGCCCATCCATATCCTGACATGAATGGGGCATTGTTTAAATTAAATAAGAGAATTAAAATCCCTGATAAAGCAATGAGAGATGAGCAATTTGGCAAAAGGTTATGGGATGTGTTAATAATAATGACAGGATTAATTGGGACAGAGTTGCTTTAAGACAGATTAACAGACAAAATACTGATATTATCAGGAAAAATGTGAGTCGTTTAATTTTGAAATATCCAGACAAAAAGGAAATTTTCAATGAATACTTTCAAAATCAAATTGAGGAATGTGAAGAATTGGAAAACGATTGTATATGCACAACTTTGATACTAAAAATTTAAAAATAATATTCTTTTAAGTTGAGTTAATCTTTTTGTGTATTTAATTCAGCAGCTTATCCACAAATTCTTCATTTGCATCTAATTGCAGAAAATGACCGCAATTTTCTATTTTGCTGACCCGTACATTGGAAAAGGATTTTTCCAGAATTCTTCCTGAAGATTCCCAAGATTGAAATTGGTCACTCATTGCCCAAATCAAATGAACAGGGACATCTATATTTTTCAATTTTGACATGTTCTCAACTGTGTGTCGATTATTCAATCTTTTTAGCATTTTTTGAAACTTAACGATAGCTTCACGTTGATGGAATTTTCCATCATAGAACACCCTTTCAAAATCGGTGCAGGGAATAGGTTTATTCCTAAAAAAAAGATTGTTCATTTCCTTATACAAATCGTCTGCTTTAAAGCTGCCAAAATGGGCCAACCAATAAAACAAACCGATTTTGGAAGCCTTCACTAATTTAGAAATCTCGGGAACTGGGTAAGTATCTGCTGTCCCGGCGTTACTAAGTGTGACTTTTTCAAAATTAGAATGTTTATCTGTTAGCATTAACTGTGCAATTGCTCCACCCAAATCATGACCAACCAGCCATACCTTATCAAATTTTTGCTCTTTTAGCCACTGATTTAAAAGTTGGGCATTTCCAAGTAGTGAGTAATTATTAGATTCACTTATTTCAGTCTTCCCATAACCAGCCAAATCAGGCGCCAAACAATAAAAACCTTTACCAGATATCTTTTGCATCGTTTCATGCCAAATTTCGGCACATGGGGGTATTCCGTGGAGAAAAAGTATTAAAGGTTTTCCTCTATCCCCAGCTTCAATGCAGGAAATAATGTTTTTACCTACTTTAAAATTGACCCTATTCATAAAAATTACATCATACCCTAAACAAAATTACATTATTCTATAGTTTAATTTCTACATTGAATGTTATGCTTACAATAATTTTAAGGACTGCAATCTAAATTATATCTAGCCGAAAAACAGGTTACGCTTGTTTCAATCTTTCCTATTGTTTATAAATTTTGATCAACCTGTGGTCATTCGCCGTCAAGGATTTTGGCAGTACAATCATTTGACTGATTTGTTTTTTTGTTAAAAAAAAAGCACTGCCATAAGCAGTGCCTATTTGCCGTGAAGCCTAAAAATAAATTTGAACGAAAATCAAATTTACTGTTAATTTTTATCAACCATCCATTTCCATAGTTATCAAATTACCATCTTTTTTGCTTTGCCTAGCTGCAATTTTAACAATACAATAACCAAAGCATTTCTATCTTTTCCGGTTTTATTTCTAATAAATCTCTTAACATTGGGCTTTGGTTATAGATTATGGGTAATTTTATACAAAAAATAGATTTACCATGAAAATGAAGAAATATATCCCATTAAAAGAACTTACAGAATCTAAATTAAGGTATGCCCAGCTATACCTTGAGGAGCTAAGAAAACCGGAAATATCCGGTTCAGAGATTGAAAAAGCGCACCAATATTCTTTTCTATTTCACTTGAAAGGTGTTATAGATGCGTTTTTGCTAGAGATTAACGAGATTTATGGTCTTGGGCTTAAGAAGAAACATCTAACCATTGATAGCCTGAAAGCTTCCAAATCCAAATCTAAAAAACCTTTTAAAGAAGGTAAAAAACTCAGTAAGCTGATCAAAAATGAGAATTGGCTTTCTGAATTGAAGTCTTTCGATCCTTATAAAATGAATGGAGATAAAAAAGACAAGAAATCCAAGGAAATTGATGAATCTTCAATCCTCGTGGAGGGGAGCAGTCCAATCCATGATTTATCTATTTTGGATAAGTTTGAAAATTGGCAGGCAAAAATGGAAATATTGATCACCGAACTTAGGAAATCGGCACTTGAGTCAAGTGGAAATTCTCCAAAACAATAATAGCAGTTAAAAGTAAGTCAGACAAAGACCTGATTATTTACATCGTACCTTTTAAGGACAGTGTAAACTCAGGCTTTTATCGCGGGGTTAATTTATCAGACAGAAATAAACTCCTCAGAGGGTCAGGGAAACTTCTGCGACATGTCAATAATAAGTCAATGGTGGACTTTGAGGTAGAGGACATTAAAGAATTGATTTTGGAAGCGAAAGCGGAATGGGTAGAGAATAGATAGGATAGGTTTTTCTCCATGAATATTGTCGGGCTTCCTAAACCTGCTATTTTATGGCTAGAATATTTATCCAAGTAAATAGTGATACCAATAATTCTTATTGCAGCACAATTAAAAACAAATCGAACACTTAGATGAAATAGTGAGATGTGAGTTTTGCGATATTTCTTTTACAAATCCCTGGGTAACAGAATTTCTAAGCTCTTTTCACCTTCAAAGATGTCCCCTCCGTACTAATTACTTTTATTTTTTCACCTTTATCTATGAACTCCCCCCTGGAATAAGCATCATAGACTTCATCCTCAATGATTATTTTCCCACTTGGCATAAGCCTGGTATGGGTGATACCTTCTTTATTCAAAAGACTATCGGCATATGAAGTTGAAGTATATCCTTCGGTACTTTGCTGGGTGTTTGACAAGGATATGGAGCTGAATGCTTTCCATTGATTGACTTTTGGGGCAAAAATAAAAATGAGGGATATCGCGGCAATGGCGGCTAAGATCACTGTCAATAAAGCGACAAATAAATCTCCCGAAGGCACAAATGTAAAATCAAAGGCATCATTGGGTACCATTCCCAATGTTAGGCCTGTGAGAATTCCTAAAATCCCCAATATCCCAAAAATCCCAAATCCGGGAATCACAAATAATTCAATCAATAAGAGTATACAGCCCACTACAAAGACTGCGATTTCCCAATTTTGGGCCAGACCCGTGAGGTAATAGGGGATAAAATAAAGAATCATTGCAGTCACAGAAGCGGCAAGTGGAAAGCCTACCCCGGGTGTTTGGATTTCAAAATAAATCCCCGCAAAAATGATCAAAATCAAAAAACCACTTACAGCGGGGTTAAGAAAAAAGGCAATGACCTTTTCTACACCTGCTGTTTCATATTCAATTATTTCGAAGTCTTCCAGACCCTGCTTATTAATCACCTCAGTGACAGAATTGACCTGTCCTTCACAAAAACCATTTGCGATGGCCTCGGATACAGAAAACGTGATTACCGTTCCCTTTTCACTGACCCCTTCTATTTCAAGATTTTGATCTACCATGGCCTCAGCAATTTTAGGATCTCTGCCTTTGGCTTCAGCCGTACTCCGCATCATCGAACGCATATAGGATTGGTATTTGTCGGGTGCGGCGTCACCTCCTCCGCCCATGACGACTGTCGCGGCACCGATACTTGCACCCGGTGCCATATAGATACTGTCACAGGCTATCGAAATCAATGCACCTGCGGAGGCAGCATCTTTATTGATCCATACGTGAATCGGGACTTTTGTCTCAAGTATCATCGTCCGGATATCATCAGCATCATTGACGGCACCGCCATAAGTGTCCATTTCGATGACAATCAAATCGGCATTCTGTTTCTGCGCATCTTCCAAAGCCAGTCTGACCTTTCTGTTCATCCGGGGGTCTATGTTGTCATCAATTTTGAAAGTAAAGACCTTTTGTTTGGCAGATGATAGGCTGTCCTGTTGAAAAGAATAGGAAAACCCGGGTAATGCAAATAAAAATATTGAAAGTATCAGAAGCTGTTTCATGTAATAATATGTTTGCGCTATGAATATACCAAAATATCTTAAATCTGACACAAGGCCTATTTTTATCAACGGTTTTTGGAGGAAACTAAAATTGGTCTATTTTAGCCGAAAATTTAATTGATTATGATTAAAAAATTAGTATTGTCATCCCTGCTGATGATTGTGGTTGGAACTTTTTCGGTGCTCTATGGTCAAACAGACCGTTGGCAACAAAAAGTAAAATATGACATGGAAATCACCATGGATGTGAGTAAAAATATTTACAATGGGACACAGCAACTCCATTATACCAATAATTCCCCCGACACCCTGACAAGGGCGTTTTACCATCTTTACTATAATGCCTTTCAGCCTAACAGTATGATGGACATCAGATCCCGGACAATTGCCGACCCTGACAGAAGGGTGGTGGATAGAATACAGAATTTGACCCAGGAAGAGATAGGATATCTGAATGTGAGTTCATTGCTGATGAATGGCAAAAAGGTGGATTTTGAACATGTAGAGACCATCCTTGAGGTAAATTTGGGGGAACCGATTTTACCTGGTCAAACTGTTGTTTTTGATATGGAGTTCGTTGGGCAGGTACCTTTGCAGGTGAGAAGGGCAGGAAGGGACAATGCAGAAGGCATCCGGTATTCCATGTCGCAGTGGTATCCAAAGATGGCAGCCTATGATGTCAGAGGATGGCATGCAAACCCTTATATTGGAAGAGAGTTTTATGGTAATTTCGGTGATTTTGATGTTAAAATCACTATTGACAAAAGCTATACGCTTGGCGGAACCGGATACCTTCAAAATGCCAATGAAATCGGACATGGATATGAAGATGCGGGAGTAAAAGTCACCAAACCAAAAGGCAATACTTTGACCTGGCATTTTTTCGCTCCCAATGTACATGATTTTATGTGGGCAGCCGATCCAAAATATACCCATGAGAAAGTAAAAATGAAAGATGGCCCTATGGTTCATTTTCTCTACGTGAAAAATGAAAAGACAGCGGAAAACTGGGGTAAGTTAAAGGATTACACGGTCAATGCCATTCAATATATGATTGACAATTTCGGAAAATACCCCTATGAGCAATATTCTGTCATTCAAGGTGGGGATGGGGGAATGGAGTATCCTATGTCCACCCTGATTACCGGGCACAGAAATCTCAGAAGTCTTGTGGGTGTGACCGTTCATGAACTTATTCATAGTTGGTATTATGGAGTGCTGGGATTCAATGAGTCTTCCGAACCATGGTTGGATGAAGGTTTCACTACCTGGGGAACAAGTGTGGTCATGGATGCTGTCTTTGAAAAAGACAATAAGTTTATCCATGATGGTAGTTACAAGTCTTATTTCAGATTGGCCACTGCCGGATATGAAGAACCATTAACGACCCATGGTGACCATTATAATCTCAATTCAGCTTATGGGCCGGGCACCTACAACAAAGGAGCTGTTTTCGTAGAACAATTGGCTTATGT
>NZ_JBGTCA010000570.1:0-2174 GCF_041749095.1 Aquiflexum sp. | reverse complement strand
GATCCACTCCTGCCGGGTTTACTCCAAAATCATAGTGGTTTCCAAATAAAGTACTGCTGTGGCTGAAAAAATTGCCGGCAGGATTTACAGGACTACAATCACCCTGATCATCGCTAATAGTTCCTGAATTTACCTGAATATCAGCATTGCGTATGGTCGTCTCAGCAAAATTATTGCACATGTATCTTAATCCAATATCTTCATCAAGCGGGTTGGCATTCTGCCCTTGAGAAAAGATACCATTGGTGATATCCCTAAACTGATTTCGATAAATCAGATTTGACTGATCACCAGAGCTTTGAAGCACAATTCCAAATGTCCAGAAATAGCCCGAACCGATTCCTTGTTGGAAAGTATTATTCTCAACCATATACCCCGTAGATGAATTTAGCCACATCCCGAAGCTATTGTCGACACGGGGTACATTGAACGTATTATCGAGTATTGAAGGATTGGTAAAATTATGAATATTAATTCCATATTTATTCTCATTAAAAATCGCGTGGTGCACATACAAAGTCCTTGTTGATATGGTGTTATACCCAGCAATTCCGAAAGTCAAATTTTTAAAATCCGAGCGATTTATTGTACCTCCTGCGCAATCGGGCAATTGGCTGCCGCTGCAGAACCACCTTTCCTGAACCCGGGAATTGACAGTATAGATACCCGTTCCTTTGCTATATACTGAGAATGAATCGGGAATTTGATTTTCATATAGGTTGCCATATAGTAATAAGCCTCCAATTCCTTCGACATGAACAAAATACTTGGGATCAAAATCATCTTTAAAAAATGCTGGTGTTGTCGCAAAATGGGTATTAAAAATCTGCCCCATATTCCACATTTCAGTAGTTCCGCTCAATCTTACATAAGGATCATATTGAATACCAGTTTCATTATCAAAGATTCTGCTGTTATGTATGTTGATCACACCACCTCCCATGTTTGGAGCCGTTTCACTTCCGGCAAGTGCTGCGATTTTGGCATGTTCGATTTTGCTGTCATTTCTAATAATAAGCCTTGCCTGTTGTGTAGGGCCAGAAATACTTTGACCCTGATCTGAATAGCCTTCGACCCGCACTCCTTGCCAATGTTTGATGTCACATGAATCGAGTGGGTCTGAACAAATTATTTTTCGGTTGAAACATCGTGGGTCGACAGTGAAAACAGTACTATCCATGATCAACCTACCTCCATTGATACCCGGACTACCCCTTCTTACCACAACTTTGGCCTCCGGAGCAAAATAAAATACCATATTTTTCAATTCTAATGTTACCCCCGCAGATATTACCAGTGAATCCCGGATAAATATCCACTCTTCAGGAAAATCCGTGAGACCACTGTAAATTGAATTATCAGTTCCATCCCATACCTGACTTTCTGTAACGATATAATCTTTTGCATCATATTTACTCCATTTTTCGCAACATTCGCAAGTTTCGAGAAACATTTCATCATAATCCTGAAAATCTACCTGACTGGGGACAATATGAAGTTTATCTTTTTCATTCGGAGTCTGGGCCCACCCCAAACCATAGTTAAAATTATATGATAACGAAACAGCCGTGGGCGACCAGGTTGGCGTTCCTGAATTGGGATTGGAAATCTTTCCTCAGTAATTATCGCTTGCCAACCACAAAGAATAATTATCGTTATCATCTTTTGCGGTTTGAATCTGTGAATTTTTAAAATTTGATATCCCACTCCATCCCGACACGTTTGTTAAATTTTGGGTATTATAATCGTATATACTTAGTGGATTTGAGTTGGTGGTGCTGGGATTATGAGTTATATACAACTTACTGCCATCAGGAGAAAATTCTAAACCATTTACGAATGCATCAGGAGCAGGGCCTGGAAGTTGAGGTCCCAGATTAATATTATCAAAAGAGCCGGAGACTACATTTCCGGTTACGGAATCTATTGACATGATTGAAACCGAATTATTCCCAAGTAAATCTGTAACAAATAAGGGCATAGCAAGTTTAATCGACGATGTAGCTGTATCTTCAAACAATTCCATTTCAGATCGCTGACCAGATGTTAAAGATCCTTGCCGGTCAAAAGACCAACCACTATCCTGCAGGCCATCACAAGTAACATTTACCCGATAAATTTTTTGATTGTTTGCTATAAAGAGCCATCTCTCATTATCTTCCCGAAGCCTGGTT
>NZ_JBGTCA010000569.1:0-4209 GCF_041749095.1 Aquiflexum sp. | reverse complement strand
TTCAGCTTTCCACAACCGGGAAGTTATCCGGTAACCCTTACCACTACCGATAATAGCGGCACAGTGAGGTCAGTAACAAATACGGTCATTATTCCTGTGTTTAATATTTCAGTTGAAATCACCCCCAGCAAGATCAATTCAAGTACCGGATCAATACGAGTCGATGTCAGCGGCGGGAATGCACCCTATACCATTGCCTGGCAAAGTGACCCTGCAGGACATTCGGGTTCTGTCTCCGGTGTTAGCAGTTCCTACACCATAACCAATCTCCCCTCAGGAGACTATGAAGTTACAGTTACCGATTCCTCCGGATGTGTTGTAATTGAAAATTATTTCGTGGAATGGTCATCTATCCTATCCCAAAAGTGGGATTTGTTTGAAGCCAGATTAAATCAAGAAAACAGGAATGTGGAGATCGAATGGATCACAACTTTGGAAAAATATCCATGCCAGTATTTTATAGAAAGGTCAATTGGAGGTATTTCAAATTTTGAGGATTTGGGCAGTGTGGATGGTTATGGGTATAACGAAGGTGTTTACCGGTTTTTGGACAATCATCTTCCTCCTTCAGGAGGCCGTGTTTATTACCGGATCAGAACAGAGGATATCACCGAAAAAGTTTATATGAGCAAGGTCATTTCAGTTTTGGTTCCTGAACAGAAAATGGTAAGGGAATCTGAGTGGTTGGCCTATCCAAATCCTTTTGAAGGAAACAGGCTTTCTATAAGGTTTCATGGCCTGCCCGTCAGCCAAGATGATCAAGTTCAGATATTCATCTCCACTGTCACGGGAAAATCCATCAAAACAATTTCAGCCAACAGACAAACAATAGTTTTGGATGATATCATCAAAGATTTGCCTAAAGGTATTTTATTGGTTGAAATCATAGATGGTTACAAAAAAGAAACCATAAGAGTTGTTAGGAAATAAAATGGATATCAGCTTCTTTGCCAGTAACCCAATATTCTTCTTCAATCGGGACGGATCCCGATAGCTATCGGGACGAAGTCGGAAGACCGATGTACCGTACACTTCAATCTCCTGACAAGAATTATATTGTATTGCCATTTTAGTGGCATCATTGCATACATACTTAATAAATAATTTGAATTGAATAACGGTAAGGATGAGATGAACTTTATATTCAATTATCAAAAACCATATTCTCAGTAGAAACTTGATTTATCATATAAAACCCCATATATACCTATTGAAAATTCTGATTATTTAATTCTAACAAAAAATATTGTCAAAACTTACCTATTAAATCCAGTTTTGATTCCACCTAACTCTCCGATTTAAACTACCTAACTCTCCGATTAAAAATATTTCAATCACGATGAAATTTAGATTTTATTTATTTTCAAGGATATTATCATTTGCACTTCTTCTTTCTTTTTTTGTTTTCGAAAACTCTTATGCCCAGAAATGGAATCTGATTGAAAAGGAGACAATTTTTGTAAGAACAGACTGGGACAATTCAAATGGCCTTCCGGTAAATACTGTGTTCAGGACTGTCCAGGACAGTAACGGTTTCGTATGGATGGCCACAGAGGAAGGGCTTGTTCTCTTTGATGGCAGGACTTTCATGAATTTTGACCATAGGAATACACCCGATATCCAAACTGCGACCTTCAATGACTTAACGCTTTCTAAAAAAGGGGGGGTATACGCCGCAAACTCGATTGCGTTGGTTTATGCCGAATTCAATGATCTAAAAGTATTTCCAAGTTCAGCTGACCTAGGTCCTACCAGGCTAACCGCAATTACAGAAACCTCATCTGGGGAAATATTTTTAGGCACGCAAAATGGAAACTTAGTGATATTTGACGGGCATGTTTTTAAAAAAATCAATTCTCCGGAAAATTTTAAAATGGGATACATCCGGCAACTGCTTTCAGCTGGAAATGAAATTCTGATAGGAGGACCAAATGGTTTTTATTCCTATAACTTAAATACTGAAAAATTCAGTTCCTATGAGCTTCTGACCAATGTAGATGTCAAAACCATTGCTGTGTCAGCAGACCGGAAAATTTACATTGGCACCAGACTTCATGGTCTATATGTCATGGAAAATAACGAGATCAAAAAGATTGATTTGCCAATTAAATCAGGTTTTGACAAAATAACTGCACTTCAATATTCTCCACAGGATGCCGGGATCTGGATTGGGACAAGTGCCAATGGAATTTATAAAATACTTGATGACCAAATATTTTCTTTCCCCAACATCAACGCCTCACTGAACGAGATATGGGACATTTACGAAGACAATCAAAATGCCGTTTGGATCAGTGGTTTGGGAATGGGTATTTCGAGATATGGAAAGGCCAATGTGGAAATTATTGATGAAAAAGCGGGACTAAGCCATAGTGTCATTCTCGCTACTTTCGAAGATAGTGAAAGGGGGATTTGGCTCGGCACCCCGGGCGGTGGTCTGAACCGGGTCACTGCTGATGGGGTCAGAACGTTTTCAATGCAAGATGGCTTAAGCCACGACCTTGTTTTGAGTATTGCACAGAGAGGTGAATATATTTTTGCAGGAACCGGAAATGGTTTAAATAGAATACATTTACCTTCCTTAAAAGTTGAAAAGGTCCCCTCGAAAGAATCCGGATTGGAGGAACAGATGATTTATAGTTTAATGAAGGATTCAAAGGATAATATTTGGATAGGAACAATCAATGGTAACCTTCAAAAATTAACACCCAAGGATGAATTGAAAACCATCCAACTCCAAAGTGCTCTAGTTAATGCTGAGATCATTTTTGGAATGGAGGATTCCAAGGGAATGCTCTGGTTTGGAACCTATGGTAATGGTTTTTTCAGTATGGATCTAAACGAAAACATCAGGCATTTCCCTGTCCACGAAATAGCCCCTTCCCAAATGACAACAGGTATTTGGGAAGATCCTGAGGGAGACCTGTGGATAGGAACACCCGATGGTTTGCTTTCTTATAAGAATGGGCACCTTAAGATCTATGGTAAAAAGAATGGTTTTCAATTTGAAACCATTTATAAAATGATTCCTGATGGGGAAGGGATGTTATGGATTACAGGGAATCACGGAATTCAAAGTGTGTTGATCGACCACTTGATGGCGCTCAAAAATTCGGATGACAATGATTATAGAATCTCAACCACTTTATTTGACAAATCAGATGGTTTATTAAATAATGAGTTTAATGGAGGATTTCATCCATCAGGCTGGAAATTGACAAATGGAAAAATCATATTCCCAAGTATGGAAGGGGCTGTCATAGTAGATCCGAAAAACATCAGGACACGCAGGGGGATTTCTGTACCCTACATTGAGACTCTGAATTATGGGAACAATGAAATTGATTTCAGCAATAATATTCAGGTCCCTCCGGGTATGACTTTTTTCAATATCAAATATGGAAATATAGAATTTGAAAAGCCGCTTGCCATTAGGTATTATTACAGGATCAAGGAATTGGGGAAAGAATGGATTGATAATGACAACCGGATTGTAGCCTATTTCTCGGGCTTACCACCAGGCAATTATGAGTTCCAGGTTAAATCAGAACAATTTGGAGAAGCTTCTGAGATTGCCTCAGTCAATTTTTCAGTAGCTGCATTTTTTTACCAAACGATATGGTTCAAAATCCTAAGTGTATTTCTCATATTTGTACTTGGCTTTTTTGTGAATACCTTGATAAGAAATAAAAGACTGAAACTTCAACTGGAGGAAAAAATCAGATCACAGACCAGAGACCTGGAGCTTCAAAACCAAAGCCTGACCATGGCTTTGGAAAATGTCGAAAAGCATAATAAATTGTTGGAAGATGTAGCGTGGGCCCAATCGCACAAATTCAGAGGACCTCTTTCAAAAATCTTAGGGATGATCAGTACTTTGAGAAACTATGAAAACTACAGAAATGTCAAATTAAGTAAGCAGGACATCATGGAGGACATAGAAGTTACCTCAATGGAATTGGACAAGATTCTACGTGAATTAAACACAAAACTTGAAGAGCATGATGGAAAATAATGTAAGAAATATACCTTTCATCATCGTTGATGACGAACCTGGAATATTATTTCTGCATGAACTGATGGTCTCAGAAAGTAACCTGACAGATCAAATCTTTACTTTTTCAAATCCGAAAGAGGGATTGGATTTTATAGTCAAATTATCAAACAGAAAAACTCCCCTATTGATTATTTTGGATATTAATATGCCTG
>NZ_JBGTCA010000568.1:0-2231 GCF_041749095.1 Aquiflexum sp. | reverse complement strand
TTCAGCCATCGGTTGCTGATGTCCCAATAGTCCTGCTTTAAAGGTTTTGGGGGTCGAAGCGGGATGTGGTCCGGTCTAGGTCTAATCAATGATGGGGTAAGATTTGGAGGCATCAAAATCGGTGGGCAAATAATAAATACCAAAGATCTCCGTCTTTCCATCCTTGGCAATTGCTGAAAACTGCCTTGGTGATTGGTAGCCTTTGGTCTGAAGTTTAGAGATATTTGCTTTCGAGATTTCCATCAGGATTTCCCCTGTTTCCAAATTCCTTAAAACCGACCGAGTTGGTTGGTTTACAGTGGAATAGTTGTCAACCAGGTATTTCTTGTCCGGAGATAAGTTGATTTCATGAAAGGCATTTTCAGGGGTCAGCAACTTAAGGCCTGTTCCATCCAAATTCACTTTGTACAAATGTTGGTAATAGGGATTATGGTCTTTTTCCCTTCCTGAAGCCATAAAGTAGACCAACTTCTTTTCCTCATCCTCATGGACAACATCATTGACGACAAAGTCGCCTGTGGTCAATTGTTTGATCAATTTACCTGATTTCCAGTCTTGGAGATAGATGTGGTTCCAGCCAGATTTTTGACTGGTCAAGAGAAATTGGTTTTCCCCTACCCTTCTGAAATTGTTTCCCCTTTCGAGGTTGGTGCCTGAGGATTCGGAATATTTTTTCTGAATGGTACCGGTTTGGGCATCGATTTCGATTACATCCAAACTCTTAAAGCCCCTGTGGGCAAATACCCCTGAAAGCGATTCACCTTCTTTACCCCACGTTAGACCTCCTCCTGCAAAATGAGGGTGTGTCAACCCTGATAAAATGGTTTCCTTGCGGCTTTCAACATCAAAAATCACCGGAATATATTTGACCACCGTAGTGTCCCCCGGAGAACCACGGTAGTAGGAAAGCAGTTCAGGTCTGAATTTCTCCTCTTGGCTAAAGTCCAGCATATACATTTTCTCCGCAATCCTCAGGTCCACTATTTGGGTGTATATCTTTTTGGAATCCGGTGACCAACTGACCATAAACCTTTCCGGCCGAATGCCATTTTCTCCTTTGATGATATCACCCCAACCCAAATAACTGGCATATTCAAAATCCCTTTTTCCATGGAAACTCAATTGGGTTTCCTTCGCAGTTTCCAGATTTTCCACAAAAAGGTTGTAGTCCTTGGTAAATGCCCTCCACTTTTTGTCCGGAGAAATTCCCGGAGATCTTTCACTTTCCTCTTTTGGTTTGGAAATCAGTGTCCGCTTTTCTTCCTCAAATCTCCATTCCTGGTTTTTCCATTCAAACTTGACCACATTTTCCTCACTCAGATCAATCCTGTCAAATGCCAAATCTTTAACATTAAAAGCTTCTCCTGTTTTCTCCTGAAGCAATTCAGACAACAAAACATGGTCAAAAGCCTCGACTGTTTTTTTGTCCTGAATATTGGTCTTAAAAAACCGCTTACCATTTTCGGTATACGTCACATGCCAAAAGGAAGCATTGTCCTTGGACCAATTGGGGATAACCTCCAAGTGATTAATTTCCTTTTGGAGATTATCGGTAAGGAAATATTCGGCTTTTTGGTAAGTCTCTTTGGTTACTTGAACGTGGAGTGAAAAGCAGGTTAGAATTGCAAAAAATGGAATAAGATATTTCTTTAAAGGTAGATAGGCTTCCATTGCAAAGGATTTATAGGTTCAATTCTAATTTTACCCAAAAATCGACTGTTTTAATATTCGGTGGATGTTTTTTACTTAAATGGTAAAATAGTATGGATAGCCATAAAGTAGCTCAGGCCTTTTTTTTGATTTAAGCTGTATTTACGCCATTTTTAGTGGAAATTAATTCTTATGAACTATCTCTTCA
Source organism: Aquiflexum sp. (assembly GCF_041749095.1). Classification (GTDB taxonomy): domain Bacteria; phylum Bacteroidota; class Bacteroidia; order Cytophagales; family Cyclobacteriaceae; genus Aquiflexum. Next base: position 373 of record NZ_JBGTCA010000568.1, on the reverse strand, counting down.
AGCAAAAGCTCTTCTTCAATCCCACAATATGTGGATTGTTTTTGTTAGTTCTTATCCAGGCATGTTCGCAAAATCCGGTTCAATCACCTGGCCCTTTGAAACCCAACATTGTTTTTATTTTTGCCGATGATATGGGCTATGGTGATATTAGTGGTTTAAATGCCCAATCAAAAATTCGTACTCCTGCTCTTGATGCCCTCATTCAGGACGGCATGATTTTCACCAATGCGCATGCCAGTGCAAGTGTTTGCACCCCATCCCGATATGGGCTCTTGACCGGTAGGTATGCTTTTCGGTCTCCAAAAGCCGCCTATGGAATATGGGGTTTTACTCCTGTTGTGATTGAGCCCGAAAGAGAGACTTTGGCTACGCT
>NZ_JBGTCA010000567.1:0-2432 GCF_041749095.1 Aquiflexum sp. | reverse complement strand
ACTTAACCAATTAAAAATTATTAGTTATGAACCAATCCCTAAAATTTAATGACCAGGGAAATTCACAGTTTTTTGTGACCATTAAAAACAGAGTTGATACATATTTCAAAGAAAATAATATTTCCAAAAACGCCAACGCAGAGATGATTTGGAAAACAGTCCTATATCTTGGTTCCTGGATAGGCCTGTATTTTGTGATTTTATTGGAGTTTTTCCCCACTTATGTCAATTTCTTTCTGGCCATCATCTTGGGTATGAATATGGCCTTTATCGGTTTCAATGTTTGCCATGATGCACTTCATGGTTCTTATTCCAAACATGCCTGGATCAATAAATCTCTTGGTTTTATTTTCCATTTTATTGGAGCTAATGTATATGTATGGACTATCACCCATAATAAGGTTCATCATACTTACACCAATATAGTAGGGCATGATGGTGATTTGGATGTTGCACCGGGCATGGTCAGGGTGACTCAGGATGAGCCATTGAAACCTTTCCATAAGTTCCAGCATATCTATGCATTTGCACTGTATTCATTGGCCTCCTTATCTTGGTTTTTCAGAAAGGACTACGTAAAGTTTTTCCAGAAAAAAATCGGTTCACATGTAAACAAACATCCCAAAATCGAGTATTTCAACCTGTTCTTTTACAAGTTGATGTATTATGGGATATATATAGTCATTCCATTGGTAGTAATGGACATTACTTGGTGGCAATTTGCAATCGGGTTTCTGGTGATGAATTTTGCGGAAGGTTTGGTTCTCGGCCTTGTATTTCAATTGGCCCACTTGGTGGAGGATACGGATTTGCCCATTCTTAAGGAGAATGAAAACATAGAAGAATCTTGGGCCGAACACCAAATGAGGACTACGGCAAATTTTGCAAGAAAAAGTAAAATCGCAGCTTTTCTGTGTGGAGGGTTAAATTTTCAAGTGGAGCACCATCTTTTTCCAAAAGTCTGTCACATACATTATCCTGCCATTTCAGACATTGTCAAGAAAACTGCACATGAATTTGATCTGCCCTATAATGAAAATGATACTTTTATGAGTGCGTTAAAGTCTCATTATCTATTCTTAAAGAACGCAGGTAGGAATGAAGAAATAGCAGAACCTATACTTTCCTCAAGGGAAAGGGAAATGGTTGCCTGATCCTGTTTTTATTCATGAAGTTCGTGAATGATTTCTCTGAACATTCCGACACCAACGGGGATGAGTTCATCAGGGAAATCATAATTTGGTTCATGCAATTGAGGTTGTTTCTTCCCTGATCCCAGTCCAAAAAGCAAGGTTTTGGTTTGGCTTGAAAACAACCCAAAATCCTCAGACCATCTGAAAGGTATGCGGATGTGCTTGGTTTTGAGCTTGAGTTTTTTTGCAGCTTCATTGCCAAGATTCCAGGCATCTTCGTCATTGTGGGTGGCAGCAAAACTTTCTGTAAATTCAAAAGTGACACCAAGGCCATATTCTTTGGCGATTTGAGCCATGAGCTTTTCTGCGTATGAGACCAAGAGATCCCTCGTTTCATTTTCGTGTGCTCTTAAAGTAGCCCTCACATACGCCTCACCGGGGGTTGTACCGAAAGCTATTTCACCCAATTGTGCATGAATGACTGTGACCAAAGTAAATTTTTTCATCGCATCAGGAAGTCTTTCCAATGCCACTATGGTTTTGGCCATGGCTTCAGCCGGACTATTGCCTGCCTCAGGATGGGCCGAATGTGAGTTTCTTCCTTTTAAATGAACGGTCATACCAACCGAAGCTGCTGCAAAAGCTCCCTTCTTTAGAATAATCTGCTTGCTGTCAAATGTGGGTAAGTTGTGAAGCGCAAAAGCATAATCCGGATTGATGGCCTTGAACTTCGGATCTTTGAGGATTGCTTCAGCTCCTGCGCCCGTTTCTTCTGCCGGTTGGAACAACAAAACCACTTTCCCTTTAGAGGGAGGGTTTTTGGAAAGGTGAATGCCCAAGCCACTGATGATGGCCATATGCCCATCATGTCCGCAGACATGTGATTTACCTGCAACTGTGCTGGCATGTTTGATGTTGTTTTCTTCTTTGATGGGCAAGCCGTCCAATTCACAACGGTATAGAGAAACCGGGCCATCCTCTCTTCCTTCATAAATAATAGCCAAACCATGTCCTCCAAGTTTTTGAATTACCTTACTTGGATTTAAGTCTTTGAAAAATGTCAAAACCCTTTTTGAAGTTTCTTTTTCCTCACCTGATATCTCCGGATATTGGTGTAAAGTTTTTCTGAATTCTATGAGGGTTTTAATTGTATCTTTTTCCATGGTTTTTTGTATTTCAAAAATAGAGGAATGCAACTACCTTAAATGACAAAATATATAGGCGGAATGTTCCATTAAATTACAAGGAAGATTTTAGTCCCGAAATAATAAGGATAAGATATTAGATTTGTGACTTTGA
>NZ_JBGTCA010000566.1:0-9345 GCF_041749095.1 Aquiflexum sp. | reverse complement strand
AACCACATGGTGACATGGAAATATAAAGCCCGGATGGTTTCGTTGAGAATGGGTAATCGAGGTACATCAAGGAGAAGTCCTGCTGTGATGGTGTATGCCAATAAGACGATAGTGAGGATTTTCCACCAGCTTTTTTTCATTTCAGGGATTTTGCTAACTCAATCGCAAAAATAAGTCATAAGTTCCTGATTCCTGTGCTTTTTGTAATATAAGTTGGGGTAAGGTTGGTGGTTTCCCGCAAAACTTGTCCCGAGTATCGGGAAGCGCTAAAGCGCAAAAAAATAAAAGGGGTTAGGTTTCCCGCAAAGACGCTAAGGCGCAAAGAATTTGGAATGATTTAGAATTCCCACAAAGACACAAAAGCACAAAGAAAAAAGTTAATTAAATTATAATATGCCTTTATATCATTTCTTTAATGAGTTGATTATGATGACCCGAAGGATTCAATTCTAAGAAATTACAGACAAATTATGTTACTTCTAAATTTTAAAAAAATTTCTTTGCGCCTTAGCGTCTTCGCGGGATCAAATTTTTTTGCGAGCTCTCTCCCCTAGCTTCTCCACAAATATGGAAACAAAATATATGCTGTCACCGCAATAATCGCATTGATCGCCAGAAGGGTTACAATTTTATCCACACTTACTGACCAATCCAAACCATCAATGGCATTTTTAGAAACCCGAATGGCCATCAATAGAATGGGGATGATCACCGGAAAACTTAAAATAGCCATCAAGGTGGCATTGTTGCCGGCTTTGGAGGCAATTCCTGAAACCATAGTAAGACAAGCCGAAAAACCAACTGCACCCAAAATAAGATTTAATAAAAACAATCCCTGATCTGCCACAGGATTACCAAGGATGATGATGAACACCAAATACCCCAACAGAGCTAAAATTAAGGTCAAAAGGGTATTGTATATCATTTTAGATATGATGATGGACTCGGGTGAGGCGATCATATAGTAATATAACTGTCTGCCCTGATGTTCCTGAACAAAGCTTTTTGCGACAGCATTGACTGAAGAAAACAATATAATGATCCAATACAAGGCATTCCAGGTCGGAATATCAATATTGCCTAGTTTTGCTCCCACGCTAAGATAGGTGATGAAAACCGCTGAGACTACATACAAAAGAATTCCGTTCAGAGCATACTTCTGACGCCATTCAAGGGTGATTTCTTTTTGGATAAGTACAGCAATTTCTTTGAGCATGGGACAAAGATAGGGAAAGAAGTTTGGAAGTTTGGAAGTGGGAAGTAAGGGAGTTGGAAGTGAAAACGAAGAATGAAGAACGAAGTAGGAGGTTGGAAGTTTGACGAATCAGTAATGCGTTTCTAATCAATTCTATTTCAATGTGTTTTTAAATATTTCCATTGTATTTCATTTAAGGTCTGCCAAAATGACACCAAAGCCTGTTTGGAACAGCGCTTGATAAGGATGTGTCATTACAAATGTTATTTAACTTAAACTAACGATAGCTATGCAGGAAAAAGGTACCATCTCGATACATACCGAGAATATTTTCCCGATCATCAAGAAGTTTTTATACTCTGACAATGAGATTTTTCTCCGGGAATTGGTTTCCAACGCAGTGGATGCCACGCAAAAAATCAAAAGACTTGCCACACTCGGCCAATATGCCGGGGAACTTGGTGACATTACGGTAGAAGTAGCCTTTGACAAGGACAAAAAAACCATCACCATTTCCGACAGAGGTTTGGGGATGACGGCAGAAGAAATCAAAAAGTACATTAATCAAATTGCTTTCTCAGGAGCGGCCGAGTTTGTGGAGAAATTCAAGGATGCCAAAGACGCCAATGAAATCATCGGCAAGTTCGGTTTGGGTTTCTACTCTGCCTTTATGGTCGCTGACAAAGTGGAAATCAATACCCTTTCCTATCAGGAAGGTGCAGAGGCAGCCAAATGGACCTGTGATGGTAGCACTGAATTTGAAATCACTCCAAGTGACAGAACAGAGCGGGGAACTGAAGTAACCCTATTTATCAATGCAGATTCAGAGGAATTTCTGGACAAGTGGAAGCTTCAGGGGATTTTGGACAAATACTGTAAATTTCTTCCTGTTCCCATCAAATTCGGAACAAAATCTGAAAGTGTGGAGGATGGAGAAGATGAGGAAGGCAAGAAAAAATGGAAATCCGTGGAAGTGGACAATATCATCAACACTACCACACCTATCTGGACCAAATCTCCCAATGACCTGAAAGATGAGGATTATTTGGATTTTTATAAGCAATTGTATCCTATGGGTGAGGATCCCTTGTTCTGGATTCATTTGAATGTGGATTATCCATTCAACCTGACCGGAGTGTTGTATTTCCCCAAGATCAAGAACGATTTTGAATTCCAGAAAAACAAGATCAAACTTTTCAGCCGTCAAGTGTTCATCACGGATGAGGTAAAAGACATTGTGCCTGAATTCCTGATGCTATTGCACGGTGTAATTGATTCCCCAGATATTCCTTTGAACGTGTCAAGGAGCTTTTTGCAAGCTGACAGCAATGTGAAAAAGATCAACAGTTATATTACCAAAAAGGTAGCTGACAAATTGGGCGAACTCTTCAAGAAAGACAGAAAAGCCTATGAAGAGAAATGGAATGATATCGGTCTCTTTGTTAAATACGGAATGATCAGCGAGGATAAATTTGCCGAAAAAGGCAAAGATTTCGCATTGCTGAAAAATACCAAAGGTGAATTTTTTACCCTGCCGGAATACAAAGAAAAAGTCAAGGCTGTTCAAACAGACAAAAATGAGCAGACAGTATATCTCTATGCCACGGATGTCAACAAACAGGATGGATTTATCCAATCTGCCAACAAAAAAGATTATGATGTCCTGGTAATGGATTCTCCTATTGACAGCCACTTTATCCAACATGTGGAAGGTAAAGAGGAGAAGACCCAACTTAAGCGGGTGGATGCTGATGTAGCAGAAAAACTGATCCAAAAAGATGATACTTATGCCAACTTGTTGACAGAAGAACAATCCACTAAGGTCAAAGAAATCTTTGAAAAAGCAATCAGCAATAAAGATTATACCGTGGAAGTCGAAGGATTAAGCCCTGAGGAAATGCCTGTGACAGTGACCATGGAGGAATTTATGCGCAGGATGAAGGACATGGCACAGATGGGAGGCGGCATGAGTTTCTACGGAGCGATACCTGACCATTACAAGGTAGCCATCAACGGAAATCATCCGGTTGTTGATAAGCTTCTCAAGTCAGAAGATGAGGCAGAACAAAGCAAACTTGCAAAGCAAGCATTTGATTTGGCCTTATTGTCTCAAGGTATGTTGACAGGTAAAGACCTGACAGAGTTTTTGAAAAGAAGTGTGGAGTTGATTTAAATCTTAGAGGTTTGAAAAAAACCTCCAAGATTTAAATCAAAATGATTCCATGAGTTAATTGACCTTTAGGTACGTCAAGGTGTACTTAAAGGTCATTTTTATATAACAAAACTTTAAGTAAAATCATAGAGGAAGTATAAATGCCTCATCATACATTTAGGAGATCACATAGTAAAATCAATATTGGGATTAAATATTATGAGTTTTATTTTGTGGAAAATTTTGGTAAAAGATCTTTGGGGTTGTTAAAGCTCCAAAGGGCTGTATCTAAAACTGAGTTCGAAACGGACCTAGTCTCTATTCCGCTAATTTTCCTGTCCGCCACGTCGGACAAGTTCTTCCAATTTTTAATCTTCCAATTTTCCACCCTTTGCCATCCCGATTTTTCCTCTATTTTTGTACTTATGCTATCCAAAAAAACCAAATACGCTTTTCACGCCCTGACCTACCTCGGCAAGCATAGAGACCAAAAAACTGTTTTGATCCAGGATATATCCGAAGAATATGGTATTTCCCATAAGTTTTTAGAAAATATCCTACTTGAGTTAAAGAAAGCCGGTATCCTTGGTAGCAAGAAAGGAAAGGGCGGAGGTTATTACCTGATCAAAGAACCCAAAGATGTACCGCTTTCTAAGGTGATCCGTTTGCTTGATGGACCTATAGCCTTATTGCCCTGTGTGAGCCTCAATTATTACGAACCATGTGTGGAATGTAAAAATGAAGTCAAATGTGGTCTTAACAAAGTAATGATACAGGTCAGAGACGAGATGCTTAATGTATTGGAAAACAAGTCTTTATCAGATATTTTGGATAAAGAGTAAAATTTTTTACTCATTTACCCTATAATATTTATAGGTTTTATATACTTTTGTTTCTGAGATTAATAAATAATGTATGATTCTAGATCAGCCTCTTAAAAAATGGTTTGTAAACAACAAAGGTCAGGACACCAATGTCAAGAGTTTTGTCAAATCCATCTCATGGAGAATTGTCGGTACCATCGACACCATGGTGATTTCATTTTTTGTAACAGGCCAATTGGTGATGGCACTGTCTATCGGTTCCATTGAAGTAGTCACCAAAATAGCCCTTTATTATCTCCACGAGCGTGCCTGGGAAGGTGCCACAAAAGTCGAAAAAGATGAGCCTAAAAACGAATTTGCATAAACTAAGTGAAAAAGTTGAAAAGCTAAGTCCAGCAGAGGCTCTTGGCTTTTTGTCAGATCTTTTTCCCGGAAAAGTAGTCTTTTCAACTTCATTGGGACAGGAAGATCAGGTAATCACCCAATTGATTGCAGATAACAACCTTCCTATCCATATTTTTTCTTTGGATACAGGCAGACTTTTTCCGGAAACATTGGACTTGATTGAAAGAACAGAAAGTAAATACAAAATGAGAATAAAGATTTTATATCCTGAAAGGCAATCCGTTGAAAATCTGGTGGATAAAATAGGGATCAATGGTTTTTATGATTCAGTTGAAAACAGAAAGTCCTGTTGCTATGTCCGCAAAGTGGAGCCTTTAAAAAGAGCTTTGGCAGGAAATAGTATTTGGGTCACAGGGCTGCGTGCTGAGCAGAGTGCCAACCGTTCTTCGATGAGGAAAATTGAATGGGATGAAGGAAACAACATTATCAAATTCAATCCCTTGCTGGACTGGTCCTATGATCAAATGATTGCTTATATCAAAGAAAATAAAATTCCATACAACCCATTGCATGACCGTGGATTTGTCAGCATTGGCTGTGCGCCCTGCACAAGAGCCATATCAACTGGAGAAGATGCCCGGGCAGGTAGATGGTGGTGGGAAGAGTCAAAAAAGGAGTGTGGGTTGCATGCGAGATAAGACGCAAGATGCAAGACACAAGATGCAAGACTTCGAAATTCATCATTCATCATTCATCATTCGAAATTTGAATAATGAACATCGAATAATGAATGTAGAATGATGAAGTAAAAAGAAATTGAAACATTAAACATCAGAATTGCCATGTCAAACCTACTAATACCAAATCCGAAAGAAGCAGAATCAATTCATATCCTGAGAGAGGTAGCGGCGCAGTTTGAAAAACCTGTTCTATTATTTTCCGGAGGGAAAGATTCCATTACTCTTGTCAGGCTAGCCCAAAAGGCATTTTATCCGGCAAGGATTCCTTTTCCGCTTTTGCACATTGACACAGGGCATAATTTTCCCGAGACTATTAAGTTTAGGGATCAATTGGTGGCAGAATTGGGATTGGAACTGATAGTCAGAAACGTTCAGGATTCGATCGATCAAGGTAAAGTCACTGAAGAAAGAGGCAGGTATGCCAGCCGAAACACTTTACAGACTACCACCTTATTGGATGCGATAGAAGAATTCAAATTCGATGCATGTATTGGCGGTGCAAGAAGGGATGAAGAAAAAGCAAGGGCCAAGGAAAGGGTTTTTTCCGTGAGGGATGACTTTGGACAATGGGATGAAAAGAACCAACGCCCTGAGCTTTTTGACATGCTCAATGGCAAGATTCACCAAGGACAGAATGTCCGTGTTTTTCCTATTTCAAATTGGACAGAACTTGATGTTTGGGAATATATCAAAACAGAAAATATCGAAATACCTTCCATATACTTTGCGCACAAAAGAGAGGTCTTCTTCCGTGATGGACTGATCTGGACAGCCAATGAACATGTGTACAGGGAAAACCACGAGGAGGTATTTGAAAAAATGGTCCGTTTCAGAACGGTTGGGGACATGACCTGTACTGCAGCAGTGCTCTCGGAAGCTGAGACTTTAGACGCCGTGGTTGCCGAAATCAGGGATTCTACCATCTCAGAAAGAGGTGCCAGAATTGACGACAAAAGGTCTGAAGCAGCAATGGAGAAAAGGAAGAAGGTTGGGTATTTTTGATTTGAAAGTACAAAGTATAAAGTACCAAGACTCAGATGGTTCAAGACTTCAGTCTTGGACCACAAACTTGCAGTCTTCAGACTGCTTTTTAGAGTCTTAGAAATAAAATCAAGAAGTCTTCGTGCCTTCGTAGCATTAAAAATATCAGCTAAAAGTGATGAAAAGACCAAGTCTCACGTCTTATGTCTCAGGTCTCATATCTAAAATATGGAAAGTAAAAAACTCATAAAAATAGCCACAGCAGGTTCGGTGGATGATGGGAAAAGCACCCTCATCGGTAGGTTGCTGTATGACACGAAATCACTGACCACTGATAAGTTGGAAGCTATAGAAAGAACCAGCCGTCAGCGTGGCTTTGATTACCTGGATTTTTCTTTGGCAACAGATGGTCTTGTAGCAGAAAGGGAACAGGGTATTACAATTGATGTAGCACATATTTACTTCAATACGGCCAAAACCAATTTTGTCATTGCCGATACTCCCGGCCATATCGAGTATACCCGTAACATGGTGACAGGCGCATCCACTTCCCAGGTTGCCATCATATTGATTGATGCCCGGAAAGGTGTTATTGAGCAAACATATAGACACTTCTTTATCAGCAACTTGCTACGCATCAGCCATGTTGTAGTGGCGATCAATAAAATGGATTTGGTTGACTATGATGAAGATGTTTATCTCAAAATAAAAGCAGACTTTGAAGCCCTAGTGGAGAAAAGTAACTTCAACACAGAACAAATTACTTTTATTCCCATTTCGGCTTTAAAGGGAGAAAATATTGCCAGGCAATCCGAGTTGATGCCATGGTTTGTGGGCAACACCTTATTGGATCATTTGGAGGTTTTGGAAACCGAGGATTTACAGGAAAGTTCCGTTGCCCGCTTCCCCGTTCAGTATGTCATCCGTCCCAAAACCGAAGCATTTCATGACTTCAGGGGTTTTTCAGGAGTGCTGTATGGAGGAAATCTAAAAGTGGGTGATGAGGTGACAGTACTGCCATCCTTAACCCAATCCAAAATCAAATCCATCAGTTTATTTGATCAGGAATATGAAGTTGCTACTCCTGGTTCCTCTCTGACCATAACACTGGAGGATGAGGTAAATATCAGTAGGGGAGATATGCTGGTCAAATCAAATGAGCTTCCCAAATCTGAAAATCAAATAGCTGCAACGATCTGTCAGGTCAACAGCAAGCCTTTGAGGGTTGGTGACAAATTTACACTTCAGCACGGCGTAAACCGGGTTTTGGCAAAAGTTGACAGCATCGAATCCCTCATCCATACAGACTTCTCGGGAGAAGAACCTGCGCAGCAACTGAAACTTAATGACATCGGAAAAGTGAATTTACGATTAAGTAAACCTATCCACTTTGATAGTTATACCCAAAATAAATTCAACGGCAGCTTTATCCTTATTGATGAAGGCAGCTATGATACCGTGAGTGTAGGGTTTATTGAATAAAACTGAAATAAATAGAAATAAGTGGAAATAAATTGAAATATAAAAAAAAGCATCTGACCGCCTAACAAGCTCATATTGGTGCCAATTTATTTCGCCGAAGGCATATTGCGCAAAGTATATCTCAACCTTATTTCACTGCTGGCAAATAAATGTCGACAGATTGACAACCATAACACCACATTCCCTCAGTAGGGACAAAGATTAAAATTATGCAAAGCTTCAGAACGGAAATCGAAAATCCCATTGTGGAAAAGGACATACTTGAGCTGGAAAGAAAAATCACACTTTTCAGAGAAGGAAAAATAGATGAGGAAAAATTCCGTAGCCTCCGGCTTGCCCGGGGAGTTTATGGTCAAAGGCAGCCAGGGGTTCAGATGATCCGTATCAAGTTGCCCTATGGAAAAACCACAGGGGAACAGCTGAGACGTATTTCAGATGTTTCAGATAAGTATTCCACAGGAAGGCTACATATTACTACCCGGCAGGATATTCAGATCCATTACGTCAGCCTGGATGAGACTCCGGCACTTTGGGCGGAATTGGAAAAAGACGATGTGACTTTAAGGGAAGCTTGTGGCAACACTGTCCGAAATGTAACAGCATCAGAAACTGCCGGTGTGGATCCCAAGGAGCCATTTGATGTGACTCCCTATGCCGATGCGGTTTTTAAATATTTTTTAAGAAATCCTGTTTGCCAGGAAATGGGCAGAAAATTCAAAATGGCTTTCTCTGCCTCGGAAGAAGATACTGCATTGACCTATTTGCACGATTTGGGATTTATCCCCCGATTAAAAACCGAAGACGGAAAGGAAATAAGAGGATTCAAAATCCTGTTAGGTGGAGGCTTGGGGTCACAGCCAAGACATGCTGATCAGATTACCGAGTTTTTACCAACTGATGAATTGATTCCTTTTATTGAAGGAGTTCTAAGAATATTTGACAGACATGGCGAACGTTCCAGAAGATTAAAAGCAAGGATGAAGTTTTTGATCAATGATTTAGGGATCGAAGAATTCCTAAAATTGGTCGAAGAAGAAAGACAGGCTTTGCCTTACAAAAAATATCCCATTGACGCTCAGACCTATGAAGAATCCAAAGGGCTTCCCCGGCCTGAATTTCCTTTGGTTGAGGAGCCTTTGGATCTGGCCTATGAGCAATGGAAACTGACAAATGTGCTTCCCCAAAAGCAGGATGGATTTGTATCCATTGGAGTGAAAGTTCACTTGGGTGATTTTTATACCGATCAGGCCAGACAATTGGCAAAATTGGTAAGCAAATATGCAGGAAATGAGGTACGTTTTACCTTGAGACAAAACATCCTCATCCGGGATGTACAGGTTGGAGCAGTGCCGTTTTTCTATCAAGAATTGAAGAAAATAGGCTTGGCTGATGCAGGCTACGATAGTTTTGCAGACATCACTGCCTGTCCGGGAACAGACACCTGTAACCTTGGGATTGCAAGCAGTACAGGTATTGCCAAGGAACTGGAAAAAGTCATTTTGGCTGAATATCCGCAGTACCTCAAAAACAAAGACCTGACCATTAAAATCTCCGGCTGTATGAATGCCTGTGGGCAACACAATATGGCCCATATTGGATTCCAGGGGATGTCCATGAAAGTAGGGA
>NZ_JBGTCA010000565.1:0-1780 GCF_041749095.1 Aquiflexum sp. | reverse complement strand
ATTTCCATTTTCCCTTCCGCACCTACAAACAAGATCTCAGCATCAGGATGCTTTTCTTTCCAGGCATTGGCTATGGCAATAGCCGGATAGATATGGCCTCCTGTGCCTCCTCCGCTGATCATGATCCGATATGGTGCTTCGTTGTTTTTCAATTTGTCATGCTGTTTGGAATGACTTCCTGATTTTATTATTTCCTTCCGCAGGGCTTTCGACCATGTCCTGATGGTCTCCTCTACTCACACTCAAGATGATGCCCAATGAAAATCCTGTAAACACCAAGGAGGTACCTCCCATACTCAATAGCGGCAAAGGCAATCCTGTAATTGGACCTAGGCCCACTGCCACAGCCATATTGACCATTGCCTGCAAAACCAAGGCAAAACTCAAACCTGCGGAGAGTAATCCTCCAAATGGTTTGGTCGAAGATGCGACGATGCGCATACCCCTGAAGAGTAAAGCCAGGTAAAGGAACAATACCGTAGCACCTCCCACCAAGCCATATTCCTCAATGATAATTGCATAAATGAAATCTGAATAAGGATGGGGTAAAGTGTTTCTTTGCTCGGATTTCCCAGGTCCTTTGCCTGTAACTCCACCTGTGGAAATGGCAATAAATGATTGCTCTGCCTGAAAAGGAATCTCTTCACCTGAAACAAAATTTTCAATACGAGAAAAGAAAGTTCCTCCCCGCTGTCCGATAAATACCGAGGTAGTCAAAAAGAGACTTCCCAGTAAAACCACGAGCATGATATGCCGGAGAGGAACCCTTCCGATCAACAGAAGTAATAAACAGGTGACAAACAACAACACTGCTGTAGACATATTTGCCAATCCAATCAAGCCACAAACCACACCGATGACGATCATCATTGGGATAAAGGAGTTTTTGAAATCGGCAATATTTTTTTGTTTCCTTGCCAATAAACTGGCAAGGGTTGCAATCAAGGCCAGTTTAGCAATATCTGAAGGTTGGAAGGCTTTGTTGATCACGGGTATGGTCAACCATCTGTTTGCCTCATTGACAGTGGATCCAAAGAGATAGGTGAAAAACAGCAGTGGAATAGCGATCAACAGCAAAAACTTCCCGATCAGACCAAAAGTCTTATAAGGAATTTTATGTGCAAACCACATGACCAGTAATCCTGCCACTACCATCATGGAATGGTCAAAAAGGTATTTTTCTGTATTTCCTCCTTTGTATTTATAGGCCAAAGAACCAGTGGCTGAATACACAACCACAATACTGATGACAGAAAGAATGATCACGATACCCCAAATAATTGGGTCACCCTTCAGATTCCGGTCAAACCAAAGTTTTATATCCTGCATCATAATACCGTACTTTTAAGTGCCTCAACAGCTGATTTGAACTGATTACCTCTGTCTTCATAATTTTTGAAAAGATCAAAGCTTGCACAGGCAGGAGAAAGAAGGACAACATCCCCATTATTTCCCATAACCAAACCCCAACCGACAGCTTCCTCAATGCGCTGAGTTTCTTTGATGACAGGGATTACCCCTTCAAATGCTTTTCTCAATTTTTCATTGTCCTTTCCCAAACAGATCAGGATTTTTACCCTGTCCCTCACAATGGGAAAAAGCACTTTGTAATCATTGCCCTTATCTACACCTCCCGCTATCCATATCAAAGGATTGGAATAACTGTCCAATGCATAAGCGGTAGCATCTACATTAGTGCCTTTGCTGTCATTCACAAAGGAAACCCCGTTGATATTTGCCACATTTTCCATCCTATGGGCCACATTTTTGAAATCCAAAA
>NZ_JBGTCA010000564.1:0-3628 GCF_041749095.1 Aquiflexum sp. | reverse complement strand
TTGGATTTAAGTCTTTGAAAAATGTCAAAACCCTTTTTGCGGTTTCTTTTTCCTCACCGGAAATCTCAGGGTATTGGTGTAAAGTTTTTCTGAATTCGATGAGGGTTTTAAGGGTATCTTTTTCCATGGGTTTTTTCTTTGTGTCAAAAATAGAAGATTACAGCTACTTTATTTTACAAAATATTGGAGAAGATTGTTCCAATAAAGTGATTGAAGATTTTTGACTTTAGATTTCAGATTTAGTTTTATGCAGATATGCGGATTTTTGTTTAAACTGTGAATCTGGTAATCTATTTTTTTCAAGAACTTTTTTATATTGCCTTTGCTATCAACTTAATCCATTTGTCATGACTACACAACAAAAAGCTGCCATTGAGCAGGAAATCGAAGACCTAAAATCAAACCTTACAGGAGACATGTTTCAGGATATGGAAGCCCGGGACAGGATCCATAATCTGGAAATGCAACTGAAAGGTATAAAACCTAAGGACAGTCATTTTGACTGCATAGGTTGCGGAAGTTGACTTTTTTTACGAACCACAAAAGTTACAAAAGTGAACAAAATAAAGGATTAAAAGTGAATCTTTTGTTCGCTTTTGTTTCTTTTGTGGTTCAATCAAATTAATCTCTTCATTGGTTCAAATAATTTTTTACTCAAAAGTATAAACTTCGGCTAGATATCAGAATTTCTTCCGTCTCCTGTCTTCAGTCTCCCGTCTTCTTTAGTAATCCAGAAATGCCTTTTGTAAAGAAAAAGCTACATTCGTAACGAATTTTCCCAAAAATGACCAATTACAGATACTTCGTTATTTATAAACCTTTTGGTATTCTCAGTCAGTTTTCAGGGGATAAGGGCACATTGAAGGATATTGGAGATTTTCCAAAAGAAGTCTATCCTGTGGGGAGGTTGGATAAGGATTCGGAGGGACTGCTTTTATTGACGGATGACAAAGTCCTCAACCATCATTTGCTCGATCCCAAGTTTCGCCACATCAGGACTTACTTGGCCCAAGTAGAGGGGATTCCTGATGCTAAGTCGGTTCAATCATTGGAATCTGGCGTTGATATCAATATTGATGGTAAGTTATATAGGACGAAAAAAGCTTTTGCAAAACATTTGATGGAACCGCCAATATTACCGGAAAGAAACCCTCCCATCAGATATAGAAAATCCGTTCCTGATTCCTGGATAGAGCTGAAACTGATAGAAGGTAAAAACCGTCAGGTCCGTAAAATGACCGCCGCAGTTGGGTTACCCACATTGAGATTGGTCAGGTGGTCCATTGAATCCCTGAATATTGAAGGTTTTGAAGTTGGGGAGTTTAGAGAATATGAAAAAGAGGAATTATATAAATTATTAAATATAAAAATCAAAATGTGAGATGGGTCTGATCCTAAACAACACAGTCTTTTGAGGTATTCTATTTAAATGAACTAATTAAACACTTTACCCTCCCTACCATCCATCAATAAGGAAAATCAGAAATTGGGATAAAGGGTATTTTTGTTATAATTTAGCCCTCTTTAAGACATAAGACGTGAGATGTGAGACGTAAGACTTTAGAAATTAAACCAAACAAGTTTGATTTAAATAAAAAGGGATAGTCCTAAATACTATTTCTAATTATTTCTACCGTATTTCAACTGTATATCTCCTTATTTAAATAATTCAAATAATTAAATTAAAAATATTCCATGCATCAGGACAAGATCCAACAGGTCATTGAAGAAGTAAAAAAAGTAGTTGTAGGTCAGGACCGGATGGTCAATAGGTTGTTGATTGGCTTATTTACCAATGGGCACGTTCTATTGGAAGGTGTTCCGGGATTGGCGAAGACCTTGACGGTTAATACCTTGGCAAGGGTTTTACACCTCGATTTCAAAAGAATTCAGTTTACACCGGATTTGCTACCTTCGGATCTCGTGGGAACGATGATTTACAATCAACAGGAAGCAAGTTTTGAGGTCAAGAAAGGACCTATTTTCGCCAACATCATTTTAGCAGATGAAGTCAACAGGTCTCCTGCCAAAGTACAGTCGGCCTTATTGGAGGCCATGCAGGAAAAGCAAGTGACCATCGGTGAAACCACTTTTCAATTGGACAGACCATTTTTGGTATTAGCCACCCAAAACCCTGTAGATCAGGAAGGAACTTATCCTTTACCAGAAGCACAGGTGGATAGGTTTATGATGAAAGTTCATATTGACTACCCTTCCAAAGCAGACGAAATGGAAGTCATGCGCCGAATGGCCAATATGTCATTCAGTTCTGAAGTCAATGCAGTCCTTTCCAAAGAGGATATTTTTGCGATCAGGAATCAGATCAATGAAGTCAAAATAGCCGAGCCTTTGGAAAACTATATCATTGAATTGGTATTTGCCACGAGATCACCTGAAAAATATGGAATGAAAGACGAAGCCAAGTATATCCAATTTGGTGTATCACCAAGGGCAAGTATCAATTTACATTTGGCTTCCCGTGCTGCTGCCTATATGGATGGCCGGGATTATGTACTTCCTGAGGACATCAAAGCTGTGGCAGAAGATATATTAAATCATAGATTAATTCTCAATTATGAGGCGGAAGCTGACAATGTCAGCACCCGTGATCTGGTGCGTCTGTTTTTGGACAAAATTCCTATTAACAAATCCGTAACATTGAAATAGCTTAAAAACAAACTGATATTCGGATAAATCCTTTTTGTTTACGTCAAACGGTCATTGCAATATTAAAAAATTGTGATGACTGTTTTTTTTTGTCCACCTCTTATTAATGAATTGATAATTTTCACAACGCTCTCAATTAACATTTACTGTTGAATTTTGTGGAGTTAAAAATTGCTGCTGTACAAATTTTAAAACAAATGAAAAAACTAATTTACTTATCACTTCTTTCCTTCTTTATATTAGGCTTTGCAAGAGCCCAATCCGGAAGCATTAGAGGTGTCGTCACTGATGGACGAACTGGTGAGACAATTATCGGAGCCAATGTTAGAATCGAAGGGACCATGCTCGGGGTCGCCACAGGACTTGACGGAGATTTTGAGATTCCTAAAGTCGAACCTGGTAAGCACAACATTATCGTTTCCTTTATCTCATACAAGACGCTCAGGTTTGAGGATGTTTTGGTAGTCTCAGAAAAGGCAACGGTAATTGATGTGGTCTTAGATGAAGATCTTGATGACCTGAATGAAGTGGTTGTAATAGCCACAAGAGAAACAGGTTCGAACATTGCCATAGTATCTGAAATACGAAAATCACTTCAGGTTGTATCGGGTATTTCAGCAGATCAAATCAGACTTTCTCAGGATGGAAATGCCGCACAGGTAATGAAGCGTGTTTCCGGAGTGAGCATTGTTGACAACAAATTTGTCAGGGTTCGTGGTGTGGATGATCGCTACAATGTGGTAATGATCAACAATTCCATTGCCCCGACCACACAAGTAGATAAAAGAACTTTTTCTTTTGATCTGATACCAAGTGATAATCTTGACAGGATGTTGATTTATAAATCAGCTTCCCCAGAAGTTCCTGGTGATTTTGCTGGTGGAATGATCAAGGTCTTTACCAAGAATTCCCCTGATGATGATTTTATCAACATTGGTTTGGGAACAGGATACCGACAGAA
>NZ_JBGTCA010000563.1:0-2433 GCF_041749095.1 Aquiflexum sp. | reverse complement strand
CAATATCCTGATAAAAATTTATCTGTGGATAGCTGTTTTAAATCCTTCACAAATTCTGCCTTAAGTCCTATTTATTCAGACTTTCTGTCTTGGTCTTGTCAAAAAGGCATCTTAAGTTTGACAAGCAGCTGACTGCTATATTATTATCCGATTTGACGTTGACACCCTTATCAAATACCCAGAAAAATTAATGGCAACCATACACTTTTTATTTAAATCAGTACTTAGGTATCACTTCAATTTAATTCTAGAGCGGGAATGTTTGTATTTTCAAGTATGCTGTTTTTCGCCCAATATTGAAATCACGCAATGAAGACCATTTAAATAAAATGACCGAATTTGGGTAAAAGCGAAAAAGAATGAAAATGAACCATTCTTTTTCGCTTTTTGTGGATTTTTACGTTTACTGTGGATGTTTGATCACACGGATTGATTTCACCCCATTTATAGTATTGATATTGATGATATAAAACCCAACATGCATCCGAGAGAAATCCAACTCCAGACGGCTCTCATTTTCATGCCATATTCCTGGCAATTGATAGTTTCTTCCCATTACATCCAAAATTACCATTGAAGACGCATTAGGTTCTTCTTCAACAAGACCCCTTAGGCTAAGATTCAGTCTGTCTTTTACGGGATTGGGATATGCTTTTAATTCACCTGATGGTTCGTCTTGCTGAATCGTGGAAATTTCTTCTAAAATAAACAATTCAGTCACAGCTTCGCTGGTCAAAGGTTTTGTCCTGGCAGATTCCAGGATGGTCACATGAGGCCGTATTGCAATTGCCTGAGCCACCCAGTGTTCACTCAAAGAAGCAATGGCACTCAAATTACCCGTTTCACCCGGTTCACTTTGTATAAAGTACGCCATCATATTAGAAGTTAAACCCTGCTGATTATTGGGATCATCATAAACCTCTATGGTCCCGGCTGGTGGCGTCCATGTGGCATTTTTCTTATTGGTGTAGAAAACCATCACCATGGTATTGCAATCACTGGTTGTCAGGGAAGGTGCTGTGGCCATAAATGCCAGGGATCCTGATGCACCGCTAAATGCAACGATAGGTCCATCTGGATGATTGATGGCAGCACCGCTCACTTTTGAAATCCCCATAGTCCATTTCGGACTTTGGTTGATTCGGAATCCATAGGTCTCCGGCTCATTGTTGCTTTTCACCACTTTATAATAAGTAACCATCGCAACATGGTTCTGCTGATTGGTCCGCTGAATTAGTACCCAATCCTCATCCGGAGGAGTAACGGAAGGTGATTGACCTTTTTCAAACATTATACCTACAATCAACAAATCTCCGATTTGGGTATTGGAAGGCCTTTTTATGGTTGCCGGATTAGTGGTATTACCCGCCCCCTTTGCCGTATTAAAATCACCCATTTGCGGAGCTTCGTTTACACACCCTTCAATTATCAACGAAGCATACCCTGAACTGGATGCGTTATAATTTGCATTCCCTGCAAAATTCGCAATCACTCGGTAAGTGCCCGGGAATACAGGAGCTGAAGAAGTGGGACCATAGATGGTCTTACCAGTTCCTTCATATTCTAAAGTGATTAGGTTTATATCAAGGATATCGTCTATTCCATCTATTCCATAAGCAAATGCAGTAGCTTCCTTGGGGTTTCTGTCATATTCAAAAGTCCCTCCGGTAACGGCTACGGTTGGGGTTGCTTTTTCTACTGTTAGCTGACCCTTAGTGATCGTGCCTATAATATAATTAGAAGGCTCAATGAGGCTAATATTTGGATTAACCTCATAAATACCGGCAGAGATTAATCCACTGCTTGGGAATGATCCTCCCTCTTTCAGTAATGAATAATCAACAGATGTAACTACCGATTCCCGGTCATCAACTAGGGTCACAACATTACCCTCAGGATCAAGGAACGTGGTGCTGACTTTAAACCCTTCAAATTCAGTTGCATATTCCGGTGCAGTATCACCAAACTCAATCAGGTCAGGATTGGCGGTTGTTTTTGCAGAAAGCGAAGCGGGAATAATGGTGAGGTCTGCCGGCAGATAGGAAACAAAACAGTTTCGGCATTCAAAGGTTCCTGGAATAATGAAATGTGCACCAACATCCGTTCCGGTAACCATATTTACTGAGAAGAATTCAAGGTTGAAATCATCATCATTTTCCTCTATTTCTGCACCGAAGTCATAATATTTCCCAATCATTTCATTTTCCCCTTCTTCCGCCAGTTCCAGATCTTTTTCACCAAAAATCACCAAGGTATTATCCTCCACCTCTTCTCCATCACCCCCGGTGCTATTGATAATTGTTCTTGAATTGATGATGGTTCGTCCATTCAGCATCGTACGGGCATTAATAATTGTTCGACCATTAATAATTGTTCGTCCATTGACCATGGACCGCGCATTGACCATAGTCCGTGCATTAATCATGGTCCTGC
>NZ_JBGTCA010000562.1:0-2655 GCF_041749095.1 Aquiflexum sp. | reverse complement strand
AGCATTGAATCCAGCTTCAATTGCCCATTTCTTACCCAATTCTTTACCCACCAAAAACCCGAATTCCCTGAACCCTTCCGGATCATAACCTAATCCTCCCCCAACCACCTCTTCTCTGAGAAGCAATGCGGCATCAGAAATACCGTAATATACTTTTCCGTAAAAAGAATTTTGGGCAAATCATCTTGAGGAAAGTAAAAAGACCAATGTGGTCAATAAAAGGAGATTCTTGAGCTTGTTTTGATTTTTCATGATGAACAGGTTCAATGGTTTAGATTATTTGAATCAACGGAATATAGCGATAAGTAGAGAATAGCATGTTTTCATGACCTAAAATTTATATGCCACACCAAGTTGAATCCCCAACTCTGTAAGGTTGTTATTAGATGAATCAAACGAAATTGCAGCATGCCGTTTAAGGTGGGGATTTAGAAATATCCCAACATTATTGAAATAGTGTTCAGCTCCAATACCAATCAAATAACCAATTCCCGACTGATTGACAGTAGATTTCTCTGATCTTTGAATATCTAACAAAGGCCCTCCATTGACATATATAGAAGACGACAATGAATATTTCATCAGTAATGGAAAAGTCAACATTTGATAATTGTATTCTGTCACATAAATATCGGTCACAATAGTAGAACTGATGAAAATATTTGCCGTAGCAATATTTAATCCAGTTTCAAAAGCCCATTTTTTATTTACCTCTTTTCCGAATAGAAACCCTAATTCTTTAAAACTTTCAACATTATATCCCGGAGTTCCAACTAGACCCCTTTTGGAAATTAAGGCCGAACTCGATGTGCCAAAATAGGCTTTGCCATAGAATGAATCTTGGGCTTGTGAAGTTTGGACTCCAAACAGGAACAAAAACAACTTTAAAGAAACAACTAGTTTACTCATAAAAACTTCAATAATAGGTGGTAAATTTGATTGATAAATGATAAGAATTTATTTGAATCTTACCATCTATATTATTGGGGACGTAAAAATCATTTAAAATGCGACAAAAAACCCCGTTTTGCTTCAAATTAAATAATCAATCTTTGTGAAATAAAGCTCCCCGAATAGATCATTTTTTGACCAATTGAAGTTTATAAAATGTGGTGTAATCTTGCTCTTTCCCGAGAAAATCATCATCTCTTAAGGCATAGAATGGTTTATCCACAGATTCTATATTGAGTATTAATTTTATTTTTGAAGAAACTATCATCTCATTGGACCAACCATATCCATACCTGTAGATTTTGAGATAATTGTTAAGGAATTCCGGATATCGGAAAAAATTTTCTTTTTCCATTAATTCGTTATTGACAAAAGTGTCTCCATCAATTCCACCATGATACGTGATTATGATATTGTCCGAATCTGAAAATATGCCATTAATCTGGGCTTCAAACATTTTTATCATTTCTCGATATGTCACAGGAGTGTTTTGCCCCGGGAATAATTTAAAGTCGGTTGGCTCCATATCAATACTTCTTTCCCAGGTAATACTATCCCCTAAAGCATATACATGCAAAATGGCCTCATTGGAAAAGGTAAAATACAAGCTGTCGTTTTCTATGGTGAAATTTATGTTGGGCCTATTAAAAAATTGATCACTGCTAAATTTTGATGTCGGAGGTGTTCTGACAACTGGTTTTGATGTTTTTGTATTTAGGTCATACAATTCTAAAAGAGGGTAATCTCTATAAAAATGGTCAATATAAGGGCTGATACCATTGCGGCCCGGATACCATAGCAACAATTTTTCTTTCAAAACAGCAATATTTCTTCTGTTGTAGGCACCACCTCTAGCTTCACCTACAAAAGGCATTTCCAAACTTTCTTTTAAATTAAGATCGGCATCGAAATGATAAATATTTTTAAAAGAAGTCGTTCCAAAGAATTCTCCATCATGTTCAAGTAAAGTTTCCAACCACATTACCGACCCAGGGCCTTCTTTTGGAAACTCCTTTTTCACCAGAACATTTCCCGTTGAGTCAAACTTAATTAAAGTACTACTAGAAATATCTTTAATCAAACCAACTCCATTATTAAAAATCCCCTCTCTGATATTAGCCAAATAATCCACCTGAATAGAGTCCAAAATCACAAGTTCCCATTCGTTAGAATCGGCTATGTTTTGGGAATTTTTTTCCCGCTTTGTGCAACTAAAGATCGATACCCAAATCAAAAGAATTATGATGCGTATTTTTATCATTTCCCCATCAATTTCACGAAACTTTTTAAATAAATTTTATTTTTAGTTCATTTTTTAAAATCTGATCATGTCATCTACTTGCCTCATTTTTGGATTTGGTTCTGGATTGAGCAAGGCACAAAAAAAATGCCCACCTTTCGGCAGACACTTTTTATATATAACGAACCATCTTGGTTCTTGATTCCCCGATACTCGGGGCAGGCTTTGTCTCTAGTTTCTAAAGATTACTTCTTTCCGCCTTCCATCTTTTCCTTCAACTCAGCCAAGGCATCGATATCACCCAAAGTGGATTTATCAGCAGAGGCGTCCGCAGCAGGAGCAGCAGCTTTTTTGGCAGCTTTCTTAGGAGCAGCAGCCGGTTTGGCTTCTTCTCTAAATGTTGCAGTATGGGAAAGGACAATTCTCTTGTCATCTTTGGAGAATTCAGTTACCCTGAAATCCAA
>NZ_JBGTCA010000561.1:0-5289 GCF_041749095.1 Aquiflexum sp. | reverse complement strand
AAATGAATATCCGATTTGATTTCTGCCAAACCTTTGCCACATATCTTTCATCACTTCCTGTAATGAAGTTTTTTCGTCCAGTAGCATTAAATCAAGGCACAATGAAATCAGAGCGCCATGGGTATAAATACTAACTTTTTTATCCGGAATGCCTGTTTTGTAACCGTCGAGCCAAAGGTCATAACTGGACTCAATTACGGATTGATTTTTCCAACCGAAGTTGTCAAAATCTTTTTGGATATCTTTTTTGAGTACTTCTAAATAATCATTTAATGTAAAATAGCCGGATTTCATTAGATACAAATCTCCCATGTAGGTAGTAATTCCCTCCATGATTAATCCAGAATGAAGATAGACTTCTTTGGAAAGGTCATAAGGGAGTATGGGTTTTGGTCTTATTCTGCAGACATTCCAAAAATGGTATAACTCATGCGAACAAACCCCTACCAATTCGTCCATTTGCTTTTTTTCAGAAAGACTTTTGGCAGGTCCTAAAGTTATTACAGTCGAAAAGGCATGTTCAACACCATGATAATGTTTAAAGGGCAAAAGTTGGATCATGAAATGATAATCTGTTGCCGGGAATTCCCCAAAAGCTTCAATTTGAACTTGGGTAAATGAATGAAAGGCTGACCTTAAGGTTTCTTTGTCAAAAAATATTTCACCATTCAACCAAATATGGAATATTGAATCATTGATTTGATAGCAAAGATGTTCAAGGTTTTCAGTTGCGATCAATGGACTGTCTATAAGTTCCTGAAAATTCCTTGCTGTCCACTTGAAATCCCCATTTTCAAAAAGTGATGTAGCAACCTTATATGAATCCGGTAGATCGATTTCTATTTCAATTCCCTCTTCTTGGCGCTCCTTGATATCGAAAACAAAATTGCTGAAATTAAGATAGAGTTGCTGTTCATCCGACCAGCACCCTCCTGCATCCATCCTATTACAATAGAATTCATAATGAATAGAATACTTACCATTTTTTTTAGCTTGAAATTGCCAAAGGTCTTTCGAAATTTTTTTCCATAAAATATCCTTTCCTCCAAAACTTATTTTAAAGTCTTTAAGAAACTGGGCATAATTTGTCAATTCATATCTTCCGGGTCTCCATGTTGGTAGTTGTAGATGAATAACTTCATTTTCACGACATTCCAATGATAGATGGACCTGAATAAATTGTGATGGGATTGATTTTCTGGAAATGGTATAAATCATTTACCTTTGGGTTTTGATTTAAAACAAAAGTAATTGTCAGGTTTGTAAATAAAAAAAAGCTATCTATATTTGCAGTCCTTTTATGGGTATACCTCTCAGGATTGGATTAGGAAAGCAAAAAATATTAAAAAGATAGCGTCATGAAAAGAACATTTCAGCCTTCTCGTAGAAAAAGAAGAAATAAGCATGGTTTCAGACTTAGAATGTCCTCTGCCAACGGAAGAAGGGTATTGAAGTCCAGAAGAGCAAAAGGAAGACATAAGCTTACTGTTTCTTCAGAGAAAACATTGAAGAAATAATTCCCGCATTAATTTTCGTATTTTTACATACGTCAAAATATATGCAATGAATAAAAGGCTTACGAAGAATGAGAGATTACATTCTCAAAAGTTGATCAAGGAACTTTTTGACAAAGGTTCCTCTTTTTTTTTATATCCGTTCAAAGTCTTGGTATTGGAAACCGGCTCATTGGAATCGGAAACCTATCAGGTGCTTTTTTCCGTTTCAAAGAAGAAGGTCAAAAAAGCTGTACAGCGAAATCTTATTAAAAGAAGAATAAAGGAGGCTTATAGACTCAATAAGCATTTATTAACACCCCTTTCGGATCAAAAAAGAATTATTGGCCTAATATACGTTTCATCGGAAATCGCTACATTTCAGGGCATCCAAAACAAGCTAAGGAGAATTCTTGCAACAATTAACGAATCTTAACAAATTAGAAATATTTATTCATGAAGCAGACCATTAAAAAACCGATTCTATTGACTTTTGCAATCCTGCTTTCAGTAGGGATGCTTTTTTCTTTTGTCAGTAAAAATGACAAGTTGTTTGCTATTGCCAAAAACCTGGACATTTTCGCTTCATTGGTAAGGGAGCTTGATTCCTATTATGTTGATGAAATTGATGCAGAGGAGTTGGTTACCATTGGTATCAATGCGATGCTAGAGGAACTTGATCCCTATACAGAATATATTCCCGAAGAAAATTCTGATGATTTCAGGCTTTTGACCACGGGAGAGTATGCCGGAGTTGGAGCTTTGATCGGAAACCGTACAGGAGTCAATATGATATTGATGCCATATAAAGGTTTTCCTGCCCAGGCTGGTGGACTTAGGATAGGTGATCAGTTACTCAAGGTAGATACAATTGACGTTACTGATAAACTCACTTCGGATATTTCACGACTATTAAAAGGTCCTGCAAATACCAAAGTATTTGTTCAGGTCAAAAGAGGTGACGATACCCTTTCAGTCGATTTGACCAGAAAAAAAATAGTGATCAGCAATGTCCCATACTATGGAAAAATTGATGATCAAACAGGATATATCAAACTTTCTGATTTCACCACCAATGCTGCTTCAGATGTGAGAAACGCATTGAATGATTTGAAATCCCAAGGGATTACGAGATTGGTGTTGGATGTGAGGGACAATCCTGGAGGGATTTTGAAAGAGGCTGTGGAAATCGTCAATCTTTTCATTCCAAAAGGCAAAGAAGTGGTGAGCACTATTGGCAAGTTGGAGAGTGTAAACATGGTTTATAAAACAACCAAATCGCCTTTGGATAAAGATATACCATTGGTTGTACTTATCAATGAAAGAAGTGCTTCAGCGGCGGAGATTGTAGCAGGGGCACTTCAGGATTATGACAGGGCAGTTTTGATTGGAAGAAAAACTTTTGGAAAAGGCCTTGTGCAGACTACCATCCCTCTTTCTTACAATTCCCAGATTAAAGTAACTACTGCAAAATACTATATACCCAGTGGAAGATGCATCCAAGCGATAGACTACAGTCTGAAAGATGAAAACGGTAATTCTAATTCTATACCGGATAGTTTGAGGAATGAGTTCAAAACAAAAAATGGAAGAGTTGTTCTTGATGGTGCGGGAATTGAGCCTGACAAAGAGATCGCTGCCAAAAATTATTCTCCGATTACTTATAGTCTTGTGGCCAGGAGTCTGATTTTTGATTTCGGTAATAAATTTTCAATTGAAAACAGTGATATCGGAAGTCCCAGAGATTTTGAAGTCTCAGACGCTGTATATGATCAATTCGTCAATTGGTTGGAGGGAAAAGATTATGACTATACTACCTATGTTGAGAAGACTATAAACGATTTGGAAAAATACGCTGAAAAGGAAAAATTCTTTGAGGATATTAAATTGACAATTGAAGATCTTAAGAAAAAGGTGAGTCATAATAAAGAACAGGATTTGGTCACTTTCAAGGATGAAATCAAGGAAGCCATGCGAGAGGAAATTGTTTCCAGGTATTTCTATCAAGAAGGGGTTATTGAATCGTCTTTGGCAAATGATGATGAGATCAAGTCGGCATTGGAAGTTCTTTCCAATTCCACTGAGGTACATAGAATCCTCACAGCATCTGTAAAGAAGAACCAAAATTAATGGCCCTCATTCTTTCTATAGAATCGGCAACATCGGTATGTTCAGTGGCCCTGCATCAAAATGGAAATTTTTTAGGTTTGATGGAGCTAAACCAGGAAAATGTCCACGCCAAAAAACTATTGCTATTAATTGAAAGTCTGTTCAAAAATCTTGGAATTAACACTAAGGATCTCGATGCGGTTGCTGTTTCTTCGGGACCAGGTTCATATACGGGACTAAGGATTGGGGTTTCTGTTGCCAAGGGTTTAGTATACGCCCATGATATCCCGCTCATTGGAGTAGATACTTTATTGGCTTTGGCCCATCAAATAATTCCGGTAAGTAGTGATGGCGATGTTATTATACCTTTGATAGATGCAAGAAGGATGGAGGTTTATACGTCCATCGTGTCTTATAGAGGTGAAATAATTGAATCTCCCCATCCTCTAATATTGAATGATAATCCGTTTTTGGAGTATTTAAATAATGGAAAAGTATATTTCATTGGTGATGGCGTTGAAAAATTGAAAGAGATTCTCGATCATCAAAATGCTGTTTTCCCTAACGTTTTGAATTCCTCAAAATCAATGGGGACACTGGCATTTGAGAAATTTCAAAAAAACGAATTTGAGGATCTTGCCTATTTTGAGCCGAACTACTTAAAAGAGTTCAGGGTTATTGCTTCAAAAAAGAACCCTTTAATCATATGAATGAAATTGTAAATAGGGTAGCAAATAGCCCAATTGTCACCATTGATCTTGAAGAGTTCTACAGGTCAGAAGAGCGGGTTGTATTTGATTTGAAAGAATTCTTGTTTGAAGGGTTGGTCTTGCGAGAGAAAGATTTCCGTGCTGCATTAAAAGAATTGGATTGGAATATATTTAAGGACAAATTGATTGCAGTGCATTGCAGTGCAGATGCCATAGTACCCAATTGGGCCTTTATGTTGGTAGGGACATATCTGACCAACTTAAATGTAGAGTACATTATTGGAGATCTTCAGTCATTAGAACAGCATTTGTTTGAGAAATCTCTTTCCAAAATCGATCCTATGTTATACTCCGGAAAACCTGTTGTCATTAAAGGTTGTAGTAAACAGCCTGTTCCAATATTTGCATATGGAAGGATACTGTCCATTGTTCAGCCTTATGCCAAATCAGTCATGTACGGGGAGCCATGTAGTACTGTACCTCTTTTTAAGTCGCCCAAATAAAAATATACTTCTTACATACAGTTATTTACCTGTTAAGTTTAATGTTTTTTGAATTACCTATTTGGTAATGTTGTTAAAGTCCGATAAGTTTGCAATCCCATTTGAGTTAGAAGGACACAGATGTTAATAATTTGAAAAAATATTGGATTTAAGGGATTAATAATAATTCTTGCAATTTTCTGTCCGGATTTGCAGTTTAAAATTTAATTCCGATATTTGCACTCGCTTTTGAGGATAAGCCCTTAAACAAGCCTCTTAATGAAGAGGAAAAGTTCATTGAAATACTGGAAACGAAACGACAATACAGGCACATTTATGTGTCTTAATCAAGATGGGCAGGAAACATGCCACCTGAAAAACGGTGGCGAAACAAACTATACAATGGAGAGTTTGATCCTGGCTCAGGATGAACGCTAGCGGCAGGCCTAATACATGCAAGTCGGACGGCAGTGGGACCAGCAATGGGACCATGAG
>NZ_JBGTCA010000560.1:0-8343 GCF_041749095.1 Aquiflexum sp. | reverse complement strand
GAGGGATTGGTTTTTCTCATCTGCAATGATGGACTGAATACTCATCGAAGGCAGCCCGTCGTCAATGGTATAGGTCTTGATTTTCCCTTCTTTCACATCATACCTGCTTAACCCTCCCTGCCAAGTACCCACCCACACCGTTCCAACCGAATCTTCATATAGGGCATTGACATCTTGGGTAACAAATACATCACTTTTAGACGGGTCGAGCCCAACTCGATTAATGCGATTGGATTTGTAATCATATAAAAACAAGCCATCATTTGTGATAATCCATAAACCATACTTATTGCTTTCATAGGCACGCGTGGCAGCCTTTAAGCTATTCTCATCTTCTGGTTCGATAATGATTGCGGTTTTTTGAAAATCAGAATCAAGGGAGTTTTTCCTATAAATTCCCTGGTTGGTAAATGCCCACTGATAGCCTTTGCTGTCATTTAGAAAGTAAAGTATGAAGGTGTTTGGCGAAATTCCAGGGAGGTTGATTCTTTTAAATTGGTTTTTGGGGTAGCTGAACTGAAAAAAACCATTGTTGGCACAAAAAAGAAATTCTCCGATAGATTGTTCGATAATACCAAAAATGGTATGTGTCCCCGGCAGGGATTTTTGGAAGGGAAGAGGGAAGACTTCATTTTTCTTTAAATCAACAATATTCACGCCTCCGCCTGAGGTTGTAACCAAGATATTCCCATCTTTAAGCTCAAGCATATTGTTAACCCATCCGCCCGTAATGGACTGTGGGTCATTGATTTTGTTGACAAAAGATTTGAAAATTGATCGTTCCTCATATTTGTACATTCCAGTGCTGTTGGTACCGATCCATACCGAACCGAAGGAATCCATAGCAAGGGTATTGACCGCCGAATATTGATAGTCCTTCATTGTCAGGTCATCAAATTCAGTTACTTCACTGGTCTTGGGGTCAAACTTGAATAAACCAGTGTTAGTGCCCAACCAGATGGCGCCATCTTCATCCATTGCCAAATTATTGAAGTAATAATCCTCCATAATTCCGATTGGTGCGATAATTTCCGTTTCATAGGTTTCGATATCAACATGAAATAATCGGGCAAAATTGGTAATCCCCCATACATACCCTGATGGATCACTAAAAAGTTGATCCTCATATTCATTCTGTAAAAATATACTCCCTGATAGCATGTTGGGAGTCACTTTGTAAATATTTCCTTCCTTATTTATTTTAAATATTCCGCTCCAACAACTTATCCAAACATTACCATTTTTGTCCGTAATTAAGCTTTTGATATTATCAATAACCACATCTTCAGGTGTGATAACTTTTTTTACTTTTTTATCTTTTTCATCAAAATATAATAAGGTGGATTTAAGACTTTCACTGTAAAGTGAAGTAACTCCAAAATATATTCTGCCGGATGAATCTTCGGTGATTGAAACAATGCCTATCTCACCATTTAATTCAGATTCCACCAAATCTGTAAATTCATAGTGTCTGAATGATTGAGTCACGGGGTTATATACATTCAATTTACCAGGCTGCGATCCTACCCAAATTTGACCCTTACTATCTTCAAACAATGTCCAAATAACATGACCCTTTATTGATCCTGGGTCATTGGGGTTTTGAAAAAACCGTTTGAAATTGTAGCCGTCATATCGTGATAAACCATTGATAGTTCCTATCCAGATGTATCCAAATTGATCAACAATAATTTTATTGACTTGGGTACCGGGCAAACCATCTTTCTCAGTGTACCAGGTTAGGTTATTGACGGAAAGCTGGGCATAGGCAGCTTGAGTACATGTTAGCACTAGGAAGATAAACCCTATGGAAATTCTATGCATTATTCCCTTAATTGTTGACTTCATTTTCCTATTTGATAAAAGGTAGCAGTATTTGAAAATCAGTTCCCTCACCCTCCTTTGTTTTTACCTTTATTTCGCCCCCATGCGCCTTCACAATATCATAGCTCAGACTCAAGCCTAGCCCAGTTCCCGAACCCGTCGGTTTGGTGGTGAAGAAAGGTTGGAATATCTTTTCTTTGATGTGTTCTGGGATACCGGAGCCGTTGTCTTGCACTGATAGCTCAATACCTTTTTCAGTTTTCATAGAACTTACAATCACCTCTGGTTTGTAGTCTTTAACTCCAGATTTAGCTTTTTCGTGAACTGCGTAAAAAGCATTATTCACCAAGTTCAAAATCACCCGTCCGATATCAGCCGCAGCTACATTGACTTTTGGTAGATCTGGATCGAGGTTCAGCGTGAACTCAGCGTTGAATGACTTGTTTTTAGCACGCAAACCATGATAGGAAAGTCGGACAAACTCATCGGCCAAGGTATTGAGATTGGTGGGAGATTTCTCTCCTTTATTGGCACGGCTATGCTCCAGCATACCTTTGACGATCGCATCTGCTCTCTTGCCGTGGAGCGTGATCTTGTCCAGATTCTGCTTAATATCCTGCAGAATTTCATTTTCTAACTTTTCCTCTGCTGTCAGTTCTGACCCTGAGCTTTGTCGAAGGCCTTGATTTTTGGTTCTTTCCTCTTGTATCTCATCAACCAACTCCGAACTCACCTCCGAAAAGTTATTCACAAAGTTTAGTGGATTCTGAATCTCATGTGCGATGCCTGCTGTGAGCTCTCCGAGGCTGGCCATTTTTTCGGATTGGATGAGTTGGGCTTGGGTGGCTTTCAACTCGGAAAGCGCTTGCTCTAATCGTTGCTTCTCCTCCAGCAATTCCTTTTCGTGCGTTTCTTTAGCTTGTAAATCAAGGAAACGTTTGTATGCCAGCTCGAAAACGGATGCGCAGCGTTTTTGGAGCATTCGTGTTTCTTCAGTCAGTTTTTCATAGGATACCATTAGCAATGCTCCGCCGGAGAAATCAGAGAAGTGGTAAAACTGCTTTTCCGGAGGAAGATCTCCCCAGTAGGCGGCGATCTTCGGTGCGTTACTTTTAATTTCGGTTAACCATTCTTCTAACTTCTTTCCCTTTACTTCAATGGTGTATTCGGTGACATCATCTATGTACAGTTCCAAAAACTCCTTTGCCAACGCAGAATTTTCAAGCCTAAAGGTGGCACTGCCTTCTATTATTTGGGCCCCTGCCCGAAAAGCATACCAAGAATCGAATGTTGGAGATCCTTCAGAATATAGATGAACCACCGATGCTTCCAAATCTTGATGACCTAATATTCCCATTTGATCCCGAAGCACTTTCACCACCTCTGTGAGTTCGGAGGAGGATTGCATGGCAAGTGCTCGCCCTCTGATCCGCTCCAGCGCAACCTCAACTTGTGCTTCTCGTGCCTGAGCTTCGGCCTTTTGGAGGTCAAGGAACCGGATATAGGTCTGTTCGAATACCCTTGAAAAACGTTTTAAGATGTCAATAGCCTCACTTGTAATAGTTTGGCCTGAATAACTGTCCACCCACAGTGCTGAGCGCTTTTCTGCAACTATCGATAGCGTGTATTCTGGTGCCTTCAATTGAAATTCCCTTACATCTTTGGGCATTGCAGTGATGTCGTTGTGCCTTCCTGCATATTGGAAAAACTTGTTTTTCTCTTCAAAGGAATAATGCCGATTGAAGAAACTTTTTCCCATTTCCTTTGCCTGCCAAACATCTTTGAGCATCTCACTTTCCAAATAATCTTTTTCCACAAATGGAAGGTATGCTAGGACAGGTGCTGAAAGTAGATCAGGTGCTGCCACCCATTGAACAATATCCTTTGAACCTTCAGCGTATAATCGAATGCCTGCAACATCAAATGTCAATCCCAGTTCTTTCAGCTTTTGAAATACGACCGACACTACATTCTTCAGCTCTTCAGCTTTGTGCATGGCAAGTGATGTCGAGCGGACTTTCTCCAATGCGGTCTCTATCTGCGCTTCTTTTGCCTGTGCTTCCGCTTTTTCAAGATCGAGAAAGCGGGTATAGGTCTGTTCAAAAACTTTTCCAAAACGTTTGAAAATATCCCATCCTT
The DNA here is from genome assembly GCF_041749095.1 of Aquiflexum sp. Classification (GTDB taxonomy): domain Bacteria; phylum Bacteroidota; class Bacteroidia; order Cytophagales; family Cyclobacteriaceae; genus Aquiflexum. The sequence continues at coordinate 4,380 of NZ_JBGTCA010000560.1, read as the reverse complement.
CCGGGCAAGCTTCATACGTTACAAACAATAAGCTTACCTGAGCACCAAATACAATATGGTTAAATTGGTGTGTAGGAAATTGAAAACCAGAGTCAAGGATTTTTTGAAATTGACCCTTATTAGCAAAACTATTTAGCAACTGATACATTTCTGCGATTTGCTCTCCTTCTACAAATGACACAAAAAAGTCATCTCCTCTTTGCTTCGCTTCTCTTATCAATACGAAGGCAGGGTGGCTGGTAAGATCTACCATGTAGGCTCCAGAAAATCGCCCGAGGGATCTGTGACATAGTCAATATATGCTGTATTATTTGCCTGCCATACATTAAAACCCGTTGTCCAGGCCTTAATACCTAATTCTTTCACCTGCTGAAATAATAGCATGGCAACATCCGTTAGTTCATTGCTTCGTTGCATAGCCATCGTACGACTTCTTACTCTTTCCAGCGCAACTTCAATTTGTGCTTCTCTTGCCTGGGCTTCGGCCTTTTGCAAGTCGAGAAAACGGACGTAAGCTTGTTCGAATACTTTTGAAAAGCGGACCAGGATTTGAAATTCATCATGTGTAATATCTTTACCCGACCAACTGTCAACAGCAAGTATTGCGTTTTTTTCCGCAGCCATGGATATCGACCAGTTTGGCAACTCAAGCTCTAATTTCTGGACAGGGGAAGGAATTATTTCAGCGTTGTATTTCTGCACATATCTAAAATAATCGTCCTTAATTTTTCCAGAAAAGGTTTTGTTGATTACATGTTCACCTTTATCTATTGCATTCCATAACGCATTCCAAACTGCATTATCTACCACCTCAAGATCATAAGGTAATTCGACTTTCAGGGGAACTGCTAATTGGTTTGTAGCGATCCAAAGGATAATATTCCTTTTTTCTGAATCAAAAATAAAAATCAAGGTGCCATCAAATTGAAATCCAAGTTCGGTCAACCGTTCCGAAACTGCCATGATGACTTTTTCCATTTCATCCGAACGGTGCATGGCGAGGGATGTGGAACGCACCTTCTCCAATGCCGCTTCAATCTGGGCTTCCCTTGCTTGTGCTTCTGCTTTTTGGAGGTCCAAAAACCTGATATAAGCCTGCTCGAAAACTTTTGCAGATCGTTTTAAAAGTTGAAAGTCTTCGTGGGTTGTTAAATGTCCCTGCCAGCTATCAAACCCCACAATTGAATTTTTTTCAGTAGCAAAACTTGTTATCCAACTTTCAGATTGAAGTTGAAAATCAGTGATTGACTCAGGAATAATTGATTTATTATGTTTTGCTTCATACCGGTAATAAACGTCCTTGTCTTTTTCTTTATATACCTTGTTTAGACCATGTTCCCCGCTTTCAATCGCATGCCACAAATCCGCTATTATTGGATTATCCTGAATTTCATCATCATAGGGCATATTCACTATAATGGGAGTTTCCAATAATATAGAAGCCACCCATGCCACAATATTTTTTTTTGGTTTGTCAAAAAGGTATATGAAAGCTGAATCAAATGGTACCCCAAGCTCTTTGAGCTTATCAAACAAAACTACCACAACTTTCTCAAGTTCATGGGATTGGTGAATGGCCAATGAAGTAGAGCGTACTTTCTCTAAAGCAGCTTCTATTTGCGCTTCCCTTGCCTGTACTTCAGCTTTTTCAAGATCGAGGAATCGAGTATATGCTTGGTCAAAGACTTTGGCAACCCTTTTCAGAACTAGAAATTCGTCCTCAGAATATTTCGATCCATCCCAACTGTCAGCAAATAAGGCAGCGTTTTTTTCCGGGAAAAAACAAACCGTATGGATCTCTCCAACCCGGATATATTCTCTTGCCCTCTCTTCAATGACAGTGGAATCGTTGTGGGCAAAAACATATTCAAACCATCGGTCCTTTTGTTGCCTTGTATAAACCTTGTTGAAGATGGTTTTACCTTTTTCCTTTGCAATCCACAAGTCTCGATGGCAGGTGTCCTCTTCCATCATTTTTTGATCAAAAGGTAACTGAACCTTTCGGGTCTCATCTTGTAGGTGGGTTCCAGGCCAAAAAATTGAATCCATGGTTTCAAAATCAAAAAGCTGAATAGCCAATGTACCGTGAATCACCTTCAATTCTTCCAGTTTTTCAATCATCGTGGCAATCACATCTTTCAGTTCACTTGAGCTTTGCATTTCTAGGGATCGGCTCCTGATCTTTTCCAAAGCCGCTTCTATCTGAGCTTCTCTTGCCTGGGCTTCAGCTTTTTGGAGATCAAGGAAGCGCGTGTAAGTCTGGTCGAACACTTTTGCAAAGCGGGAAAATATATGTGTTTCCACAAATGGCTTCGTTGTGATAAACAATAAATACCCATATTTAAATGGGACTGCATGGTTTTTTTGCCAGTCAGGAAGTGGAGTGCCACTGTCAATTAATTGTTGGATTCCCTGTTTAAACTCCGGAATCTCCATAAACAACTCATAATACTTTCTTATCCTTTCTCCTTCATAAACCTCCTCGTAAATTTCAGATTGGTTTTTCCAGGCTTCATACATGCGCTGTTCACCTGCTTCCAACGTATAGGGGACTGAAAATACCCCGATGCTTGTCCACTTCTGAACCATTATGTTTTCTTTTTCACAGATTGCAAAAGCTACCCCCTGTGATTCTGCCCCCAATTGCTTCAATTGACCAAACAATAACTCTGCAGTTTCAATAAGTTCGGAACTATTGTGCATGGCCATGGTTCTTGCCCGTACCCTTTCAAGTGCCAATTGTATCTGTGCCTCCCTAGCCTGAACTTCTGCTTTTTTGATATCGAGAAAGCGGGTATAGGCTTGGTCAAATACGTTGGAAAAACGCTTCAGTATTTCAAATTCGTTTGGAGTAAGCAGTTTACCGATGTTGGTGGCTACAGAGAGAGCAGAATGCCTTCCAAATGCAATCGAATAACCATATTCCCTGCTTTCAAGTAGCAGGTTTTTTATTTCCAAAGGCGTAGCATTAAAAGAAGGATTGTGTTCAAAGAGGAATTCGAAGTATTCCCGCTTTTCTTTATAGGGATAAATTTTTTGATATCCGATCGATCCATTTTCCCAACCTGAAATAATATCAGTGAGTAAAGTATGGTCAGAAAATTCAACCCTGAATTCAGGGAAAACATGGTCAGGATCAGCAATCCATTGGATATGGTCCTTTGACCCTTTCTCAAAAACCAAGATACTAACAGCGCCATCCCTTATAATAAAATCCAGTTCAAGTAAGGAATCAAACACCACCTTGACAATCTCCTTAAGCTCATTGCTTCTCTGAATTGACATGGCTTTGACTCGGGTTCTCTCCAAAGCTGCCTCAATCTTCGCTTCCCGGGTTTGTGCTTCGGCTTTCTGGAGATCGAGAAAGCGGGTGTAGCATTGTTCGAAGACTTTTGCGAATCTCTCCAAAATAGTTGCCTGATCATTGGATAGTGGGGTAGGCGACCAGGACAAAGCACCATACTTCATAAAGGCCATCGAAAATCGGACAGATTCCTGTTGCATCATCAATTGTTTGGATGGCCCAGGTGCGTGCACGAAATCCGTTTGAAAAAAATAGTAGGCATCATAGGACTTTTTTTCCTGACCTGAGATTTCAATTTCCGCATAGGGAGTCCCGTTTTTCCACTGTTCCAATTGTTGAAGGTGACCTAGATGGTCAAAAAATGGCACATGGTAGCGTTCGGGTAATAAGTAGCCATCACCAACACCCTCCATCCACCAATCCATGTCACCGGTGTTCGGATCCATGATGGTGATAGAAGCTACTCCCCATTGGAATCCGAGAGTTCTGAGTTGCTCGTAAAGATCACCTACCACTTTTTTCAAATCCCCGCTCTTTTGCATTGCCATTGCTGTAGAGCGTACCCTTTCCAATGCGACCTCTATTTCCAGTTCCCGGTTATTTCGCTTTAAGTCTACAGTCTGCTGATCGACAAGCTGCTGAAGCTTCTCTTTTTCCCGTTTCCACTCCTCCAGGTGCCAGGGGTCATTCTCGGTATCAACAGGACTGGAAGTATGCCAGTGGGTGAGTTTCCATTGATTGTCCAGATATTCCATCACACAGGTGGCCCTCATAAAAATGGTATGGACTGCTTCAGGAGAGGAAAGTATAAGGGTAATTTCTTCCACGATAAAAGCATTATTCCCATCTTTTGAAATTCGCATGGCAATTCGCTTGCGATCAAGCACTGACTCCATATCGCCCTTTTGTTCAAATTGCGATTTGAACAACGCGTCTATACCCTCAAAGGATAGTATTTTTTCATCTTTTGTTGTGCCAAAAACCATTGGATTGGGCCCAATGATATCAGACAAATCTTCGTAAGGGACTTTACAGCAGCCTACATTTAAGATCCGTTTGTAACTCTCTTCCAGGTT
>NZ_JBGTCA010000559.1:0-29822 GCF_041749095.1 Aquiflexum sp. | reverse complement strand
ATCTTCCCGACATATCGACAGTAAAAGTAATTTCAAACAGCTATGTTATCACCAACACACCGAATGGAATCAGTCCGACTTTTTCAGGAAAGGTGACCGATTTCAGGACATTCCTATATTCGGATGCTTCAAAACCGGTGTTTTCTTTTGTGTATTCCAATAAGAATAAAGCTATCAAAAAAGCCAAGAAGTTGGCTTCTAACTTGGATGCCGAATTGGTTCTCAATATTCTTTGAAATTTAAGGTATTTTTATCCAATGAGAATACCAAACAAGACACCATTAAGGAGAGTTAAAACAATAAAATAGAATTTGTATCTTTAGAGAAAATCAAATTATGGGAGCTATTATTATTCGAGCGGACAATAAAAGTAACAAGATACTTTCTGAACTCGCAAAAAAACTAGGTGGGACTGTTATTAATTTGGAGGATGAACAATTTGAAGATCTTGCACTTGGCACAGCAATGGATCAATTGAAAACAGGAGAAACAGTTGATCCTAAATCAATAATGAAGAAATTAAGGGAAAGGTGATAGTCGAGTTTGATAAATCCTTTGAAAAATCACTTGATAAGATCAAGAATAAATCAGTTTTTACCAAAATCGAAAAAACTATTTCAATCTGCGAAAGTGCAAAAACCTTATCGGTAATTCCGAATATGAAAAAATTAACGGGATATAAAACCTACTATAGAATCAGGTTAGGTGAATACAGGATAGGAATTGAACAGATAGGAAATGAAACAATAAGATTTATTATCATAGCTCACCGAAGGGATATTTATAGATTTTTTCCGAAATGAATTCAACCAAATTAAGGGCATGATTCCTACTTTTTTTACTGGTATTTTTGGGGATTCGCTAATTGGCAGCTTAGATTTAACAACTTACTAGTATTTTCAAATCGACTTGCTAAACCCAAACTTCGCTGATTCTTTTTCCTGCATGCGGAGGTCAAATACCATACAGATATTCCGGATATAGGGAAGGCCCGCAGGAAGGATTTCTATCCCTTTTGAATCAAACTTGATCAAGCCTTCTTCCTTGAACACCTTGAGCCTGTCCCAATTCTTTTTACCTAGAAGAGAATAATAGCAAAAATCCCATTCGGCCACTTGGTTGCAGATTAGGTTAAGTATGAGATGTCTGGTTTTGATATCCTCTTTCCTCATCCTATGTCCTTTGCTGATGGCAAAGTGCTTCAGACTGATCTGTTCTTTGTACAGGTCAATTTCCTTGGTGTTCTGGGCATAGGCATAATACACATCAGATATGGAACTGTTGCCCAAGCCGATCAATATTTTGGAAGGCGAGGTGGTATAGCCCATAAAATTCCTGTGCAGGGTTTTATTTTTCTTGGCTTTATACAAAGGGTCATTGGGTAGGGCAAAATGGTCCATACCGATTTCAAAATATCCCATTTCAGATAGTAAAACTTTTCCGCCTTCATAAAGCGCTCTTTTTTCAGATTCCATTGGGAGGAACTTTTCAAAACTCCGCTGTGCCGGAAATGCAGAAGGCAAATGGGCATAACTGTAAAAAGCAATTCTATCAGGTTTTAACTCAGCTACTTTCTTGAAAGTTGCTTCGATTGTTTCCAAAGTTTGATGGGGCAGACCATAGATCAAATCAAAGTTTACCGAATCATATCCGATCTCCCTTGCCACATCAGTCGCCTCTTTTACCCTTTCAAAAGGTTGGATCCTATGGATGGCTTTCTGCACCTCCTCATTAAAATCCTGTATGCCATAGCTGACCCTACGGAAACCCAAATCAAACAAGGTCTGCAAATGTTCACGGGTAGTATTGTTGGGATGGCCTTCAAAACTGAACTCAGCCTGTGGCATGACTTCAGCACTTCCGATGATGAATGAGAGCATCTCATTAAGCGATTCCGGTGAGAAAAAAGTTGGTGTTCCACCGCCCAAATGAATGCCGGCCAGTTTGGGCCTGTCCTCAAATATTTTCAGATATGCCTCCCATTCATTCATAACGGAAGTGATATAGGGAGTTTCGACTTTATGATTTTTGGTAATGCGTTTGTTGCAGCCACAGTAGGTACAAAGACTTTCACAATAAGGAAGGTGGATGTACAAAGTGACTCCTTCAGATTCGCCAAAATTCTCAAATGCTTTTTGGACCAAGCTGATCCAACCATTTTCACTCAGGTCATCAGACCAAAGGGGTACGGTAGGATAAGAAGTATATCGTGGGGCAGGGACATTATACTTTTGCAGAAGTTGTGGAGATATTGTCTTCATAATCATCTTTGATGGTGTACAAATTTGACATTTTATCCTTGACCTTTTTATGACCATAACTTTGCCCAAACCTGATAAAAGTCATGATTATTGTTTTTATCACTACAGGATAGGATGGACTTTTAAACTTAATTTGATATTTTCAATGACATAAAAATATGGGGGGCGCATTTGACCTGACAAAATGGATAAATCTGGAACCAACATTTCCTTGTCATTTCGACGGCAGGAGAAATCTAATACCCTCAGATTTTCTCTTTGTCAAGTTGGTTTTGACTCTCGCCTCCTCTCTATTCTTGTTTCTTAAATCCAACTTCTCACTTCTATACAAAACCATGGAAACCAAAAAAATCACAATCCACACAACTGTTTCGGTCAACATACAAAAGGCCTGGGAATACTATACCCAACCTGAACACATCACAAAATGGAACTTCGCCACAGACGAGTGGCAATGCCCTTACGCCTCCAATGATTTGAGGGTCGGTGGAAAATATATGGCAAGGATGGAAGCCAAAGACGGAAGTTTTGGTTTTGACTTTGAGGGGATTTATGATGAAGTCATAGATAGCGAAAAAATTATATATACTATGTCGGACGGCAGGCAAGTGACAGTGAGTTTTGAAAGTGCTGACAGTCAAACTGAAGTAACTGTAACTTTTGATGCCGAGTCAACAAATGACCTTGAAATTCAAAGACAGGGATGGCAGGCCATACTTGAAAATTATAAGAGATATACTGAGGCAAGTTGAAAAGTTTGATTGTTCCAGCAACAAAAAAAATACATCTTCTCCTCTCAATTCCCTTTCAATGCTTAATCAAGACCGAATATCTGAAAATTTAATCTTTCATAAACCGAAAAATACCGTGAACAAAAGATCGTATGGTAAGGATAAATTAGGGATATTGTAGGCGATAATTGGGAAATTTACACAACTGTTGCGCTATGTTTGCTATATAGAACAAATGGTGAAATAATTGTGTGAAGCGATCTGTTGCCTGCAAGGGTAATCTCAAGAATCACTAACCTTACTACCGATACAATCGCCCCATGTTCCTTAGCTTAACGCAATTTGCCTTAATTCACTGGCCAAGAGGTGAACGGCCGTTTGGATTTTTTTGGCTTGATTTTCCGATGCTCGCTTGTTTCCTGAGACGTACTGTTGCAAGAGATTTGAATTAATTCCTGCCCGAGTCGCAATTACTGATATTTTCAACTCTTTGAAATGTTCAAAAAATGCTGCCAAGTCATATTCACAAGTAAACGTGACCTCTTTTGCTTGGATGTTTTGCCACTCAGGATTGTTTTTACCTTCATGAGCCAGATAATCTGTGAGTAAATTTCGAAGGTTCTCCAGCACTCCTTCTACCGTATCGCCTTGAGTAGTAAGTAAAAATCCCGGCGCCTTAACCTGTGCCCCAAACTTATGTTCCTCCAAATCAATGCGTACGGGCAGTGTTTTAAGTTCTTGCATAAAATGCATTTTTCTAATTATCTGGATAAACCCAAAAGGTTTTTTACCACAGTTACAATTCTCTTTGGGCTAAGTTGTATTTTACGCATTCTCCCTTTCAGACCAGCCTCCCGGAAAATGTTATTTATCAGAATTGGCTTCAAGGATTGCTCTCCCAATTCAGGAATTGAAAGAAGATTAGGATGGTTGGGATGCGTAAGTATATAATGTGAACCCTGCTTACGAACTTTTTGCCAGCCAGCCTTTTCAAGGATGCTAATAAGGAATGATGCTTTCATACAATAAATGCCTAGGACATAAAGGTAATAAAAATATTACCTAAAAAACCTAAATCCTGGTAATATTTTTTCAATTTGTTAAGCTATCAATTACATGAACACTAATAAGCAACATTGCATTTCTCCAAGTGTGGGTGGACGAATTTCCATGGAACTGACGAATAACAGGCATCTGTTTATTTTTACCCATCCGCATTGCAGCCAATGCCAAACCTGTTAGCAATGCTTTACCGTTGGCACAATAGAACCCACACTGGTAAAGAGCTATGATTAACAAGTAAATTTCACAGGGTTCTTTTCTTCAAGACTTCGAAAGGGATTACTTAATCCCAACCTCTACGATACCCCTAGTCGGGAAGCCGGTTTATTCGAGGATCTTTTGAAAACCTTTCTCGGGAGATAGACACAGAAGGTAAGCTACAGGAAAATCCTGAAAACTGGATCGTGATTCCGGTTGAAATAAAAGCCGCTGGAAGATATCGCATGAACCTGCGTAATCACCATATGCACAAAGACGGAGACAATGATATTTGGATACACATCAAAGGATGGCCACTGCCGATCCGGCGGGTGGGAGACCATGCCGTGGATTCTTTTCAGTGGCTTACCTGGGGACCTGATTACACATTCTGGGACATTGAGAAACCGGACATGTATGAGTTTTACATAGCGGGCAGGTCTCACGGATTTGGAATTGACAGGATTGCCATCTACAGCGAAGAAGCTCCCATTAGCCTGCTTCACCGCACAACAAAAACAGATAACTAATTGGCTAAGGGGGGTGACCTACCTGGTTTCAATCAGAAAAAAATGCAGGAACCTGATTATTCATTCCGAAGACAACGGGCTAATAAAGAGATGGAAAGCCGACAGCGAGCCTGAGTTTGTTAAAACAATTTAGGTTATTTTGTCCTCAACCTCCCATCCATATCCCCTCTCCCTTCCTCAGCCTTCAATGGAAACTTCACCGGCATATTGTCACGGGTGGAGCGGTAGATGGCTGTAAAGAGTTCTACTGTCCTGCGGCCTTCTTCTCCGGTGACCAAGGGGTCTCTGTCTTGTGACAGGGCATCCAAAAATTCTTCGATCTGTAATTGGATATAGTGGACGGTTGGGTCGATTTTGTGGAAGATAGCTGTATCCTCTTTGATAAATTCAGCTAGTAGATGCTCTTCCCCCGGAATGGTCCAAAGGTCATTTTGGGGCGGTTCGGAAATTCCCGACATGCCTGCAATAAACATGGCTCCTGCTTCAGGCTGAATGCCAACAGAAGCCCCGTTGCTGCCATGGACATGGATTTTGCCATGGATGCCGGGTTTGGTGGAATTGGTCAAAAGGATATTGCCCAAGCCTCCGTTTTTGAATTTGACGATGGCCAAAACCGTGTCTTCCACCTCGATATAGGGATGGTTGAGATTGGCCCAAGTGCCATATACTTCGTCCACTTCTCCCATCAGCCAAAGCAATACATCCAATTGGTGCGGGGCCTGATTGACCATGACCCCACCTCCTTCATGTTCCCATGAACCACGCCAAGGGTCTGATTTGTAATAATTCTCATCCCGCCAACCCAACATGGTCACTGTTCCCAAAGCCGGTTTACCTATTTTCCCATCCTCAATGGCTTTTTTGGCACGCTGCACCGATTCATAAAATCTCCTTTGACTGATCACTCCTAGTTTTTTACCATGCTTTTTTGAGCCTGCTATCATGCCATCACAATCTGCCAAAGTGGAGGCCAATGGTTTTTCCACAATCACATGTGCCCCGGCAGCCATGGCTTCCAAGGTGGGTTCCAAATGATTGGGATGTGGGGTGCAGACCATGACGAGATCGAGTTTTTCCTTTTCCACCATTTCGGTGATATTGTCATAGGCCTTGACCCCATAAGTAGCTGCAAAGCTTTGGGCTTTATCCAATGTCCTGCTGAAGACAGCGGTAAACTCAGATTGGGGAGCGTTTTGTAATGCCTTGGCATGGAGGTGGGCAACTTTTCCGCAACCGATTATTCCTGTTTTGTACATGATGGCTTAGGGTTGGAGAACTACTTTGTTTAATCCGGGTTCTTTGTCATACAGCTTTTTGAACCAGGCTGCCCCCTCACTCAAGGGGGCTTTGACACTCAAAAGGGAATCCACATCGATCAGTCCTTTTTCCATCATCTCCAATACTTTGTCATATTCACCCGCTATGGAGCAACTTCCCTGCAATCTGATTTCCCTTGTCACCACTGCCTGAAGGGGGAATTCTACCTGTTGGGCAAGGTTACCGACCAAAGTGACCGTTCCGCCTTTTCGGACATTTTCTATGGCCATTTTTACTGTCGGTGCAATACCTACTGCTTCAAATGCCACATCGGCACCTCTGTTGTGGGTCAGGCTCAAAATGGATTTTTGTAAGGATTCATCTTTGGCATTGAAGGTTTGGTCAGCACCGAATTTACGGGCCAATTCAAGTTTTCTATCATCGAGATCAATGGCGATGATCGTTCCCGCATTGGACTGTCTGAGTACCTGAATAAGGAAAAGCCCGATCATTCCTGTCCCGACTACCAGCACCGTATCCATCAGACTAATAGGCGTGAGATCAACTGCATGGGCTGATACAGCTACAGGTTCGACCATTGCTGCCTGTTCAAAGGAAACTGAATCGGGTATTTTATAAAGGATATGTTCGGGTACCACCACATATTCAGCAAATGCACCATGTCTCCTGTATTCTTTTGGAGAAACTCCTAGAACTTTTCTGTTGTCACTTAGATTGTATTTACCTTTCCTTGTGTACCAATCATTGAGTTCATACACTGTGGAGTCAAATGTTACCCGATCACCTACAGCAAAGGCTTTTACCTCACTTCCGGTTTCTACAATTACGCCTGATGCTTCATGCCCCATGATTAGCGGGGGATTTCTCCTTCCCGAACTTCCATCCATACCATGTACATCACTGCCACAGATACCACATGCCTTTACCCTGACCAGTACTTCATTGGGAAGAAACTCAGGTTCAGGTACATCTTTATAGACAAGGTTATTGTAAGATTCAAGGACAAGTGCTTTCATTGGTTTATTAGGTTTTTGTTGAAAAATAAAAATAGGGATTTTTTGGCGGAAAGTTTAGGAGTATGGATTGTTTGATGTCAGATGACCGATCACCGATGGAAGGTTAGTCGAATGAAAGTGGCTTGCGTCATTGCGAGGAGCACTTCAGTATGCTTTATTTTTAGGGATACCTTTAAGTGCGACGTGGCAATCTCTAGGAGTTGACTGATGAAACGATAAGAAGAAATTTTAAGAAGCATTAAACAAGAAACACGCCGTTGTCCGAAGCTTGTAGCTTCGTGACCCTGAGTACAGCGTTTGTAACGCTATTCCAAGAGGGGTAAAGGATAAAAAATAATTTAAGGCTATGACCTGCTTTTTTCAAAAGAAATGAATTATTTGCATCATGACCACTTACCACCAAGATCAGATTTTTTCCAATAAGGATTTCGTACAGAACATATTCCAAAAGGGAGAATATGAATCCTGTATCTTTAAAAATTGTAATTTCTCAGAGGCTGACCTATCGGGATCAAGATTCCTGGAATGTGAGTTTTTGGGCAGTAACCTGAGTTTGGCCAAACTCTTCAAAACTGTCATGCAGGAAGTGAATTTCAAGGATTGTAAGCTTTTGGGTTTGCGATTTGATAAATGTGAAGGGATAGGTTTGGATCTTGATTTTGAAAGCTGCCTGTTGGACAATACCTCATTTTATCAGTGCAAGTTGAAAAATATCAAATTCAAGAACTGTCGGCTTTTTGAAACTGATTTTGTAGAGGCGGACTTAACGGGTGCTGATTTTCAAGGCTCAGACCTATTAGGAGCCATTTTTGAAAACACCATTCTGGAGAAAGCCGATTTCAGACATGCCAAAAATTTCATCATCGATCCGGAAACCAACAAGATCAAAAAAGCAAAGTTTGCCATGGATGGATTACCGGGATTGTTGCAGAAGTATGGGATTGTGGTGGAGTAAGAGTGGAATTTTAGATTTTAGATTTGAGAGTTAAGATTCGAGAATCAAGAGACATGAAGGAAGTTATGACCTTTGAGGTTTTTTTTAACCTCGAAGGTCTTGAGGGTAAGGAGTACGCTTTTTTGAGAACTTAGATTTTTTTTTGAGAATTAAAACCTTCGAGGTACTGACGTCGCGGTAGGGAAGACCTAAAATATTTCAAATCAACCCGGTCTGGGTGTGGATATTCTGACTTCCGACTTCCAACTTTGGACTTCTTTCCATTAAATCTCCTTAAACTCCAATCTACTCACAATATCCAATGCCACATGCAACATGACTGCTGCGACTAGGGTCATTCCCATTCCTGTGGCCAGAAATGCATATACTAACTGTTTGGAGATGATATAAGCAAATACTCCTGCTGTCAAGGATGGTAGAATTCCAAAAAATAATACCCCTCCCACAATCAATGGTTTGATCAGTTTGCGAACCCAACCTTCATCAAAGCCTACCTGGGTAGTTAGGGTAATAGCAAATCCCGCAATGTAAAAAGTCCCCAAACAAAAAGGAAATAGAATCATCAAACCCCAACTCAATTGTGCTATCAGGACTGTTGGTATAATCAGTATCACTGCAAAGATCAAAGTTTGATAAATGTCCAACTTAATGATATTCCAGAATTTGGAAGGCCATGAAGCGGGAATTAGGATGAAAAAGGGTTTTTTGAGATCGCCTACGTTAGTACGCCCCATTCCTGCAAGGAAGTAAAATCCCAGCATCGTGGCCAAATAGCCATAAATGATGGCATGGTTGAACCAGTCAAAATTAGAGATAACAGCCATCACAATACTGATACCTGCAAATATCAACCCATACAAGCCAAAAAGAGGATGAAAATCCTGTCGCGAACTATGCACATAATTGCGCCAATAAAGTGCCACAGCACCGGTTCCGAAATCTTTGAGATCCAGTTTCTTTTTGGTGTTGAGGCTCATGGAAGATTCCGAAGCTTCCCGCTTGCCTTTCACTTTTTCTTTAACCTCCTCATTCGATTTGGTGGATTCCAGTACGTCTTCATAATAGTATCCTGAATGGACTATCACCAGATTCAAAATCAGCAAGAATGAAATCACATAGACTGCAATAAACCCAAAAGCAATCCAGATATTCTCATGGCCTAAGTAGGTGATGATTCCCCTGCTCCAACCCACCAAAGGGAAGAAGTCAAACCATTTGGATCCTATCCATGCAAACATCCCCTGCCAGAATTTTTCCGCCATCATCCCTGGAATCAATATCATCAGGGAAAGAATCAGTCCCAATGCGAAAACACCGTTTTTCACATAGTGTAAAATATCATATTTTGTATTGAGGGTATAAACCAAAAACCGGATAGGGGAAAGGATAAAGAAAAACAAGGTCAATCCCATAGACATCAACAAGAGGTTCCAGATGTTGAAATCATACATTTCGTTGAGTTGGGCGGTGCTGTACAGGACAAAAATAAAACTTCCACCAACTGCTGGGAAAATAGACCTTAACATATAGTAAATGAGGATTTTGGCAGGAGCGGCAGGGGAAGTGAACAAAAGATTGACATCGGCCATGCTGAAAAAACTCACATTCTTTTTGGTAGCCTTGTTCAATTGGAACATCAAAAAACCCAAAGCCAGCAATGTGATTCCTCCCATGAGATTTTGTTGGGTAAAACTCATCTCGCCTAATTGATCTGCGGCATCCTGGAACTGTTCTATATCCAAGTCGCCTGATTCAGTTTTTTTTGAGCCTCTTCTGAGGTAAAAAAAACTAAAGTAACCTACCACAAATAGATATGGCAACAACCGCAACGGATTCTTAAGAATCAGTTTGATATTGTTGATCAGGATAAAAAGATCCTTTCGAAGCAAAAGTTTAAACTCACTCATCTTTTGTCAGTTCTAAAAACAGATCCTCTAAAGATGAATCTGCACCGTTATTGAAAGTGGCCTTAAGATTTGGTAGGGTATCATTTCCTATGATATTGCCATCTTTCATGATCATGATCCTGTCGGCAATATTTTCCACACCATCTATCAAATGGGTGCTCACCAATATTGTCTTCCCTTTTTCTTTTAATTCTTTGAAAATCTTCTTGGTGTTTTTGATGGCTTTTGGGTCAAGTCCGATCATGGGTTCATCAAAAAATAAAACCTGTGGATCAGGCAGCAGGGCACAACAAATGGAAACTTTTTGTCTCATCCCCTTGGATAAATCCCTGCCCAATTTGTCTTGCTTATCGCTAAGGTCATAGAGTTCCATCCATTCCTGTGCTTTTGTCTGCCAATCTTTGACCGAATAAGCTTGAGCGATAAACTGCAAATGCTCTTTGACAGTCAACAGGTCATATACATGAGGTGTCTCAGGAATGTAGGAGAATAGTCTTTTGGCCGCTACGGATAAGTGGTCATATCCCCCTATGGTGATTTCACCGGAAGTTTTTCTCAATAGCCCAACAATACATTTCATGGTGGTGCTTTTTCCCGCACCATTGGGGCCTAATAGGCCAACTACTTCGCCTCCTTCCAGCTGGAAAGAGATATTGTTGACGGCATTTAGCTTACCATACTTTTTAATCAAACTATTTACTTTTAGCATGTCATAAGTATAAAAATTTCAATTTTTAAATATTAAACATTTCAATTGTATTTCTGTTTGCTCGCGCCAAAATTTGTTAAATTTACTTTGTTTTACTTTATTTTAACTTAAAAATCATACTATGAAAAATCTAATTTTAGTTTTAGTAGCCCTGTTTTTTGGTTTTGCCGGTACGGTAAATGCACAGGAAAAAGGCAAGTTCCGCGTTGGATTGGATTTAGGTTATACTGTTCCAGCTTCAGGCGGCGGAGGTCTCTTGTTTTATTTGGAGCCCAAGTACAATATTCAGGACAATATGAATATTGGTTTGAGAATCGGCGGTGCTGCCATGGTAAGGGATCTGGAGTATCATTCAAGTACGGATGATGCAAGCGGAAAAGTTGCAGTCAATGCCTCTTATGTTTTGACATATGATTACTACTTCAAAACAGAGGGAAGTAATTTTGCGCCATTTGTGGGAGCAGGACTCGGCTGGGCTACTTTTGCAAGTGTGGAGGTGGATTCAGCACAAAATCCGGATGATTTTGGTGGATTATCTTCAAATTCTGCATTTGTACCTGTTTTAAGGGCGGGATTTGAAGCTGCAAAATTCAGATTATCCTTAGATTATAATTTTGCCCCGAAATCTGATCTTCAAAATTCACAAGGCACAATTATAGGCGAAACAGCTAATGCCTACTTAGGCATTGCAGTCGGATTCTATGTGGGCGGTGGAAAGTGGAGAAATTAAATAGAAAAACAATTAAAATCAGAAAAGGCATTTCTACTTCGGAAATGCCTTTTCTGATTTTAAAACATTACCCCCCATTTCACTAAGAGACTGTTGAATACATAAGATTCTTCCCGGACAGAGCTGAATCCTGGTGGTAAATTGCCATCTTGTCTATTGGTGGTACCAAAAAAATCCCTTACTCCTTCATAAAAAAAAGCATGCGGTCTTTTAAATCCCAAACTCCATGTAAAAGCATGGTTCCCTTTTTTGGAGTTTCTTCTGATGCCTATTTGGGGACTGACCAAAAATCCCCCTTCGTACCAAGTCTCACTCCATTCAATGACTTCTCTTTTTTCCAAAATCGCAGAACCCTTACCGATATCAAAACCTGCAAAAGGGGTATTCCTTTTTTCCTTGTCCAAAAATCCCCTCCAGCCAAAAGCCATAGGCACCAAATTAAAACTAGGGTATGTATCCAAACCCACCAAAAATCCCACAGCATGGTATTTGTTGATTCTTGCACCATTAAAAGTTTGAAATGAAAAATTTACCCTTGCGTCAAAATTATTGTCCCATACCTTTAACCTTCCAATCATAGGCCCAATTTCTGTATGGCTGATAAATGCCTTTTCTTGAGAAAAGACTGGGTTAAACCCAAAAAGGAAAATCAGAAAAAATAAAACGGGGATTTCTGTTTTCATGAAATTAATGATGTCTAATGATTGGATTACGATTAAAGCAAACCCTCCAAAGGTTCTAATCTTTGGAGGGTTTTTAGTTGATCAAACAATGACCGGATTTTTGACCTGAATACAACTTAGGGGCTTTAAAACTGATGGGGTAGAATAATCGAACTGACACACCCCATCCGGCCCTATGACGATCAATGATTTTGGGCCGGGAATTAAGTCCACTGATTTCATTGATCTGAGAAATTCTAACTGGTTTTTGTCAATGTTAAGGACATCTGCCACATTGAAGCTCTTTAGACCATGCTTTCCCTCAGCCACATATAGATAATCTCCGGCCAAGGCCAAACCGTGGGGATTCAACATGGGGTACGCTTTCACCAAAGTTGGTCGGTAAAGGTCAGTAATGTCCACAACCTGAAGTTCATCAACCCCCATTCTACATAACATGCCTGATCTCAAAGTCACGAAGGCATGCACATCATTGACTACTACCGGGTCACAGGCTGTGATGTGCTGGTAGACTGACATGACTTTTGGATCTGATGGATTGCTCGCATCATAGATATGCATTCCGGTATTTGAGCCAATAAAAAGTTTGTCCTTGAATGGGAAGATGGTTTCAATTCCCCAACCCAAGTCAATGTTTTTAAGATGTTTGGGATCGTCTTCCTGCATGACATCAAAGACCCTAAGGCTGTATTCATCTACAGCATAGAGGTGGCCACTCATCAATGTGAACCTTGCCATAGAACCCCCTTGACCATAACTTTGGGATTGAGATCCACCTTTATAGCCACTAAAACTTGCATCTGCAGATTGTACCATCCACATTCCTCCCCATCTTCCACGCCAACCAAACATCATATCAGAGTCAGAAGTCATAACAGTGTCCTTCCAGGTGATGATGGTATTGGTCGCATGATTGCTGTACATATGCATAAAAACATCCTCCACCCTGTTTACTTTTTTGATATTTCTCGGATCTGAAATATCAAATGCCAGTAAATCCACATAGCTGTCAGCGTAAAGGATGTTAGTATTTACCGCCAAGTCTACATTTCCCGGGATGTTGATAAAATTGATGTTTTTCGGAGCCGAAGGGTTGGAGTTGTCAAGAATATGGATTCCTTTATTGGGTTCATTGACAAATAGAAAATCATCATAAATGTAAATTTTACCTGGATTGTCCAGTTCTCTACCGGATTCAATTATGATATCCGAAGCCCTGACTGTAGTCATTTCCAGATAAACAGGAATCGATGTTCTGTAGGTCACTTTACTGCTTACTTCATCATGACAGGAAGGTAAAACCAAAAACATCATGAGTGCCAGAATCAAGTTGAGCGGTCTGCTGATTAGGGGGAGTAGGGTTGTTTTCATGGCAAATTACGGTTAAAGAAAATGATGTTGTAAAAACGTTACTTCCCCTTGACGGAATATTTTGCAAAAATGCGACAAGGCTATAAAAAAAAATTCAAATTTTTTTTTATAGCCCGTCAATTGTTCAATTTTTCAGTCATTTTTCTTTCAAAATTCTCCAACAAAAGGATGTGTCTTTTGATGATATTCTGACTGAACTCTGCTTCATAATCCTCCGGATATAATGGGGTGAATTTTATTCTTTCGATAATGATGTCCAACCAACCTTTTCCATTGTCAATCAGATCTTCATTAAAAGCTTCCACCGTCACATCCCTTGGGCCTGAAAATGGCGGCCTGCCCTGCTTTCTGAAGAATTCTGAGATTGTCTTTAATGCTAGTTCATGTGTCAGTTCAAATGTCCTGACGACTTTGTGTTGGGCTTTGGAATCGTTTGGGTTATTCTTAAAAGACCTGATTACTTCCCTTGTTTCTTCCAATGCCTGTTGGAAATCTTCAAAGCACTTTTCACATGTAGGAGGAAGAATTTTCATGGTTGCATTGGAGATTTAAGTTTTTAAAACATCCAACAATTTTCAAATTGGAAGATAAGACTTATTGATTGCCTTAATTTAAGAAAATTATCTCACATTGTAGGATTGCATAAAGGGTTGACCATTTGGAGATACTCCTTCCAATCTCAATCTTCCGCTGAATTTTTCAAGATATTTACCTACCTCCTCGGGATTTTTTGCTGGCTCACCATTGACTTGGGTGATGACAAAACCATTATTGAGTCCCAAATCCCTCAAATACCCACGGGTCATTCCTGTTATTTTTATTCCAAAATCAATTCCCAGTCTATCCTTTTCAAGGGCATTTACAGCTTCTAACTGGGCTCCCAATATATTGGATGAGAAATATTCTCTTTTGATGATTCCTATACCTCCTTCCAGATTTTGAAGTGCAATCTGAGCAGATTTATTTTCATTTTTCCGTTGAAAGTGAATCCGGATATTATCTCCGGGATAATAATAGGACAGGACTTCCTCAAAACTCCCTTTTCCGGTGATGTCGATATTTTCAATTCCGGTAATGACATCATTGCGCTGGAGCCCAGCTTTATCACCGGCACCACCCCTTACCACGTGGGTGATTATGACGCCATCCAAAGTTTCAATGCCCATTTCTTCTGCCAGTTCCGGTGTGATTTCCACTACTTCAACACCCGGAATGGCCTTTTGTACTTCGCCGAATTTGATGAGGTCATTGGCGATTTTCATGGCAATGTCGACCGGTACAGCAAATCCATAACCTGTGTAAGAACCTGTACGGGAAAGAATTGCTGTATTGATTCCAACCAATTCACCTTGGATATTGACCAATGCTCCTCCCGAATTCCCTGGATTGATGGGTGCGTCTGTCTGAATAAATGATTCCAGGGGGAATTCACCCCCGAGGATATTGATTTGTCTTTCTTTGGCAGATACAATTCCTGCTGTCACTGTGGAGGTTAAGTTAAAGGGGTTTCCTACGGCGATTACCCATTCGCCTATTTTAAGGTTTCTGCTACTTCCCAGTTTGATAGCAGGAAGATTTTCAGTTTCCACCTTCAGCACTGCAATATCTGTATTTTTGTCCGTACCGATCAATTTGGCCGGGTAGGTTCTCTTTTGGTGTACTACCTCAATGGTTTCTGCCCTATCCACTACGTGGTTGTTTGTGATGATGTAGCCGTCATTGCTGATGATTACACCAGAACCGGTGCTTACTCTCTGATTAGGACCTGTGCCAAAAAAATAGTCGAATATGCTATACCTCCTTTGGTCAGTTCCGGAGAAATTCTTGATAAAAACTACCGAGGGTGTACTTCTTTCCGAAGCTTCTACAAAAGATACCGGGTTATTGACAGTTTCTCTAGGTACATCCAAATAACCCACCTGATACCTAGGGCTCTCCATAAGATGAACTTCATCGGTTCCGGGAACCAATTCTTTTTCAGAAAACTGTTGGAATACCCAAGCCCCAGCGATTCCCGCTGTAAAGGCCAAAATAACGATTTTGATGTTTTTAAGCATATTCTCCATTACGGACTCATCCATTTTTGGTTAGTATAATTACTGAAAAAAGATAGCTTCCGCTTACCTAATTCAATACCAAATTTATAAACTTTCAAAAAGACTGAAAAAATTGAAGGAAAAGTCTTTTAACATTGTAATTTTGTCAGATTGAAAAAATGGGACTGACGCCGAATATTGTTTTGTGTACATCCCGGATAATGCAATTTGAATTAATGTCAGGAAAAAAAAATGTAGCCATCCTTGGCTCAACAGGTAGTATCGGCACACAAACCCTGGAGGTCATCCAAGCCCACCCCGAAAATTTTCAAGTAGAAGTCCTGACTGCCCAAAATAATGCGGATTTACTGATTGATCAGGCTTTGAAATTCCGGCCAAATTGTGTGGTTATTGGGAATGAGAGTCTTTACGGGAAAGTGAAGAACGCTTTATTGCCCCATGATATCAAAGTATTTGCGGGCGATAAGGCGATAGCGGATGTTGTGACTATGGAGGGTATCGACTTGGTGCTGACCGCATTGGTTGGTTATGCAGGGCTAATTCCGACCATCAAAGCCATCGAAGCAGGAAAGCAGATAGCCCTTGCCAACAAGGAGACCCTTGTAGTGGCCGGAGAGTTGATCACCCAACTGGCAAAAGAGAAGGGTGTGAATATCTATCCCGTTGATTCCGAACATTCAGCGATATTTCAATGCCTGGTAGGAGAGTTTCACAATCCTATTGAAAAGATTATATTGACCGCTTCCGGTGGGCCTTTCAAGGGAAAAGACAAAGCGTTTTTGGAAAATGTGACCAAAGCCCAGGCTCTAAAACATCCCAATTGGGATATGGGTGCCAAGATTACCATTGACTCTGCTTCCCTAATGAACAAAGGATTGGAAGTCATTGAGGCCAAATGGCTCTTTGGTCTTTCAAAGGATCAGATTGAAGTTGTGGTTCATCCCCAATCCATCATTCACTCTTTGGTACAGTTTGAGGACGGATCCATTAAAGCACAACTTGGATTGCCTGATATGCGTATCCCTATACAGTTTGCTTTGAGCTATCCCGAGCGGTTGAAAGCTGACTTTCCAAGATTTGACTTCGCAGATTATCCAAGTTTGACTTTTGAAAAACCGGATATGGAAACTTTCCGTAATTTGGGTTTGGCATTTGAGGCGCTTAGAAGAGGAGGAAATGCCCCGTGTATCTTGAATGCTGCAAACGAAATAGCTGTAGCTGCATTTTTGAGAGATGAAATAGGCTTTCTTGAAATGTCAGATTTGATTGAGACCACTTTGGAAAAAGTAACATTTATCCAAAAACCCGGTTTATTGGATTATATAGAAACGGACAAAATGTCCAGAAGAATAACTGAAGAATTAATAAAGAGTAACGTATAATGGATACATTGATTATGGTGGCCCAGCTGATTCTGGGATTGTCAATTTTGGTTGGATTGCACGAACTGGGTCACTTGTTGACTGCCAAGTTGTTTGGTATGCGAGTGGAAAAGTTTTCCATCGGATTTCCCCCGAAAATAGTCGGCTTCAAATATGGTGAGACAGAATACTCAATTGGAGCGATTCCTTTGGGAGGTTTTGTGAAAATATCCGGTATGGTTGATGAGTCTATGGATACCGAGCAGTTGGCCTCAGAACCACAGCCTTGGGAGTTCAGGTCAAAACCAGCATGGCAACGCCTGATCGTTATGATGGGTGGAATCATCGTCAATGTTGTTACAGGGATTGTGATTTTTGTGGTATTGGTACACCAAAGAGGCGAAACTTATTATTCAAGGGATCAGGTAATCGAACATGGAATTGTTGCTTATGAAATTGGTCAGGAGATTGGGTTTCAGGATGGTGATAGGATATTGGACATTAGCGGAGAACCCTACAAAACATTAGGAGATCTCAGCAGTGGTAGTGCCTTACTCAGCTCAGAGGGGTATTACACAGTAGACCGTAATGGGGAAACCATTAAAATTGAGATACCAAGAGGATTTATCAATTCTTTCTCCAATGAAGAGAGTATGGGGCAATTTTTGGATATCAGGCATCCCATTAAAGTAATGGAGATTTCTCCTGGCAGTTCCGCAGAAAAAATCGGTTTACAAAATGGAGATAGAATTTTATCGGTCAATGACAACGAAGTTTCATATATCAATGAATTACAAGCTGCCTTATCCCAATTGAAAGGGGAGCAAACCAACATTCTGGTAGATAGAAATGGGCAAAAAATTGAAAAAGAAGTTCAAATCAGTGAACAGGGAACATTGGGGTTCATTAATGCTCCCATTGACCCTGTAGTCCAAAAATATGCGATAGGAGAATCAATCGTTAAAGGTACCGAGCGGGCTTTTGGAGTCGTGATTATCAATGCAAGGGCTTTGGGTAAAATGTTTACAGGAGAGGTGTCAGCCAAAAATGTCAGTGGTCCTATAGGAATGGCAAAGATTTATGGCAGCAGATGGGATTGGGTCAAATTTTGGAGTATTACCGGTTTGATTTCCATGATTCTGGCATTTATGAATTTATTGCCAATACCTGCATTGGATGGGGGACATGTGATGTTTTTGTTATATGAAATGGTATCAGGTCAGGCACCATCTGACAAGTTTCTGGAAAATGCCCAAAAGGTCGGTATGGTGATGCTGTTGGCCCTGATGGTCTTTGCAATTGGGAATGATATTTTGAAGATTTTTACGGGGTGAAACCCGGCTTGATTGAAGATAAAAAAGGAGGGATTGAAAATAATTTCAGTCCCTCCTTTTTTTAAAATTAAATTTTTTAGTACAATTGGGAGTTTTATCACCCGAAATAAATATGAATGTGTTTTTTTTGTTACTAGTAGTAACAATTTTTGGCCCCTTATCTGAATTTTCTTTTGAGTCTAACCAAGGTAACACTGCATTTAGTAAGACCTTAACTTTACAGGATCCAAAGGATTTTATTATTGATGCTTCGGGGGGAAAAGTATATGGTAAGGTTACCGGCAAATTTGACTTGAACAACTATGAATTTATTAAATTCAGGGATGGTAGAAATAATGATTACAAATACTACCCTGATGATATTTTGGGTTTTGGATTAGAAAACGGCAGGTATTTCTTAAGCGAAAAGTTACCTGGTATAGAAAGCAAAGTGTTCTTTCAGGTAATCTTTTCCGGGAAATTTGATTTATTAAGCTATAGGGGAAGATATTTTATAGATAACGGAGAAAGAAAAATAGAACTTAAGAGTTCTTATGAATCGGAAGATATTGAAGGCAGAAAAGTTAAAAGGTATAATCAAAAGCCTTATTCAGGAGTACTAAACAGTTTGATGACGGGAAATTGCGGGACAGAAATGTATAGCCTTATAGTTTCTATCAAGTTTAGTGAAAAGGATTTCATTTCAATAATGGAGAAATTTCATGAGTGTGAGGGAATACCGTACCAGACTCACGTTGAATAAATACCTTATTTAAAAATATCACCTGTTGTAAGCTTTGGGTTGAATTATGCCCACCCGATGGTAAATTTTAAAAGTGATGGAAGCAAGGATGTTTTTGAGAATAACGCATTTCCAATGATTCAGGGTGGTATCAAAGTTCACCAAAATAGGAAAGCTCCAAGATTTACGTTTGATGCAGGGTTGGGAATAAATTTTCAAAATAATACGATTCATTCCGAAGCCATAAAAGAATCATCTAAACTCACGGGCAGTGAGAAATACAATACGATTTCGATATTCACACCATTGTTTGTTAATTATACATTTTTGAGAGTCAATGAAGTGGATTTTTATGTCGGTTTGGGTGTGATGTACAGGTATTTGATCTTTAAAAGTAAATTTGCAATTGTTGAAGAAAGTTTAAATGAAAACTCGGACTTAATTCTAAGAGAAGGTTCTTTTTTGGTCAATAAGACCCATTTTGTATCACCAATGTTTAAAGTCGGCACACATATCCTTAGAAGTAAAAAGATAGGGATTGTCTCGGAACTTCAGGTAGATTATTCAAGATTCAATTTTATTGTTGACCATAATGAGGTGGGGTCAGTTTATAATCAGCTCATGGTTTCATATGTAGTCGGGGTCAGGTTTTGATTAAAAAATTCTATGAAAAATATATTTTTTATTAACATCCTTTTGTTCTCGGTATGCTTTATTATTTATTTGATTGTTGGAATTCACTTTTTGAATTCGACCCCGAATACTTCACCTATTAACCTGCCAATTTGTACTCAAATAAACCTTGGCATATACATTGATTTTATGGAGAGAACCTTGTTAACTTGAAGGTTCTTGTTTCTTTTAATAAATAACGTGACACTTTAACTGTCATATTGTCCTTTATGAACAATTACGAAAATCATTTATATCAATCCTTTTTGGGAGGCGATTATGCAGGAGAAGGCGACCTTATCCAACTCATCACTGATGATGAAGAAGATTTGGAGCAACATCCGGAAGACCTTTCCAAAGAAGTCCCCATTCTTTCAGTACGGAACACTGTTCTATTCCCCGGTGTCGTGATTCCAATTACAGTCGGAAGACAGCGTTCTATCAGGTTAGTGAAAAAAGCCCAAAAGGGCAACAAACTGATTGGTGTCTGTGCACAGATCAATCCTCAAAACGACGACCCATCATGGGAAGACATATATCATGTAGGTACTTTGGCAAAAATCATCAAGATGATTGTGCTGCCTGATGGAAACACCACCATCATTATACAGGGAAAAAAGAGGTTTAGTATATTGGAACCTTTGACCGAAGACCCTTATTTCACGGCCAGGGTAGAATACCTCGAGGAGAATTTTCCCAAAAACAGCAAAAAAATCCAAGCACTTGAGGAGTCCCTAAAAGATGCAGCCGCAAAAATTTTGCATCTCAATCCTGAAATTCCCCGGGAAGCCCAAGTGGCCTTGGACAACATAGATAATACTGCTTTTTTGACCCACTTCCTTTCATCCAATATTAATGCACCCGTAGATTCTAAGCAGAGACTTCTTGAAATCAATGATGGGGTGGAGCGGGCTACGCTTCTGTTGGAATTTATGATGAAGGATATCCAAATGCTGGAACTGAAAAGCGAAATCCAGAAAAAAGTCCATACCGACATTGACCAACAGCAAAGGGATTATTTCCTTCGTCAGCAGATGAAGGTGCTTCAGACCGAATTGGGAGAAGAGGGACCTGAAAAAGAAGTTGAAGAACTGCGGGCCAAAGGAGCAAAGAAAAAATGGACTAAGGAAGTATCAAGACATTTTGAAAAGGAGCTGGACAAGATTCTTCGAATCAACCCTTCTGCAGCCGAATATCCAATAGCCCTGAATTATGCGGAAACATTGGTAGAGCTTCCATGGAATGAATATACCGTGGATAACTTTGATCTGAGAAGGGCCAAATCTATACTGGATAAGGATCATCACGGTCTGGAAAAAGTCAAGGAAAGAATCATTGAATACCTTGCTGTATTGAAGTTGAAAAACGACCTCAAAGGTCCAATCCTATGCTTATACGGCCCTCCCGGAGTAGGTAAAACGTCCTTGGGTAAGTCAGTGGCAAGAGCATTGGGAAGAAAATATGTAAGGATGTCTTTGGGTGGAGTTCATGATGAGGCTGAAATCAGAGGCCACAGAAAAACCTATGTTGGAGCCATGCCCGGAAAGATCATTCAGAACATGAAAAAAGTGAAATTTTCGAACCCGGTTTATGTTTTGGATGAAATAGATAAGTTAAGTTCTGATTTCAGAGGGGATCCTTCATCGGCATTTTTGGAGGTCTTAGACCCGGAACAAAACAGCACTTTTGTGGACAATTACCTTGAGGTAGAATATGATCTGTCCAAAGTCTTATTTATCGCTACTGCCAATTCCCTGGATACCATTCAGCCGGCATTGAGAGACAGAATGGAAGTGATAGAGGTGACAGGTTATACTTTGGAAGAGAAAATTGAAATAGCCAAAAAGCATTTGATTCCCAAGCAAAGGAAAGAGCACGGATTAAAAGGCAAAGACATAACTTTTGACAGGGCGGCGATAGTGAAGATTATTGAGGATTATACCCGTGAGTCGGGTGTAAGGAACTTGGAAAGAGCCATTGGTAAAGTGGTGAGAAATGTGGCCAAGTCTATTGCCATGGAAGAAGAATACACCAAAAAAATCTCTGCCCAAATTGTCAGAAAAGTTTTAGGTGGAGAAATTTTCGATAAAGAATTTTACCAGGATAATAGTGTGGCAGGTGTGGTTACCGGATTGGCATGGACTTCAGTTGGGGGAGAAATCCTGTTTGTGGAAACTTCTCTGAGTAAGGGTAAAGGAAAGTTAACCCTCTCAGGGCAATTGGGTGAAGTGATGAAAGAATCGGCCATGACAGCCTTATCCTACCTCAAATCAAAAGCATATAAATTAGGCATTGATGAAAGGGTGTTTGATCAATATGACCTTCATATCCATGTTCCTGCGGGAGCGGTGCCCAAAGACGGCCCATCTGCGGGTATTACCATGTTGACAGCGATGGCTTCAATTTATACCCAACGAAAGGTAAAATCCAGGTTAGCCATGACAGGTGAAATCACCCTCAGGGGTAAAGTAATGCCTGTTGGTGGTTTAAAAGAAAAAATTCTTGCTGCAAAAAGAGCTGGAATAAGAGATATTATCTTATGCAAGAATAATAAAAGAGATATTGAGGAAATAGATGCAGAATACCTAAAAGGTGTTGTGTTCCATTTTGTGGACAAGGTTGAGGAGGTTTTGGAAATTGCTTTAATGAAAAACAAGGTGGAAGATGCAATGGTTTTTAGATTCCCAAAGGAAGTTCATAACGTTAGTTTGGAATCCTGATGTTTTAAATCAAATGGAAAGTAAAGGCTGAAGACAATTTGGGTAAATACTTAAAATACCTTTTGGTTTTTTGTTTGGGCTGTTTAATAATGGTTCAGAAAAAATCAGATGCCCAAACATCGAGATCAGCATATAACTTTATTGACAATCCATCCTTTACCAAATTAGCAGGCCTGGGAGGGGTAAATATTACATCAGGAAATGATGTCCTGATGTTCACCTCAAATCCTTCCTTATTGGACAGCGCTTCTATTAATACCCCGGCATTTCATTACCTCAATTTTCCCGGAGGGATACATGTGGCGACTTTGGGATATAATTTTCAGGCTGTGAATGGAGGCGTTTTCGGAGTGGCTTTGCAGTATTTTGATTATGGGAATTTTGAAGGCTTTGATGCCATTGGAATACCGACCGGCGATTTTGATGCCAATGAATTCTCATTTGTTGTTGGGTATGCCCAACAGATGGGAGTATTCAGATATGGGACAAATATAAAAATACTTGGTTCCGTTTTGGAAGGCTATCAGGCTTATGCCATGGCATTTGATTTTGGGGTAAATTACCATCACCCCGAAAAAAATCTTGTTCTTGGACTGAATGTAAGGAATTTTGGTTTTAACCTGAGTACTTATATTGAAGGTCAAAAACTTCAGCTTCCATCTGATGTGAGGATTGGAGGGAGTTTCAAGCCTGAACATGCTCCTTTTAGGTTTCACCTCACTTTGAGAAATCTGAATGGAAGGGAACAGGATTTCTTTTACCCGGACCCCTCAGTAAACAGAGAAAATGTTTCAACATTTGATAAGATGTTCAGACGGGCAGTATTTGGGGTAGAGGTTTTGCCAAGTGAGAATTTCACTGTTCGTCTTGGCTACAATCACCTGATCAGAAAGGAATTCGGAACTTCTTCAGGAGCAGGTGCAGGAGGCTTTTCCGGGGGCTTTGCCTTCAAAGTCAAAAAATTTGAACTATCCTATTCCAGGATGTTTTACAATATACCGGGTGGATCCAATGTATTTGGAGTTTCCACCTCAATCAATGAATGGAGAACGTTTTAACGACAACAATATGAAGAATGAAATCAATGAGCTAACTCCCAGGCAAATCGTAGCAGAGCTAGATAAATATATCATCGGACAGCATGACGCCAAACGAAATGTGGCCATAGCGCTCCGGAACAGGATCAGGAGGATGAATGTGAAAGGTGATATCCAAAAGGACATTGTCCCCAATAATATCCTAATGATAGGTTCCACAGGAGTTGGTAAAACCGAAATAGCGAGGAGATTGGCGAATGTTGCCAATGCGCCATTTACCAAAGTGGAAGCTTCAAAGTTTACAGAAGTTGGCTATGTAGGTAGAGATGTGGAGAGCATGGTCAGAGATTTGGTAGAACAATCAGTCCATTTGGTCAAGGAAAAGAAAAATGAAGAAGTAAAGGAAAAAGCTTCTATTGCCGTTGAAGAGGCTATTTTGGATATTTTGATTCCGCCGGTAAAAACAACTGGATTTGCCCGGCCTACAACCTCAGTTTCCAGTGATTTCAATTCTGAACCGGTTTCGGAAGATGAACTCAATGAGCGCACAAGGGACCGTTTTCGTGAAAAATTGAAAAACGGAGAAATGGAAGAGAGAAAAATCGAAATCACTGTCAAGCAAAGTCCCCCTGTAGGCGTAGGAATGATCGGAAACGGTATGATGGATGATGCCAGTATGGCAGGGCTGCAGGATATGATTTCGGGGATGATGCCAAAGAAATCTAAAAGAAGAAAAGTAACGATAGCCGAGGCAAGGAAGATCCTAATGGAAGAAGAAACCTCTAAATTGGTTGATTTTGATGAGGTAAAAGAAGAGGCCCTCAAGTTGGCTGAGAACAATGGAATCATATTTATTGATGAGATAGATAAGGTAGCTTCCAAAAGCGGAAAAGGCGGAGGTGGTCCTGATGTTAGTAGGGAAGGGGTGCAAAGGGATTTATTGCCTATCGTCGAAGGTAGTGCTGTCAATACCAAATATGGGATAGTCAATACGGATCACGTCCTGTTTATTGCAGCAGGGGCATTTCATGTTGCCAAGCCTTCTGATTTGATCCCGGAGTTACAAGGAAGATTTCCTATCAGAGTTGAGCTCACAAGCCTCACCGAAGATGACTTCTACAGGATATTGAAAGAACCGAAAAATGCTTTGACCAAACAATATCAGGCTTTGTTTGAGGCAGAGGAGGTTTTCTTGGATTTCAATGATGAATCAATCAGAGAAATTGCAAAACTGGCTTTTAAAATAAATGAAGAGGTGGAAAATATCGGAGCGAGGAGGTTACATACAGTCATGAGTCATTTGTTGAATGATTTCCTCTTTGACGTACCGGATACGATTCAGGCAAATTCTAAAATCATGATTACCAAAGAAATGGTTGAAGAAAGACTGACTTCACTTGTGAAAAACAGAGATCTTTCCCAGTATATACTATAATAAATAATCCCCGCCCAATCCATTTGTTAAATTTATTTTGGGCGTTTTAATTTAAAAATCAATTACAACTATGCCCGAATCTTCACTATACATCGTCACAGGATCAAGTAAAGGGATTGGAGAGGCAATGGCCGATCTTTTGCTTCAGGAGGGTGATTGTGAAGTAATTGGTATTTCCAGGTCAAAGGTGCAGAGAGAAAGCCCAAATTATACCCATTTGGAAGTAGATTTGGGGCAAATAGATGAGTTGGTC
This sequence comes from Aquiflexum sp., assembly GCF_041749095.1. Taxonomy (GTDB): domain Bacteria; phylum Bacteroidota; class Bacteroidia; order Cytophagales; family Cyclobacteriaceae; genus Aquiflexum. The sequence continues at coordinate 4,801 of NZ_JBGTCA010000559.1, read as the reverse complement.
AATAAGTTGGGGGATATATTTCCGAAAAAAGAATTCAGGAAAATTGTCCTGGTCAACAATGCAGGTTGGATTGGTGAAATAGATCATTTTGGGAATTTGGAAGACCAAAGCTTTAAAAATATTTTTGAGATCAACACAATCGCACCGGCCATATTGATGAATGCTTTTGTTAAAAATTACCGTGATTTTGTCGGTTCGGAGAGAATAGTGGTAAACATCAGTTCCGGAGCAGCTAAGAAATCAATTGATGGTTGGTCAGGCTATTCCGCCTCCAAGGCAGCATTGGATATGCTGACAAAAACAGCTCAGTTGGAAGCAGAATTGGATGATAATGGCATCAGGTTTTTTTCGGTAGCTCCGGGAGTAGTGGACACTGCCATGCAAACAGAAATCAGATCAGCATCTGAAGACAGCTTCTCTTCTCTGTCCAAATTTAAAAATCTGAAAAAAAACAACCATTTGAGCAGTCCACAACAAGCTGCTGAGAAATTGCTTTATCTTATAAATCATTCAGATAGATTTTCAGAGGTGCTTCAGGATGTGAGGGATTTTTAAATTTCATAATACTGTTTATTCCAAAACCTGCCATCTTTTGTTATGATCGAGCATATCTAAAACAAGTCATAATTTCTTATGCTTGAGACGGTTCATGGCGTGCCAAAAGTAGTTTGGTGTTTTTGGGGAGGTACGTGATGAATGATGCCAGAACACTAAGCTTTTTACTTATAGTATCCAGGGTAGAAATATGCACTATCCCTTACCGCGGACAGTTTTTTGAAATATTTTTCATCCGCTAAATTACAGGTTCCGCAAAAATATTTTGAAAACATTGCCAGTGGGTTTCACAAAAAATGCCGGTGTGTATCACAGGTGTTATTGGTAATGGTTCTAACTTTTTTTTGGATAATCAAAAAACCAGACTTTAGCATTTTTACTGTCCACATCCGACCATTTGTCCACATCGAATTTGAAACCGAACTGACCGGCTGTAGGTAGATTATCTATTTCACCACCCAATTTCCAGACAAGGTCATTTTGACCGGGATTATGTCCAAATACAAACAAGGTTTTGACAGAATTATCTGTTTTTCTGATTTCAGACAGGATTGTGGATGCTGATGCGTGGTAGAGATCTGAAGTATACCGTATTTTTTGGGAAGGGAAATCCAACTTTTCAGCAGTGATGATTGCGGTGGTTTTAGCACGCTCTGCATCAGAAGAAACCATAGCATCAGGGAAAATTTCAGCCTTCTTTAAGCGGTTTCCCATTTTAGGAGCGTCCCTCAATCCACGCTCGGCAAGGGGTCTTTCATGGTCATCCAAAAAGGTATCATCCCAGGATGATTTTGCATGACGGATAATTACAAGCTTTTTCATTTAGCCAATTTAGCAAAATAAATTTTTGTTTTTTCATGAAGTATATTTACATTTAAATACATTTAACCACATAATTATAATATTTATCATGCTTACCGGAACAGTAAAATTTTACAATGATGCTAAGGGATTTGGTTTTATCGTTGATGACCAATCCCAAAGTGATGTGTTTGTCCATGCCACAGGCCTGGTCGACAAAGTAGCCCAAAATGACAAAGTAACTTACGATGTAAAGGACGGCAAAAAAGGCCCTAATGCTATAAATGTAAAAAAATTAGAATAAAATTATTCATTAGGTACTTGTGAAAACGGCTCTGAAATTGAATTTTCAGAGCCGTTTTGTTTTAGGCACTTGTTGGGGTAATTTTTTTGAGTTTACTTCTTTCATAAACTGAAATGGGCTCAAATTTCTCGTCAATATCCACCCCTGTCAGGTAATCATTGATCATTTCCCGCAGTTCCTGAAATGATAGGTTATGTAGAATTTTACCGTTTTTCGACAATGAAACCTGTCCTGTTTCTTCAGAAACAATCAATACCAAGGTATCTGTTGCCTCTGACATCCCGATTGCAGCCCTATGTCTCAGCCCAAATTGAGCAGGTACATCTCTTTCGGTCACAGGTAAAATACACCTTGCCGCTTTTACCTTTCCATTGTAGATAATTGCAGCCCCATCGTGCAATGGGCTATATTTATTGAATATGGATACCAATAGCCTTTTGGAAACCTGTGCATCAAGGATGTCCCCGCTTTCGGCATAAAATTTCAATTCAGAGTTTCTGGAAATGACCATCAATGCACCCGTATTGGTTCCGGATAAACTTTTGGAAGCAACAATAAGGGGATTTATATTAAAAGCCTGTGATTCTCTCTTTCTCCAAAAGAGAAGTTCCTGAAGAAAATTTTCGTTCGAAAGGAATGAAGTTCTGCCGATGATAAGAAGAAATTTTCTGATTTCAGGAGCAAAAATAATGATGGCAGCAATCACACCGACACCCATAAACTGCCCCAAGATGATAGAAAGAAGTTCCATCCTTAAGGCACTTACCATCAGGTAAACCAAGTAAATGGATAGAAACCCAAGAAAAATTTTGATGGCTACGCTGCCCCTTAATAATTTGTAAACCTGGTACAATAATACACTGACCAAAGTAATATCTATGATATTTACTATGGATATTTCCAAAAATCCGATTTTGAAAAGTAGTGTCAAGGGTAGAGTTCTTTATATAGTTTTATAGTTTCTTTAACTTCTTTCACGTCATGAACCCTTAAAATGTTCGCACCATTTATTAGTGCCGCCATGTTAAGCGCTGTAGTTCCATTCAGGGCATTCTCAGGTTGGATACCAAGTTTGGTATAAATCATGGATTTTCTTGATAATCCAACTAAAATGGGTGCTTGAATTGTTTTAAAATAAGCTAAATTTCTGAGAATCCAATAATTTTGATCTAAAGTTTTGGCAAATCCTAATCCTGGGTCAATGATTACATCTTTTATGCCGGATTTCCTGCAATCTTTCATTTTTTTAGAAAAATAATTCATTATTTCTAAAATAATGTTTTCATATCCTGTCTGCGTCTGCATGGTCTTAGGATTGCCCCTCATATGCATGGCAATGTAGGGCACAGAGAGCTTCCCTACTGTGGGTATCATTTCGGGGTCAAGCTCTCCTGCTGATATATCGTTGACCAGATCAGCCCCGGTATTTACGGCTTCTTGAGCCACTTTGGATCTGAATGTGTCGATCGAAAGCAGGCAATTGGGGAAATATTTTTTCACTTGCCCAATGGCCCCTATGGTTCTTTTTAATTCCTCTTCTTCTGAAACAAGATCTGCGGAAGGTCTGCTTGAATACCCCCCGATATCTAAAATATCAGCTCCATCTTCTATCATTTTTTCAGCCACATGCAAGATTTCAGAGGTTACTGATTTTATCCGGCTACCTGCATAAAAAGAGTCTGGCGTAAGGTTTAAGATTCCCATTACCCATGGCTCATTTAACAAAAGTAGCTTTCCTTTGGATTGAAGTGTTATTTTTGGACTAAAAGATATATCTTCGGTTTTCGTAGGAAAAGGTAATTGATTATCCATTAAACAGAAATACTTTGAAGAGGCAAACCACGAGCGAATATAATCAAGTTATTCACCTTTGTAAAGAACTTTTCAAGAAGAAAACCATTGATTATGGCACTGCTTGGAGAATATTTAGAATTCCCTCCATTACAGATCAAATTTTCATCAAAGCCCAAAGGATAAGGTCTATCCAAGAAAAGGGTAACCAAAAAGTAGATGACCCGATCGTTGATGAGTTTGTAGGTATTATTAATTATTGCCTGATAGCTTTGATACAGATTAGCCTGAAAGAAGATACTAGGTTGGAATTGGATTTAGAGGAGATTGAACCTTTATATGACCATTGGGTAGATGCGACAAGAGGTCTTTTGGAAAATAAAAACCATGATTACGGTGAAGCCTGGAGAGACATGAGGGTATCTTCAATGACAGATATCATTTTAATGAAATTATACAGGGTAAAGCAGATTGAGGATAATATGGGTAGGACTCTGGTATCGGAAGGAATAGAAGCCAATTATCAGGACATGATCAATTATGCGGTGTTTTGCCTTATCAAATTAGATTACCATGATTAAGCACTGGATATTATTTGTCATCAGGCTACTGGTAGGTGGCCTATTTATATTTTCGGGGTTGATCAAAGTGAATGACCCGGTCGGCACGTCCATAAAGTTGGAGGAGTATTTTGATGTTTTTTCTAACGACATTGCCTCCTTTTTTTATATCTTCAAAGAAATTGCCCTGCCCTTGGCGGTAGTCTTGGTAGTAGCTGAAGTGGTACTTGGGATTATGCTGATTTTGGGGGTTAGGTTAAAGTTCACGGTTTGGGCTTTAAGTATTCTTATTATATTTTTCACGTTTTTGACCTTTTACTCTGCTTATTTCAATAAAGTGACTGATTGTGGGTGTTTTGGGGATGCGATCAAATTGACACCTTGGGAATCGTTTATCAAGGATGTGATTTTATTGAGTCTGATTGGGGTTTTGTTTGTTTTCAGAAAAGATCTTTCCAATGATGGCAAGACTTGGGCCAAATGGACTGTCAGGTTCAGTTTGGTTATTTCTTTTGCAATAGCGATTCTAGCTATTAGAAATCTTCCTTTCATTGATTTTAGAGCATACAAAGAAGGAGTAAATATTCCAGAGGCCATGCAACCATCCGCACAGCTTCAGTATAACTATGTTATGAAAAAGGATGGGCAGGAGTATGTTTTCGATCAATATCCTTCTGATGATTCCTATGAATTCGTTGAAATGAATCTTGTAAATGAAGATGCCCTTCCAAAAATCTCTGATTTCGCAGTTTGGAATGCTGATGGAGATTATACAGATGAAATTCTGACA
>NZ_JBGTCA010000558.1:0-6673 GCF_041749095.1 Aquiflexum sp. | reverse complement strand
TTCCCAAAAAAAAGTAAAGAATTCATTTGGTCAGGCGGAGGTCAGGTATAAAGTGAGTACAAAAGTCATTATGTTTGGTGTCGAATTCGAAGCAGAGTTTACATTGACAGATAGGTCAAAAATGAGGAATCCCATTCTTCTAGGAAGAAAAATATTGATAGGGAGATTTATAGTAGATGTGCAAGAGGTTAACTTATCAAAAAAATCATTGAAATGAAGATTGCGATTTTATCAAGAAACTCCCACCTGTATTCTACCAGGAGGTTATTAGAAGCAATTAAAGCCGCAGGGCACGAGGCCATGGTGGTTGACCATTCACTTTGTGATCTGATCATCGAACAGGATGGGCCTTCTATCATATATAAAGGAGAAAAACTTTCAGGAGTGGATGCCATTATTCCAAGGATCGGTGCCTCGGTGACTTTTTATGGTACAGCGGTAGTCCGTCAGTTTGAACTGATGGGTGCATTTTCTGCGGTTGAATCCCAGGCGATTGTCCGGAGCAGGGACAAATTGAGGAGCTTACAGATTCTTTCAAAAGCTGGTCTGGGAATGCCCAAAACAGCCTTTACCAACTTTTCCAAAGGGGGAGAAAAAGCGCTGATAGAAAGGGTAGGAGGAGCTCCTTTGATCATCAAACTGTTGGAAGGTACCCAAGGTTTGGGCGTAGTCCTGGCTGAAACAAAAAAAGCAGGTCAGTCGGTGATCGAAGCCTTTCATGGTTTAAAGGCAAGAATTATCGTGCAGGAATTTATCAAAGAAGCCAAAGGAGCTGATATCCGGGCATTTGTGGTCAATGGAAAAGTGGTTGGGGCCATGAAGCGTCAAGGGGCAGAAGGTGAATTTCGCTCCAACCTCCATCGAGGAGGGGTAGCAACTATCATTAAGCTTTCAAGAGCAGAAAAAATGGCCGCACTCGGTGCTGCAAAAGCCCTCGGACTTGCCATTGCAGGAGTTGATCTTTTACAGTCAGAAAGAGGGCCATTGATTTTGGAAGTAAACAGTTCACCGGGCTTGGAGGGAATTGAAAAAGCCACCGGAGTAAATATCGGGGGCGAGATAGTGAAATATATAGAGGAGTCGGTAGAGAAAAAAATCAAAAAAACTCAACATTAAAAATGGACAAACCAATCCGGATAGGCACTCGGGGCAGCAAATTGGCCCTTTGGCAGGCTTATCATGTGGCAGATTTGCTCAAGGCCCAAGGTTTGACTAGTGATATTGTCATCATAGAAACCAAAGGAGACAAGATATTGGATGTTTCCATTGCCAAAATTGGGAGCAAGGGTGTTTTTACAGAAGAGCTTGAAGATCAATTGGCTTCAGGTGCAATTGACATCGCTGTACATAGCGCCAAGGATATGCAGTCAAGATTGTCCGATGGATTTGAAATCATTGCATTTACAGAAAGGGAAGAGGAAAATGATATTATTTTAAGCCATGATCCTGACATTAATTACCAAGATCCACAAAAACCTTTGGTTCTTGGGACTTCTTCTACCCGACGGATTGCCACATTAAAACATTTTTATCCTCACATACAGACTGTAGAGGTCAGGGGCAATTTACAGACAAGAATTGCCAAAATGGAATCAGGTTTATGTGATGCGCTTTTATTGGCCTATGCGGGCGCACATCGGATGGGATATGATGATTTGATCAGACATAAGCTTTCATTGGATGAGTTTACGCCTGCTGTGGGTCAGGGAAGTGTAGCTATTGAGACTTCATTAAATCTAAACCCAACCATCAAAGCTCAAATAATATCCGCTTGCCATCATGAAGCTACAGGTTATAGATTACTGGCTGAAAGGTCTTACCTGCGGGTTTTGGAAGGAGGTTGCAGTATTCCTGTTTTTGCGTTAGCGGAATTAAAGAATAACACTTTGCACCTGAAAGGTGGCATTGTAAGCTTAGAGGGCAGCTCTAGGATCATGCACAAAGTGTCGGGAAGCCCTGAGCAATCAGAAGAACTTGGAAAGCAATTGGCTGACATGGTTTTGAAGGATGGAGGATTTGAAATATTAAAAGAGATAAAAACAGCTTTGAAAAAATGAAAAGTTTAAGGTTTGTATTGCCCATTATCACAGCAGTTGCACTGTTTTCATGCAAATCAGAAAAAGACTATCTGGTCAAAATCCAGACACGTCATGGGGATATGTATGCCATCTTGTTTGATGAAACCCCAAAGCATAAAAAGAATTTCATCGATTTGGCTCAGTCCGGAAGATTTGATTCCACGGAGTTTCATAGAATTATTCTTGAATTTATGATTCAGGGTGGTGATGTGTTCAGCAAGGAAAAGCTGCCTCAGGAAGAGTGGTACACAGTTCCTGCTGAAATCCAAAAAGGTATGATTCATAGTAAAGGTATGATCGCGGCTGCTAGACAGGGTACTAATGTCAATCCTGAGAGGCGGTCAAGCGGCAGCCAGTTTTATATTGTGCAGGGAAAGGTGTACAGCAGAGATGAACTCGTGACTGACATGAAGATCTTGTCAGATTATTTTTACAAATACATTCAGCTTGGCAGCAATGCGCATCTGAAGGATGCTTACAGCAAGTTGTACCAGGAGCAGCAATTTGATTCTTTGAATAAATTGATGCTGTATGAAAAAGATAACATGGAGTCTTTTTATAATATCAATCTTGAAAAACCAATGACGCCTCAGCAGATAGAAGCTTATACCGGCATAGGAGGAACTCCGCACCTCGACGATGAGTATACAGTTTTTGGCAAGGTTATTCAGGGCTTGGATGTAATGGAAAAGATAGCAGCAGAGCAAACTGCCGAAAGGGACAGACCCTTGAACCCGGTTTATATGAAAGTATCTGTTGAACACCTTCCAAAAAAGAAAATCACCAAAGATTATGGACATTCTTATGACAAAGAGTAAAACTGTCAAAGTTCTGGTCACCGGGGCCAATGGTCTTTTGGGTCAGAAATTAATGGACCAATTGAGATCTGATCCTGGATTCGAGGTCATAGGTACAGGGAAAGGAGATTCGAGATTGCCTGATTCATGGAAAGGAAGTTACGCATGGAGAGAAATGGATGTTACCGACAGACAGCAGGTTTTGGAAGTATTCGCCGACATCAATCCTGACGCGGTAATACATACAGCGGCCATGACCCAGGTGGATGATTGTGAAAAAGAAAAAGACCAAAGTCGAATAGCCAATATTGATGCTGTTTCGAATTTGATTGAGGCTTGCCGTACCAATGATGTACATTTGGTCCACCTTTCTACTGATTTTATTTTTGACGGAGAAGAAGGCCCCTATTCCGAAGAAGCAAAACCGAATCCCATCAATTATTATGGTCAGACCAAGCTTGAGGCAGAAAATAGAATATTGGAATCTGGGATCAAGTGGGCGATAGTCAGGACAGTTTTGGTATATGGGATAGCCAATGACATGAGCAGGTCGAATATTATTCTATGGGTAAAAAAATCACTTGAAGAAGGAAAGACCATCAAAGTAGTCAATGACCAATGGCGGACACCCACCTTAGCGGAAGATTTGGCAGAGGGATGTATCCTGATTGTGAAAAAGGGTGAAACGGGAATTTTCAATATTTCAGGGAAGGATTTCCTGACACCATATCAAATGGCTATTCAAACAGCAAATTATTTTGGCCTGGACAAATCCTTGATTACAGAAGTAGATTCAACACTTTTTACGCAGCCGGCCAAGAGGCCACCCAGAACAGGATTCATTATCGATAAGGCCAAAAATGAGCTGGGTTATTCACCTAAAACTTTTACAGAAGGAATTGGTATTTTATCAAAACAACTTAAATTAGCCGATTCTTAATTCTTAAATTTTCATTTAAAATTAACAAATCGATAAAGTATGGCAATGAATTCAGATACCCAAGGTAGAGGCCAATGGGGTTCCAGTTTGGGTTTTATAATGGCTGCTGCTGGTTCAGCGGTAGGTTTGGGCAACATTTGGAGGTTCCCCTATCTGACCGGTGAAAACGGCGGTGGAGCATTTGTATTTGTATATGCAATCTGCGTACTGTTAATAGGATTGCCGCTATTGCTGAATGAAATTGCCTTGGGCCGTATTTCAGGCAAAAACCCTATCGGTGCGATAAAAGCTACAGGTGGAAATGGCTTTTGGCAGATTGCCGGCATCTTGTGTATCCTCGTCTGTTTCTGTGTTTTAAGTTATTATTCTGTAATTGCAGGTTGGACAATTGGCTATATTTTCACTGAATTGATCAATATTCCAATAGACTTTGCGGATTTTCAGCAGACACCTATGTATGTGATACCCCTTTGCTTTATTTTTATTTTAATGACAATAGGAGTGGTTTTGGGCGGTGTTTCAGGCGGTATTGAAAAGGCAGCTAAGTTCTTGATGCCGGTCTTGTTTATCATCATCATTTTTATAGCTGGCAGAGCAGTGACTTTGGAAGGAGCCAGTGCAGGGATTGAATATTATCTATATCCTGATTTTTCCAAAATCACGACAAAAGTTATTCTTCAGGCGCTTGGACAGGCATTTTTCTCCATGTCAGTGGGATGGGGATTGATGATTACCTTCGGGTCTTATTTGCCTAAAAGTGGCAATATTGTACAATCTTCAGGTTGGATTGCGGGAATGGACAGCATGGTTGCCCTATTGGGCGGTTTGATGGTGTTTCCTGCTTTATTTGCATTACTTCCCGGAAAGGACCCTGCGGGCGGTCCTGCTTTGGTTTTCGAGGTTTTGCCAATGGTATTTGATGCCATGCCAGGTGGCAACTTCATTGGGGCTTTGTTCTTTCTACTTTTATTGGTTGCCGCTTTGACATCCAGTATTTCGATGTTGGAGGTTCCGGTGGCTTATTTTATAGATGAAAAAAAATGGAGCAGAAAAAAGGCCGCATGGACAATAGGTATTGCTGCTATGGCCCTTTCTGTGCCTTCAGCACTGTCGTCCATTGAAGGCAATTATTTTGAATCATTGACACTCTCTTTCTTGGGCAATACTCAGGTGGGCTTTTTCGCCATCATGGATTTTACTTTTGGTACATTTGCTGTAGTGGTGATATGTTTGATGCTTAGTCTTTATACAGGTTGGGCCAAGAAAATCGGAGATTTTGCCAATGAACTTGCTTTAGGTGCTCCGGGATTTAAAGGAGGTCTCAGGTCAGCATGGATTTTCTTTATTAAGTGGGTCTGTCCAATTGTGATTGCTTTGGTGTTGTTGGATCTTCTTGGAATTTTCGGAACTCCTCAGGAAGGGGGCTGATCTTTGAGATGAATTGCTTTAAAAAATATAAAGGGCATTCGTGCCCTTTTTTTTTATATATAACATTTTGCTTTTTATTAAAATATCTTTGTACATTAACCGATTGATTTTTACCTCTTAATATGAAAATACTTGTAGTCGACGACGATGCCATCAATAGATTGGTTTTACGGAAATTATTTGAGAGAGAGCAACATACAGTCCTTACTGCCGCGAATGGTTTAGAGGCCTTGGCTATTCTGATAGCAGAGGAGGATGTACATATCGTTATTACGGATATCATGATGCCGGAAATGGACGGGATTGAACTCCTTGCAGAAATCAAACTCAATGACAAAATCAATAAATTACCAATTATTGGATTCACTGCCGGAGATATAGATTACTTCAGAAGTATCACCCCGGTTTCATTTGATCGCCTGTTGCCAAAACCTATGAATTTTCATGAGTTATACAACATCACTCATCAGTTTGTAGCGGAAAGAGCAGTTTGAAAGGAATTTTTTTCAATCAGTTTATTTTTATTGGTTTTCCCGTGGCTTCCAAAAACAAAATCCTTACTTTGGGTTTTAAATTATAATTAAACCCAAATGAAAAACTTTATAGTCACTGTTCTAGGAATATTGGTTACCTTTTCTGCAAGTTCTCAGGACTTCTCAATAGGTCCAAAAGTTGGAGTTTCCCAGGCGAATATTTCAGTTACAGGTGACGATTTTACTTCCGGTGACAATAGCCTTGGATATCATTTGGGTCTATTTGTGCGAATGGGGGGCAGCTCGATCTTTATTCAACCCGAATTTTTATACACCAATACAGGAGGTTCTTTTGTCCAAAGACAGTCCAACGGAACTGACGTTTCGATTGACGCCAATTTCGATAGGGTGGATATACCCTTCATGTTCGGTTTTAAATTGGCCAATTTTTTCCGCTTGCAGGCAGGGCCGATGGCCTCAATTCTGATCGATTACAAAATTGAAGATGCCCTTCAAGTGCCTCAGGAAGTTGATTACAATACATCTACCATTGGTTATCAGGCAGGTATAGGATTTGATATTGGGAATTTAATCCTTGACTTGAAGTATGAAAATTCATTGGGAAAGATTTCAAGATCTTCCACTGCTTTTCCAACTGACCAACGATTAAATCAATTTATAATTTCTGCCGGATTTAGACTATTTTAAAAAAAGTATCATTCCCGGTTATTGGATTAAAATCTTAAAAAAAATACCTGCAGGATCGTTTGCAGGTATTATTTATGATATTTTTTGAAATGATGTTGATATCGCTCGTTATTTCACTTCAAATGAATATTCATCCAATTCATCTTGGCTTTTCATGATCACTTTGAACTTTCCCTTTCCAATGCTGCCATACTCCCAATCGGTATTGTGGACACCTGCTGGGAAATTTTGACTCCATGTTTTAATGGT
>NZ_JBGTCA010000557.1:0-2491 GCF_041749095.1 Aquiflexum sp. | reverse complement strand
ACCCAAATAATCCCTTTCAACCAATCGGAGTGGTTGCTGGGCGTTGATGTCCAATTCATAAAGTATCAGTTCACCGGTTTGCCTGGCCAAAAGAAGGTAATCTTTGTTTCCAAATACAAACATTTCCACATGATCCAAGGGTCTGCTGTTTATTGCAGGAAAGCTTATTTCCCGAAGGTTAGTAAGGTTGGGGTCAGTATCAAAGAACACCTTGTGTTGCAGAGTGAAGTTGATGGTATCTACTCCTGCTACCCAATAAGTTTGTCGGTTGGAAGTACTTAAGAATTCTGTGTATTGAAGGTTTTCTAAGTTCATTGCTGACAAACCCTTGAAATCTTCATCCATTAAAGTCCACTCATTCTGATCCACCCCAAAGCGGTATGTTTTACCAACGACTTTCCCGTTTTCATAACTGTTAGCAGTTACAATCAACTCACCTGAAGATTGGAGACCTTTGAAAAATGGCCTGCTATTTTCTCCAAGATCAAGGATTTGGGATTGGAGAAAGGTTTGGGGATTAACCGGAATTGGATCATTGAAATTCAAGCTGAAAACATTTTCGCTGAAGTTGGCTTTGGAAGCACCTGCAACTGCTGATGAATTGCTACTTATAATCAGTCCCTTTTCCCATAGGTAGGAAGTGTGAAAAATGGGGAACTCCGGCAAAGGGCCAATATCGGGCAGTTCTGTTGAAAATTCATCAAATAATGGTTCAGCATTACTGCCTTTGTTGGGCAAATAGTATAAGGTGTTGCATTCATCCTGTCCCATCAAAAGGTCCAAAATGCCATCATCGTTAAAATCAGTGTATAGAACAGAGTGTCCTCCCGCATGTTGGATTCTTTTATCTGCGTCAATTTCATGGAGCCTTCCCATAGGCAGGCCATTGCAGGTCAACCCAAAGCTGAAAGTCCCGCAGCCACAAAACTCGAAATTCCCCCATCTTGCTTCCGGAAAAGCAAATCCATCTATATCAGCTATTCCCTTTCTTTCCATGCTGGTGTTCCTATAAAACTCCAGATAATCACCCGAAGCAAAATTGAAAGTAACAATATCCAAATCCCCATCTCCATCAATGTCCATAATCAGCGGAATGTCCAGGTTATTGGCCTGAAGGTTTGATCCGTTATCCAGTCTTAGAAAATTCTGCGCCAATTCCCAACTTGGATATTTGGCACCCTCTTGGGTGATATTCCGGTAAGCTCTTATCCCAAAAGGGCTGCTTGTGAACAGGTCTTTTTTTCCGTTTCCATTGAAATCTGCCAACACCATAAATCCGGCAACATCATTTGGAAAGTAATATGACATCTCCGGTAGATATACAAAATCATCTCCATCGGTTTGAAACACTAAAATCCTTCGGGAATTGATATCCCAAATGACCCATTCTTCATTTCCATCTCCATTGGTATCCATTTGTTGGAACTGGGCTGCATTGATCCCTACGGCAAACGGCATTTCGATTTCATTTCCTTGGAGAGAAACTTTGATAGATTGGTCAAAAGTGAAAGTTTGCTGGGCATTTACCCAAAAGGTGGTTAAAAAAAGGAAAGCAATAAAACCGTACTTCATCAATTGGTCCGAGGATTAAGTCCTAAAATTAAACGATAGAATTTGATATAAGATGTTTGCGAATCCTTTAATTTTAGCCGTCAAACCTGAGATCATGAATATACCCCAACTTTATAAGCATTACCTACAAGCAACAGGCGTAAGTACTGATACCAGAAAAATAGATCAGGGCAATATCTTTTTTGCCTTGAAAGGCCCAAATTTCAATGCCAATGATTTTGCTTCCAGGGCTTTGGAGATCGGTGCATCTCTGGTAGTGGTGGATGAAGAAAGGGTAATTCCGGAACACGATAACAGGTATTTTTTGGTAGAGGATGTTTTGTTTGCATTACAGCAGCTCGCAAATTATCACAGAAAGCAATTGACCATACCCGTTATCGGATTGACAGGGAGCAATGGGAAAACCACTTCCAAAGAATTGCTGAATGCTGTACTGAAAAGAAAATTTAAAACTGCGGCAACAGTCGGAAACCTGAACAACCATATTGGGGTTCCTTTGACCCTATTGTCGATCGGTAAAGGTGTGGAAATTGCAATTGTGGAAATGGGTGCCAATAAACAAGGCGATATCAAAGAACTCTGTGATATCGCTGAACCCACCCACGGATTTATCACCAATATCGGAAAGGCACATTTGGAAGGTATGGGTGGCCTTGAAGGGGTGCTTAAAACCAAGACAGAACTTTTCCAGCATCTCAGGGAAAATAAAGGAACAGTTTTTATCAATTCCCAAGATCCGGTTTTATTCAATATGGCAAAACGATTTGAAGAACCGGTATTATATCCATCAAAAGGTGATTACTGTGAGGTGACTTTTGTGGAGGCCAATCCCTTTGTGAAGTTTGAGATCGAAGGGGATAAAACAGTATATAACTCGTCATTAATAGGAGATTATAATTTTGGTAATATTGCCACAGCA
>NZ_JBGTCA010000556.1:0-2050 GCF_041749095.1 Aquiflexum sp. | reverse complement strand
CCTGTCAAAACCTAAATATTTTCGGATAAGATCCTGCAAATTTGAAAAAAGGGGATGCTTGGGGTTAGCTTGGTATTCAATTCGGTTTTTTTCTGCCACTTTTAACAAAAACCCTGCCTCAGTCAGGTTATTCAATTCCTTTCTGATTGCATTTGTTGATTCACCAAATTCCTCAGCCAATCCCCTCAAGTGTCCTTGATTTTTGGAATTACTGAAGAACTTGATCAATAACTTTAACCTGGTTTTTGATGTGATTAGGTAATCTAGCATAAAAGTGACTGGCACAAAACGAGCAACAAAAGTACTCGCATGGTCAATAAAAGCAAAATATTTTCAGTTAATTTAAATAGAATCTTTCAAGAGGTGAATTATTGTATTTTTAATACAAATAATTAGCTAAAAATTAGCATAAATTATATTCCATTCCTGATGATATCAGATCACTCTTAACTTCTATAAATCCCGTTATCCCGTTTTTGAAGTATTTTTCTAAAAAGAGAACCTGTCAACCCACTAAAGCCTCCAATTATAAAACCGATAAGTCCTGCAGCAAACCATAACATATTATCATTGGAATGCCCCATTAACTCTGCCATTTTTATGGGAAGCTCTGAACCGGAATCAATGGATATCCAAACTGAAAGTGATAACCATACCAATCCAAAAGGTAATCCTGAACCAAAAAAAGAAGTTAAAGGAGAGGCCCCAACCAAGAAAGTAACCAAGGCTACTAAAATCATTAATCCCCAAAATGGAAAATAAGGCCCAATAAAATAAACAATAAATGCTGTCAGTATAACCAATCCAAAAAACCTGCCCATAAATCACTCCTTAAATATTGTGGTAAATAATACATTTTCACTCCGGTTATCTTTTCTTAAATCAAAATCAACATATTCTCCATTTGACCATTTCTTAAGAAAATTGTCATAAAATCTACTGCCAGGATTGCCGGATTGTCCTCCCGGATAAATTCCGAATGCTTTTATATCATCCCCTAGTTCTACAACAAATCGCCAACTTGCCCCATGCATTTTGTCTGTGGCATTGACAATTCCTCTGCCTCCACCTGTATAGATATCAGTGTAGCTAAAAGACTTAAAGTTTGGCACAAGGTGCATAACCGAAGTCCCCTTGAAACTGGCCCACGAATATCCACCTCTATCTTCTTCCCATTTATTCATTTCAGCTACCATCGATTGAAACGCAGACCAAATTAAATCTGTGGCTGTTTCTAAAGCTTCAGTTTCCGGGTTGTCAAAAAGGGTGTCATTTGGAGAATTGATCAACAACCTGCTCGTTTCATATATATTGGGTAACACAATCGGTTTTTCATTTTGCTTCCATTTTGACCAAATTCCATCATGGATATGTTTCCACCATGTTTGGAATAAGGCAGGTTCTTCCTGATTGGGAAAAGTAAGGTAATTCCATTCCTGCAATTGGTTCAAATACTTTCTGGCTTTCAGATCTAGTTTTTCCATATTCTCATTGGGCAATAAATCCAGCATAGCGGGTAATATCTCAGAAGCATGAAGGTGAAAATTGTCAAATTGAAGTGCCATTATATCCTCAATGGTAATGTTCTCCATTTCATCAAGTTTTTTATTAATTCTTCTATTTCTGTAATGTTCGACACTGCTTTCAAAAATATAATAGGGATAAGAAGGATCAGTTGAATGCTGATTGGCAGAGGATACAAAACCCCTCGTTGGATTGATTGTGGCCGGATTGTGTTCATTTGGAATAAAACCTTTCCATTCAAATCGAGGGTCATTTCCATCCATTAAAAACTTTCCCTGCCCTTCCCATTTCAATGGAAATCTTCCTTGGACCTTCATGGCAATACTCCCACTTTTGGAGGCAAACACAAAGTTTTGGGCCGGTGAGGTGTAGTTGTCCAATGCAAGGATGTAATCTTCATGATTTCTTGCCTTATTCAAAAGCAGGAAGGTTAGTTGTTCATTGGATTCCATATGTGCAGTCCATTTGAGAGAGAAATTCACATCCTGTCTTTCAGCCCTGAAATTTTTATCAAAGACTACAGGCC
>NZ_JBGTCA010000555.1:0-3335 GCF_041749095.1 Aquiflexum sp. | reverse complement strand
CCTGGAAACCCTGGTCTCGTTAATTTTATTGATGATAACATCATAGGTTTCAGTATCGGTGTACTTGAGATATAAGTCTTCTAATTCGGATTTGATGGTGTACAGGCCCAACCTATGAGCCAATGGCGCATACAGGTACATCGTTTCAGAGGCAATTTTGAGCTGCTTATGCCGAGGCATACTTACCAAAGTCCTCATGTTGTTTAACCTGTCTGCTATTTTGATAAGAATCACCCTCACATCATCTGAAAGTGTCAACAACATTTTCCGGAAATTTTCAGCCTGCTGAGAGGATCCATATTCAAAAACACCGGAAATTTTTGTCAATCCGTCAATGATTTGGGTCACTTTCGAACCAAATTCTCTTTGTATATCTTCCAACTCCCAATCTGTATCTTCCACCACATCATGGAGAAGTGCAGCCACAACACTTGTTGGCCCCAAACCAATCTCCTCCACACAAATCAAAGCCACCTCGAGGGGATGATAGATATACGGTTCACCTGACTTCCTTCTCATTTCCCGATGGGCATCATTGGAAATATTAAAGGCTTTTTTGATGATTTTTGCGTCCCCCGGCTTTAACAGCGGTTTTGCCATCCTGAGCAACTTCCTATATCTTTTTAATATTTCCTTTATTTCTTCTTCCAGACCAACTTGTATCATATATTCTAAGATAGAAAAATTCTTAATTTAATATAAAGTGTAACATTGATATTTTTTTGACAAAATCGATTTATTTTTCCTTTCCCAAATTTGATAGTTAAGAATTGATTATTACCTTTGCATCCACATTAAAAAAGCGGATGTGGCGAAATTGGTAGACGCACTAGACTTAGGATCTAGCGCCGTAAGGCATGGGGGTTCGAGTCCCTCTATCCGCACGCATACAGACCCTCAATCAAGATTCCGATTCAGAACAAGGCCATTTGGCAAGTCGAATTGAGACGAAGATTGAGGGTTTTTAGTTCAATACTAACCAAAACCAAAATCAACTTGGAAATCACATTAGATAAGCAATCAGCAAATCAAGCTTCAGTTAAAATTAAGCTAAATGAGGCAGATTATCAACCAAAGGTAGATGCTAAAGTAAAAGACTATGCCAAGAAAGCCAGCATTAAAGGTTTTAGACCTGGCAAGGCTCCTTTCACCATGGTGAAAAAACTATATGGTACTTCGGTATTAGTGGATGAAATCAACAATATACTTTCGACATCACTAAATGAATTTTTGAAGGAGCAGACGTTCAAAATCTTGGGAGATCCACTACCAGAGGTTGAAAACGCAGATAAAATTGATTGGAAATCCCAAAAAGAATTTGAATTCCAATATAAAATCGGGTTTGTGGAAGATCTGAATATCAGTTTGGATAAAAACATTCATGCTACTGCCTATGAAGTGGAGCTTGATGAAAAGGTGATAGATGATGCCATTGAAAATATGAGGAGTCAGTATGGCAAAATGACAAATCCTGAGGTTAGCCAAGAAAATGATTTTCTATATGGTGACCTGAAAGCAGAAGATGGTTCATTTGAAAAAACATTGTCTCTTCCCCTCTCCAAAATTGATAAAAATGCACTTTCCAAATTTGTTGGCCTAGAAAAAGGTGCCCAAATTGAATTTGAACCCCTCCAGGACATAAAAGAAGAGCTTGCCGATACATTCGGTATTACTGAAGAGGAATCGGCTTCCATATCGGGAAAGTTTGTATTTACAGTTCAGAATATCAACAGAACCGAAATTGCCGATTTGAACCAAGAGTTTTTTGACAAGGTTTTTGGACCAAATGTCGTGGATTCGGAAGAGGCCTTTAAAGAAAAGGTAAAAACAATTCTTTCTGAAAACTACAACAAGGAGGCTAAGGTTTACAATGATGAACAAGTGAAAGAAGCATTGATTGCCAATATCAATATTGAATTGCCGGATGAATTCTTAAAGGAATGGTTACTCAAGGCAAATGATGGAAAGGTTACTGAAGACCAGATAGATCAGGAATACCCCATATATGCCAAGCAATTGGTCTGGTCCTTGATATCAAACAAGATATCCAAAGACAATGAGATCAAAGGTGAACACGAAGAAGTGATTGTAAAAACAAAGGAAATGATCCGTGAGCAATTCTCTGCATCGGGTCTTGGGGCCCAAATGGAAGATAGCATGGATATGTTTGTCAATAATTATCTTCAGGGAAATGAAGGACAAAATTATATGCAGGTAATGACTTCCGTACAAAATGATAAGGTGCTTGGTTTTGTCAAAGAAAAAATTGATATCACAGAGGAAGTTGTCTCAATTGAAAGGTTCAAGGAAATTTTGGAAAACTAATTTTCAAATAAAAGCGTTATTGAAAAGTCCTTTTTTAAGGGCTTTTTTTATTTTTGTAAAAGACTTAAAAAATAAATGATGATCAACAAAGACGAATTCAGAAAATATGCTGTGCACAATCAAGGAATCAGCGGAAATGCTTTTGACCAATATGAAACCCATATCAATGGGATGACCCGTTCTGTTATTGAGGAAAGACCGACTAATTTTAGGGAAATCGACGTTTTTTCCCGACTGATTATGGATAGGATCATCTTTTTGGGCACGCAGGTTGATGACTTTATTGCAAATATCATAACTGCGCAGTTGCTTTTTTTGGAATCTACAGATCCCAAAAAAGATGTATTGTTGTATGTAAACAGCCCGGGAGGCTCCGTTACAGCGGGTCTTGGAATTTATGACACCATGCAGTATGTCAATCCCGATGTAGCCACAATCTGTACTGGAATAGCCGCTTCCATGGGAGCAGTATTATTGGCAGGTGGGGCCAAAGATAAAAGATCAGCCCTCAAGCATTCCAGAGTAATGATCCACCAGCCTTCAGGAGGAATGCAGGGACAATCCAAGGATATGGAAATATCTTTAAAATTGATACTTTCCATGAAACAGGAGCTTTACCAGATTATTGCTGATCATTCTGGCAAAACATTTGAGGAAATCGAAAGGGATTCAGACAGAGATTATTGGATGAAGGCACCGGAAGCCAAAGAATATGGCTTAATTGATGAAGTTTTAACTAGAAAAGTTTAAAAAATGGCGCAAGTTACCTGCTCCTTCTGCGGGAGAAACAAAAAAGACGTGGACCTGATGGTTTCGGGGATTTCAGCTCATATCTGTAATTTCTGTATTGATCAGGCCTATCAAATCCTGGGAGAAGAGGAAAAAACCAAGAAACCTGCAAAATCCCAAAAATTCCAGCTTAAAAAACCCAAGGAGCTTACTTCCTACCTTGATCAATATGTCATTGGTCAATTTGAAGCCAAGAAAGTGTTGACCGTCGCTGTCTACAA
>NZ_JBGTCA010000554.1:0-4064 GCF_041749095.1 Aquiflexum sp. | reverse complement strand
AGAAAAATTGGAAAAACTGATCATCCAGACCCAAAAGATGATGGAAAAAGCGGCCAAAGAACTTAACTTCATGGAAGCTGCAAGGCTAAGGGATGAATGGCAGGGATTGAAAAACAGATTGGAGCAGATGAAGAGAGGGGTTTGAGAGGGAGATGCGAGAAGCGAGAGACGAGATGCGAGATGACAGAGAAGGATTGTTAGAATTAAAGCCTGCCCCGAGAATCGGAGAACCAAGAACCAAGATCAAGTAGTTGGGAGGGGGAATAGTTTAAAGTACAATGTACAATGTACCAAGTACCAAGACTTGCTATTCATACTAGGTGTTTTTACAATTTAAATGGGAAGCTGACAACCAACCTAAGGTAAAACCAAGAAACCATTAAAACCAAAACATCTGTCCGTCTCTGAACCATTTCAACCTACAAAATTACCATTTGAAAATCCAAAAATGACCTTACAAGAGATACATAAAATCGCACAGCAGGGAGAGGGATTGAAAGTGGAATTCAAAAAGAAAGCTGCTTTTCCCGAAAAAATCGTCAGGGAATTGATTGCTTTAGCCAATACTGAAGGAGGCTATCTGTTGATCGGAGTGGATGATGACGGTACAGTAAGCGGTCAGCGGTTTATTGAAGAAGAAGTATTTGTGATGGAAAAGGCGATTTCGGAGTTCATCAAACCAAAGCTGGATTACCAATTGCACATTCTGAAATTGAATCAAAAAAAGGGAGTTGCTGTATTTAACATCATCCGATCCAATAACAGGCCACATTATTTGATGGAAGAAAATAGAAAGAAAGCTTTTGTCAGGGTCAGGGACAGAAGTATTCAGGCAAGTAGAGAGATGTGGGAAATTCTCAGAAGAGGGAAAGTCCCTAAAGATATGGTCTTCACTTATGGTGAAAAAGAAAACATCCTGATCAAAACCCTGAATGATAAAGGCAGGATCACACTCAAGGAATTTCAGAATCTGGCCAAACTACCAAGGTTTTTGGCTTCTAAGACACTTGTCCGTCTTGTATTGGCCAATGTCCTCAGGATAGTGCCCCAAGAGATTGAGGATTTTTATACGCTCAAAGATTCATAAAGGCAAAGCAGTCCCGAATTTTTGATTATATCCGGCGATTCCCTGAAGTCCTCCTGTGTGAATGGCCAATAAGTGGGATCCTTTGGGAAAATAACCCTCTCGGATAAGTTCCCATATCCCAAACATCATTTTCCCGGTATAAACCTGTTCCAATGGAATTAGGAATTGATGGTAAAACCAACGGATAAAATCAATCAGTTCCTGGCTTGTTTTTCCATAGCCTCCAAAATGGAACTGATTGAAAATCTTATAATCTCCTGTTGGATTGATGTTGAACTTCAATAAAAGGTTACTTATCTCATTAAAGATAAAATCTCCTTTCAAAGCTGAAATTCCCAGAAGCTTCTGATGAGGAGCAATACTATCCAACAACCCTGCAAAAGTACCTCCTGTTCCGATTGTGGTGGCAATATGTGAAAAACATAATGATGACTCATCCAGGATTTCCTTTGTCCCTTTGATCGCCAATTCATTAGTCCCACCTTCAGGGATCAGATAAAAATCACCAAACTCTTTTTCCAATTTCTGTATTATTTCCTCATCATTTTTCCTTCTATAATCTACCCGATCCATATAATGTAAATGCATACCACATGACTGCGCAAAGGAAAGCGTTGGATTTAGGGGGTGATGCTCCTCTCCACGGATGACTCCGATAGCAGAAAAACCCAGCTTTTTCGCCGCCGCAGCCACCGCAAAAATATGATTGGAATAGGCTCCCCCAAAAGTCAGTAAAACTGATTTCTCCAATCGTTTGGCTTCAATAAGATTATACTTGAGTTTAAAAAATTTATTGCCTGAAGCCAGCGGATGAATTTGATCCAGTCTTTTGATGGACAGTCTAATGCCCTTTTCCTTCAACAAAGGAAAATCAAGTTCTTGTGTCTCTATTTGATTTGGTATTAACAACTCTTTAAAGTAATAATGCCCCAAATATCCAAAACTTTATCAAATGCCCTTAATTTTGCATCATGGGAAATCAAATTGAACCGGAAAATTTTGATGAGGAAGAAGTTGAATTATTTGAACACCACAGTTTTGTGGTGGATAAAGGGCAAAGTTTGTTGAGGATAGATAAGTTTCTCACAGACAAAGTAGCCAATTCAACACGGAATAGGGTACAGAATGCCATAGAAGCCGGAAATGTTCTGGTAAACGGAAAACAGGTCAAGCCCAATTATAAAATCAAGCCTTTGGATGAAATCAAGGTGTACATGGAAAAACCGGTGCTTCATACAGAAGTACTTGCAGAGCCTATTCCGCTTGATATCATTTTTGAAGATGATTACCTTTTGATCGTCAACAAACCTCCTGGCATGGTAGTCCATCCGGCCCATGGCAATTGGACCGGGACGCTCGTGAATGGATTGGTTTATTATTTCAATCAGCTTCCCACCCTACCTGGAAATACAGGGCGCCCCGGGCTGGTGCATCGAATAGATAAGGATACCTCAGGACTTCTGGTAATTGCCAAGTCCGAAATAGCAATGACAGATCTGGCAAATCAGTTTTTTCATCATCACATAGAAAGGACTTATTTGGCTTTGGTTTGGGGAGAACCTAAGGACGAAGAAGGAACAATCATCGCCCATGTAGGCCGAAGCCCCAAGGACAGGAAAGTCATGGAATCCTATCCTGATGGTTCTCAGGGAAAACATGCAGTCACCCATTGGAAAATCATCAAGAGGTTACGCTATGTTACTATAGTCCAATGTAACCTGGAAACCGGCAGAACCCATCAAATCCGTGCCCACATGAAACATATTGGTCATCCATTATTCAATGATTCCATGTATGGCGGGGACAAAATCAGAAAGGGGACTCAGTTTGCCAAGTATAAGACTTTTGTCCAAAACTGTTTTGACCTGATGCCAAGACAGGCACTTCATGCTAAATCACTGGGATTTGTACATCCTATCACCAAAGAAAAAATGTACTTTGAGACACCTCTTCCGCCTGATTTTACGAATGTCCTTGAAAAGTGGGAAAATTATGTCAAATATGAGAACTGAATAAAGTAGGATCATACCAACAATTCATATTTTGGCAATCACTATCATCATTACTGATATTAATATAGAAAACTTGGGAAAAATGGAAAATGGAAACGTTATTACCATTGCTAAGTTTTCAAAACTGAGGGTTCCGCAATCGATTTAGAATTAATAGTTTATAATTATATCTCAATTATTTACAAATACAATATTTTTTTTACAATATTATTGCATTATTATTAGAAGATGGGATTTCTAATTAGATTTGTGATGTTAATAACGGCAATGAAATTTTTATCATTGCAATGTAGGGTCAAGTCAAGGAAGAAGTTTTAAAAGAAAACTTCGAAGGTTCGAAACCTTCTCCTACATCCGGTTATTTTGGGTTTATTGTTAATTGACTAAAGCTGTGAGATTTTGTTTCACAGCTTTTTTGTTTTAATCAATATCAGTAAGCAATAAGATGTACAAATAAGAAGATTGCTGTATGATGCTTCAAACTTCATTGTTAAAATCTTAATTATATTCCCTATTTCGATACTTAATTATTATATGTATATTTTTAAGATCATTTTTTTATGAATTATGTAAAAAAAATATCTTTTATTTATTTTATTATTAATAAATAGATCACTTTCTTAATTTTGACCCATTCTTAAGGTATTGGATTTATCAATACACATTAAAAAACGATTGCTCAGAAGATTAGATCTGTAAAAAGTGCAGGTTTTTATTTCCTTTCTTAATCATACTGTAGGATGTTGAAACTGGCAGACAAGCCCTCCTGTCTCGGGGGTGGGGATTCCGATATTGTCGGTTCGGATAAAGTGCATCAAGAGCTCTGATGTAACCTAACTACCCCGTGGAGGTTCGAATCCTTCTCCTACAGCCATTATAATAAATCAAAAAAATTGGCAGCCTCAATGTTTTCAAGGAAACATTAAAAAGGTTGCTCTTTTTTTGCAATCCAAAATCAAAATCCT
>NZ_JBGTCA010000553.1:0-8463 GCF_041749095.1 Aquiflexum sp. | reverse complement strand
GTTCCTAACAGGGCTTACTCCTACAGCAAGATGGATAGTTTGGGATACAAAAAGGCAGTCCTAAGTTATGCAAATGTTGGTGCAACAAGCCTATTTACCACTGTGGAGGATCTCAGTCAATGGGCAATGAATTTCCAAGATCCAAAGATAGGTGACAAGAGTATTGTTGATAAGATGAATACCCTGGCAATTCTCAATAACGGTGATACTTTTGGTGGAGCATTAGGGCAGTTTGTGGGTAGCTATAAAGGTGTTCACGAAATTTCACATGGTGGTGCTGATGCTGGTTACCGCTCTTATTTGGCGAGGTATCCTGAACAGGATTTGGCTGTGATTGTTTTCAGCAACGATGGTTCCTTTAATGTAGAAGGATTGGCTCATGAGGTAGCTGATATTTTTCTGGAAGGTGTTGTGGAAAATGAAGGCTTGAAAAAAGCCGATGAAGTAATTGCCGAAGAAGAAATTGAAGTTGACTTAAATACGATTTTATACTACGTGGGTGATTATGAATTGGAACCAAATGTTATTCTTTCTATTAGGGAAAATGACGGAAATCTTACAGTCAAACCGACGGGGGAGCCGCTATTTCCTTTAAAGGCTATTTCTGAAAAAGAATTCAAGGTAGGCGATTTGGGATTCACGATTGAATTCCAGCCTGATAATGGAGGTAATGTTGAAAGCCTCATTTTAAATGCTTGGGATAATCCACGTGAAGCCAAGAAAACCGAATTATTTGACCTCTCTAGTGTCATCCTCAGTGAATATGAGGGTAGTTTTTACAGTGAGGAACTTTCAACCGAATATACCTTTGTATTGGAAGATGAAATTTTGGTTGCAAATCATAGCCGCCATTCAGACATCATTCTTGTTCCAATCAAGAAGGATGTTTTTTCCGGGAATAATTGGTTTTTTGGCCGGGCAGAATTCAAAAGGGATAGCTCAGGAAATATTATTGGAATGAAGGCATCTTCCGGTAGGGTACGGAACATTCATTTTGAGAAAAAAAAATAGATAGACCTTTGGCTATCCTCTTCAAGGTAAACCGCACCACAAAACCTAACCATAGATTATGAACCATTTTGGGTGTTTCAATCAATTCCATCCAATCACTCCAAAAGACTACCAGTTGCTTTCAGACAAACTCAAGCCAAAAAGTTTCAAGAAAGGAGAACAATTGGTAGTTCCCGGTCAAATCCAACAGGAGTTGTATTTTGTCAATAGCGGTGTGCAGATGTCATTTTTTGAGTCGGAGCGAAAGACCCATGTGATTGCCTTTACCTATCCACCGAATATCTGTGCCATTCCCGAGTCTTTTTCACTGCAACTTCCCTCACAAAGTTTTTTGACCTGCCTGACAGATAGTGAAATGGATTGTTTGGACTTTGATACTTTACAAAACCTGTTTGATGAATCCACAGCTATTGAAAGGCTGTTCAGGAAAATGACGGAAATGGTTTTGGCAGGTGTTCTCAAACGACAAATGGAACTGCTGTCCAAAACCATGGAAGAAAGGTATGTTGGATTCTGTAGGCGCAGCCCCCACTTGCTACAGCTTGTCCCACATAAATACATAGCATCTTATTTGGGCATAGATGCCACCAATTTCAGCAAGCTTTACAATCAGGTCAAATTCTGACCTTGGTCTATACCAAGATGAATGTTGATGGAATGGCTGACCTTTACATCAGTTTAAATTCCTATCTAAATCATCAGGTTATGACTGCAACCGAATTCCCTTGGCTCGATAAAACCGAATATCCTTTTCAGTCAAATTACTTTAATATAAATGGCCATAGACTTCATTTTATAGATGAAGGCAAAGGAGAAGCCCTGCTTTTTGTCCATGGTACGCCAACCTGGAGCTTTGACTTCAGGAAAATCATTAAAAACCTAAAGTCAGATTTCCGCTGTATCGCCCTAGATCATATTGGATTTGGACTGTCTGACAAGCCCAAGGAGTATGATTATTCCACCTTCAACCATTCTCTGACTTTGGAGAAACTTGCGTTGGCTCATAAACTGGACTCCATCACCCTGGTAGTCCATGATTTTGGAGGACCCATCGGTCTTAACTTTGCCATTCGCCATCCCAACCTTATCAAAAGAATCATTATCCTCAATTCCTGGCTGTGGAGCAGTGAAGGGGAGCCAGAGTTTGTCAGGTTCAGCAAAATATTGCGGAGTCCATTGTTGCCTTTCTTGTACAGGCGATTGAATTTTTCTCCCCGATTTATTTTGCCTAAATCATATGGTGTTCACAAACCGTCAAAGTCCATTTTGAAGCATTATACCAAACCATTTGCTGATAGATATCAGAGAAACGGTGCCCTTGCCTTTGCCAAATCACTACTTAATGACCAAGACTGGTTTGAGGAGTTATGGAACCAAAAGAGCCAAATTTCAGATAAACCGGTCTTGTTTCTATGGGGTATGAAAGACCCAATAATTACCCCCAAATATTTGGAAAAATTTGAGCAGGGCTTTTCCAAATCGAAAACAGTAAAACTTGAAGAAAGCGGTCATTTCCCTCAGGAAGAGGAGGCAGAAAAGGTGGTGAAGTCAGTTAGGGGATTTTTGGGTAGTTGAATTACTAGTCATTGAATTCTCAACTTTATCGGGCACGACAATTATTTCTCTCTCCTTTTATTTAAATTACCATTAAAGAAATCGTCTGGCCAATTTAAAAATACAATGAAACCTTTCATGCTATTTATCACACTGAGCTTTTTGACCTTATCCTGTCTTTTTGCCCAAGAAGATCAAAGTAGTCAGCAAATTGCCATCATAGCGTTAATTGATAATTATTCAAAGGCAAGGGAATTGCAGGATACAGTATTGCTAAAAGAAATCCTGATGCCGAATATCGATCAGTTGGTATCAACCGGGGAGTGGAGAATGGGGATGCAATCTGCCATTGAAGGCATGCAGCGGAGCGCTACAACCAATCATGGAACCCGGACCTTGACAGTGGATAAGATCAAGTTTCTTACCCTGGAAGTAGCAGTGGTTGACGCCAGGTATGTCATTGAAAATCCGGGTGCCGGAAAGAGAGAAATGTGGAGTTCGTTTCTGGTGATGCTCACCGATCATGGCTGGAAAATATCTTCCATCAGAAACATGTTGCCTACAGGATAAAAAATATATTTTTTAGTAAATTATGAAAAACATTAGCATGCCCAGGATAGTTTTTTGAAAAAAGTATAGAGATATTGTCGCCACATTATAGTCAGGAAGTAACCGGTAAGTATGACGATGATTCCTATGAACTATCTTCCCAAGGATTATCAATAGCCAATTTTTGGATCAAAATACTAGCAGAAGATGAAAAGTTTTTTTTAACCAAATTGAAGTCATGTACAGATTGATCAGAACCGATTCCCAAAATCCTGATTTTAAAAGACTCGTCAGTTTATTGGATGCTGAATTGGCCATTACAGATGGTGAGGAGCATGCTTTTTATGATCAGTACAATAAGATTGACAGCATCAGGTTTGTTGTGTTGGCGTTTCAGGGAGATGAGGCGGTTGGCTGTGGGGCGATTAAGGAATTTGATCCTCAGACCATGGAGGTAAAAAGAATGTATGTGGTCCAAACGGGAAGGGGAAAAAGTATTGCAACCGGCATTTTGGAAGACCTTGAAGATTGGGCAAAAGAAATGTCTTATTCCAGATGTATTTTGGAAACAGGAGTAAGGCAACCGGATGCGATAGCACTTTATAAAAAAAATGGCTATTCACTAATTCAAAATTATGGTCAGTATATTGGTGTGGAAAATAGCCGATGTTTTGAAAAGTTACTCTAAAAACAAATCAATTATTTACGCAATGATGCTAGAAAATTGGTTATTCAATTTAATCTTCGCCAGGAAACTAAAATGTCCATTACTTCGGACTTCCTGCTTCGGACTTCCTTCCTTTAATACTTTTTAAAGAAAACCAATTATGATGAAACATGAATATGATGTAATCATTGCAGAACATTATGCGGCATATAGACCGCCTCTGCACCAATTAATTCTAGATAAATGCCTCAATGAATATGATGAGTCGAAGTTCAAATTCGGGTTGGATGTTGGTTGTGGAACCGGGCAATCTTCAATTGCACTGATGGATTTCTGCGAAAAAGTCGTGGCCATTGACCCAAGTCCTGAAATGCTTGTGATGGCAAAATCCCATCGATTTATTACTTATAATACTTTTGATGGAAAAAATCTTGATTTTCCGGAGGACCAGTTTGATATCGTTACTTTTGGGGGTTCTCTGTATTATGCCAAGTCCCAAAAGCTGTTTGATGAAACACTTCGGGTGACCAAAAGAGATGGACTTGTTCTTATTTATGATTTTGAAATTGTAATGGATGAGATTTATGAGTTTATGGAAACCTTGGGGAATGCCACATTGAAGGAATATGATCATTGGATGGACTTTTCAGGTTTGGATACCTATGGGATTTCAAAACTGTTTACCCAAAAGGAACGGATAAAAATAAAAGTGGCACCAAAGGATATGGCCCATGTTCTTTTGGCAGAACACGGTGTATATCATGCATTGTTGTCCAAAAACCCTGATGATAAACCTTATGACATTATGCACGATATATTAAACAGCCGCAATTATAGCGAACTGCCAGTCAATATATTTTACACCTTATATCGCTGTGAAAAGTAATGGATTCCGAATTTTGATGGATGGCATGGAATTTCCACTAACTTTTACAAGATTTCAACTCCAAATAAAACTGATAGTTTTATTGCTCTATCTGAACAAGTTCACAATACATTGCATAGTCTATGAAATTCCAAGATTTATCTTTTACCTTCCTTAAATCACTGATTACTGTTTTTATCTTTTTTATTTTAATTAGCTGGTCCGATTATTCAGTTGCTCAGGAAATGAGTTTTGAGGAATACAATCCGCCTTCTACTCTTGTAGTTCCCCAACATCCATTAAAAAGGGCCAAGTTTCCATTTATTGATATCCATAGCCACCAATGGAATGTTGCACAGGAAACTGTACAGAGGTTGGTCAGGGAAATGGATGAAATCAATATGGGGGTGATGGTAAATCTGAGTGGAAGAGGTTTCTCAAGAGGTGGTGCCAGTGATACTGATCAGCAGGAATACATGTTTTCCATGATCAGAAGATTCAATGGTGTGGCACCGGGAAGATTCATTGTATTTACTAACCTTTCTTTCACAGACTTTGGAACAGAAAATTGGACTAAGAAAGCGGTTGCCGATCTGGAAATGGATGTACAGAATGGGGCCAATGGTTTGAAGATTTATAAAAGTCTCGGTTTTTCGGTAAAGGATATCAATGGAAAAAGGGTGCCTGTTGACCATCCCCATCTGGATCCGGTTTGGGCAAAGGCCGGAGAATTGGGCATTCCTGTCATTATTCACACCGCCGACCCGGAGCCTTTTTGGCAACCCTTGGATGCCAACAATGAAAGGTGGCTGGAATTGAAAATCAATCCCGGGCGAAAACGAAGTGATACCGATCCTGCGCCCTTTGACCAGTTGATCGCAGAGCAGCACCATGTGTTCAAAAAGCATCCTCAAACCACTTTTATCAATGCCCACATGGGCTGGATGGCCAATAACCTTGACAAGGCAGAAGCCCATCTGGAGGAGTATGCCAACGTTTATTTTGGGATAGGGGCAGTCATAGCGGAGTTTGGAAGACAACCACGCAGGGCCAAAGCATTTTTTACCAAATACCAGGACAGGATTCTTTTTGCAAAGGATGCTTACAATAAGGAAGAGTTCTACACCTACTTCAGAGTGTTGGAAACCGAGGATGAGTATTTTCCTTATTATAAGAAATACCATGCTTTCTGGAGCATGTATGGCTTGGGCCTCTCAGATGAAGTCTTGAAAAAAGTCTATTACAAAAACGCCATCAAGATCATTCCAAATATTGACACCAGCAGATTCCCTGATTAAATTATAGAATATCCACTTCTTAATCAGTAAATTCTTTAAACTTTCTTAGGGTTGGTTAAATAATCATAAGAGACAACATCGGTCATCCGACATCAAGCCTAGTGAAAGAATAGGAAATAGGTGAATAAACAACGTTGTGGTTATTTCATTAACTATATTCCATCAAACAACTCAAAACTTTCCAAATACTCGGGGATAATGGGATTCCAGTCCAATTCTTCTTTGAGTCTTGTTGACAAACTCTCAGCTGCTTCTCGTTCTCCGTGGACCAAAAAAGTCATTTTGGGTTTGTTTGTAAATCCCTCTGCCCATTCCATCAGTTCCTCCTGGTCTGCATGGGCAGATAGTCCTTCAATGTAAAAGGTCTTGGCTTTTACAGGGACATCTATGCCATATATCCTGACGGTTTTTTCACCTTCCAAAATTTTCCTGCCCCTCGTGCCTTCAGCCTGAAAGCCAACGAAAATAATACTATCCTGCTCGTTAGGCAATCTATTATATAAATGATGCAGGATACGTCCTCCGGATGCCATTCCGCTGGCAGAGATGATGATGGCATCCCCTCTGATCGCATTTAATGACATGGATGATTCCTGGGTTTGGTAATAGTGAAGTTTTTTATGGAGAAAAGGGTTGCAATCCTCTTCCTCCAATACAGGAGAGAGTTTGTGGTAATGCCCGAATTCCTTGTACATTTTGGTGACATTGATTGCCATTGGGCTGTCCACATAAATCGGGATATTAGGGATCTTTCCTTTTTGTTGAAGGAGGTGGAGGTAATACAGGATCATCTGTGTCCGACCAACTGCAAAAGCAGGAATGACCGCAACACCTCCGTTCCGGAAAGTCTCTCTGATGGCAAGTCCAAGTTCTTCTTCAGGTTTGTTTGTCAACTGCTTTCTGTTTCCATAAGTGGATTCCAACAGCAGGATATCCGCAAATGGAATCCTGACAGGTGGATTCATGATCGGGTCATGGTACCTGCCAAGGTCACCGGAAAAAACAATTTTCTTTTCCTGCGTTTGTCCTTTCACCTTTACTTTCAGGATTGCCGCACCCAAAATATGTCCGGCATTGAAAAAAGTGAATGATAAAGAAGGATTTATCCTTTCTTCTTTTTCCATCTCAATGGGCTGCAACAAAGGGAAAACCTTTTCTGCATCCTCAATGGAGTACAATGGCTGTGGTTTTTCGTGCTTGGAATATCCCTTTTTCTGTGCGTAGCTGGCTTCTTCTTCCTGTAATTTGCCTGAATCCTTCAATAGGATTTTGGTCAGTTCCATAGTGGGGAAGGTGCAGTATATGGGTCCGTTAAACCCTTCCTTCACCAATTTGGGAAGATACCCGGTATGGTCAATATGTGCATGTGTCAGGATGACCACATTGATATCGGAAGGGGAAATGGGGAATTTGTCCCAATTTCTTAATCTCAGTTCTTTTAATCCCTGAAAAAGTCCACAGTCAATAAGGATTTTATAATCATCAATATGGAGAAGGTATCTGGAACCTGTAACTGTTTTGGCTCCACCTAAAAACTTCAATTTTACCTGCATATTGTTCGGATTTATTGTTTCCTAAAAATACAAGAATATTTTAAGGTATGCAGTATGTTCAGAAGCAGGATTTTAATTAAAGTAGTATCAACATTTCAATTTAATTCCCTTATAGATTTCTTTTTCCTCTTAATTGAGAAAAGTATGTATTCTTGAAATACGTATTTCCAAGGGACAGCCACTATCGGGAGAGCTACCCATAAAAATGCAAAAGTTATGTCCTCTGCTTCAGACCCTATCAACTCATTTTTCATCCAAAGTGGATATGCTACCAAAAAAAGCCAAAGGATTTTATAAAAAATTTCCAGAAACAAAATCGGCAGCATTTTAAGCGGGTGAACTATACCTAAAAAGGCAAGTACTGAAAAAGATGCCCAAACACTCCAGGCTACAGCTTCTGTCGGTTGCCATTCCCCCTGGAAAGAGAGAATATAAGTCCACACATCTTTGCCCAATACAAAGAACATAAGGATATACAATAGTCGGAGAAGGTAAATATTGATTCTAGGAACTCCCTTCCAATTTTCGTGATCTGCTTTAAAATTACTTTTCATTTGTACGGTTATTTTTGAGTAAACAAATCAAAACGAACCAATAATAGAAAAATCGGGGCATCAATGACGACACCCCACTAGGTGTAGAATAAACCTTCGGCGGTGACTGGGTGAAGTTTGCAACTTCACCCTCATATTCTTACCAATTTGTAATTGGCCAATTACGCAGTTGAAGGTCAGCACCTGCCTCAAGTTAACTCTTGAAACACGAATTGCAAATTCTAATAGATAGAAAGGTGTAATTGCTCCCGACAGCTTTACGGGATACACCTAGCGAATTCGCCATTCTACGACCAGATGGTGAAAAACTATAACTTAATTTTACATCACTCCCAAAGGACTTTTTTTTAATTTAAATATAGAATACTTAAAAAAAGAATTGGAGCTGCTATTATTAGTAAATAAAATAATT
>NZ_JBGTCA010000552.1:0-7012 GCF_041749095.1 Aquiflexum sp. | reverse complement strand
CCATCTGGCCAAATCAGCGGCTTTATATAACCTGAATTATATCAAGGGCAAAGCAAACAATGCTGGTGGGAATCTATCCTCCAAAGCCCATAAGGATCATTTGAAATTACTGATCGATAATACTTTGAAGGAAGTGAAGTAAAAAATCAACAGACTTTTATTGTAGCCTCAGGCCTGTCGGGTCTGAGGTTTTTTTGTTTGCAATCTTTGTGGGACAAAACCTGTCAGGTTTTCAAAACTCCAAATAGAAATTTTCACTCGGATCGCATATGACCCAGAATGGGTCAAATGTTTATAGCAAATGGATAGGGGAAAAGGTACGACCCCATCGGGGTCGAACAAAACGGACGCACGGAATAGACTAAAAACATGTAATCCCTTCAGGATTAATATGGAATTACTCCCGATAGCTTTAGGTGATATAAGATATAAAAATGTCTAGATACAATCTTCGCTTGTCTCCTCATAATCTGAAAGCAGGTTTAATTCCACGTATCCTTTTGCATCCTGATTTTCTATATTTTCGGGATTGGAAAGCAGCTCTTCAATTCTTTCAATAATCGCTTTATATTCTTTTTCAGTTTTGATCATGACTTATATATTTTGAATGTCTTTTATTTTGTCATATTCTGCATGGGTGCCAATAAACCTGATATTAATCTCCTATAAAAATAAAAAAAAGCCCGCCAATTTTGGCGGGCTTTTAAATTAAAGCGGATACCTCATGGTAGCAGCAATCAAATTATCCTCGGGCATATCCTCCGGGTCCGTCATATAAACTTTGCCTTTGAACTCGATTACTTTGGCAGCGGCTTCATCTACCAGGCAGTGAGATGAATCTTCCTGCTCGTCAGTGAGATTTATTTTATGGTTTTCCGCATCATATTTTCCCCAAAGGTGCTCATGGTTCTTATTGACCATTAATGTATCTACCGCACCCGTGAGTGCTGCTTTGATGATTTTGAGATTGTCGTTGCTGACAGCCAAACCTTCTGCTTTTTTTGCCTGAAAATTTTCCTTCCTCTTTTTTCTTTCCTTCAAAAAATGAGGTTCTGCGATTTCCCATGATTTTTGATGGAGCGTCATTATGTCTTTTTCCTGGAATGCCCCGCTTACATGGCCGTCCATCAAATGGTTATATTTACTGGCTTCCTTAAAAATCGGAATCAAATAATCCACACCTGCAAGGTACATAGGCAGTGGGTTTCGATATAATTGAGGCTCAAGCATATTGGTCATCCTGTGAAAATAATTGAGGATGGTGACTTTCTTCACTTCATCCGAACCTCCATCATGTCCATGATACATCGCTCCCGCATTGCCAATTCCTCCCTTTCCATGAAGTTGATCCTGATTTTCATCCTCTTCTTCTTCGGCAGTGAAGGATACCGCCACTTCTTCAGGGTCAAGTAAAACCTCCTGTATGACACTTCTTGTAGCTTCGTAAAGTCTGATCTTGTCAAGATTTAATAACAAGAGATAATAGTGACCATCATCATTCAGTTCAGGGACCATTGGCAATAATAAGGGCTTGTTTCCTATAAAATGACTGCTGTCACTGATTTCAATCGGAAGCTTGAAAAGATCCATCTCACCATTTTCTGATAGAAAACAGGCAAGCGTATCTGAGTTATTCTGCCAAAAACTGAAATTATCCAAAAGTTCCTGAGCGGGATCCAAGAGATTATTGATTTCTGAATTTGACATTTTATAGTCTTTCTCCAAGGATTTTTTCACCCCGGAAAGCTGATTTTTGAAATGGGTCATATCCTGCTTATATCCGTTAGAACTCTGCCTGGAAGTAGGTGAATAGATGGATATCATCGGATTGGCAGTTTTTTTGGAAAGTTTTATAAAATCTTCTCTATTAAAAATCTTCATAATTATTATTTAAAGGTTAAACATGTAATTTTGTTGAGACTAGTCTTCCGTCTAATAAGAATGGTGCAAAAATCATTCCTTGGTAGGGAAAATATTAACTAAATTATAATAAATATGAATTACACTGAAAATTACAAAGGGATTAAAATCGATGTTCAGGCTCCACAAGTTGACCTTCCGGAAGGTTTGCAGGCTCAGATAAGAAAATCCATAGACAAGATTTCAAGATTTACCCACGACATCAACGCGGTTGATCTATATTTTAATATTTCCGGAACTGGGAACTCTGCTGTAAGAGAATTGGGAATGAGAGTTGGCATCCCAGGTCCTGATGTATTTTCTGATGAAAAAGGAAATGACAGATGGAATACCATGCTGAGAAGTGTTACGGATAAAAATATACGTCAATTGCAAAAGGATAAATAGGAAAAATGGATTCTCGAATTCAAAATTTGATACTGATTTCTGAGAATAGATATTTGATATTTTGGTGCTTCGCTAAGGCACTCAAGTATCTAGTTTATATCCAATATCAATTTTAACTTATCTCCATACTTCAAATTACAGTATACCGATTCGGATTTTGCAAAACTTTAATTTCGACTTGTTCTCATAGTCCCTTTAGGGACGAAATATTGGTAAAAAAATAAGTATTGAAATCAGAATAGCGTGCCTTTAGGTACGGAATATATTTTGTACCTAAAGGCACAACATATTATCGATTATAGCTATGTTATTTTACCTACATTATGTCCCTAAAGGAACTTTTTGTAAGCGGGAGTTTCAAAAGGAAATAACATAAAAAAAATAGAAACTTCAGATCAAAACATCCTATAGCTTTTTATTTGATCTAAAAAGTCCACTGCACTTTGGGGATTGATAATCAGAATGAAGGCGATTCCGAACAATGCGCCATATAAATGGGCGTCATGATTGATGCCGTCAGAACCTTTTTTTGCCTGTACGAACGAGTAGATCAAAAACATGATTCCCAGCACAAATCCCGGTAAGCAAATTAATCCGAATAGGCAGATATCAGACAATGGCATCAATATGATACTTCCAAAAACTGTGGCGGCAACGCCACCTGATGCACCCAAAGCGCGGTAGAAAGAATGATCTTGATGTTTGAAATATGTCGGAATGTCTGAAATCACTATGGCAGCCACATAGAAAAGTACATAGGTTATGATCCCGAAAACTGTTCCAAACCTGTATATCAAAAACATCTCTACCACCCTTCCAAAAAAATAGAAGGTAAACATGTTGAAGAGCAGGTGGATATTGTCCTTGTGTATAAATCCCGACAATACAAACCTGTCCCATTGTCCTCTTTTTTTGATCATATAAGGTGTAAACATCCACCTGTTGAGCAGTTCAGGCTTTTTCCATGCCAGATAGGATGTCAAAGCGGTGATGGCAATCAATATGACCGTTACGGATAATTCCATTTATTGGTATTTAATAGGATCAAATAAAATTTAGGACTGAAAATGTATTTATGTTGCCCACCAGCTTGGCGTCATCCCGAGGCACGAGGGATCTCCAGAGGTTCTATATATGTCTATATTAACCATTTCCTGATCCCCATGAGATGCTTCTCTACGTTCAGCATGACGGCTGCTCCGATTAGTATGTCATCCTGAGACACGAAGGATCTCCAGAGGTTTTATAAATGTTTATTTCTCCCTATCCACTAGGTTTTGAGTAAGTTCCAAGAGTTCCTGAAAATGGTTTTGAAAAGGTACTTTTAATGAAGTGAATTCCGAAAAGCCTTTGTCAAAATACTCCTTCATTTTTGACTCAGTCAATGCTTTTATCCCTAATTCCTCATAGATAGCCGTGACCGCTGCGACTTTTTCTGCTTTATCAAATTCTTGGGCTTTAATCCAGTTTTCCAATGAAGTCTTTGTGTTTCCTTTGGCGAGTTCTTTTGCCTTAAGTAAGAGAAAGGTTTTTTTGTTGGAAATAATATCTCCACCTACCTGCTTTCCGAACTTCGCTTTATCAGCATAGACATCCAAAAGATCATCTTTCAACTGAAAACCTATTCCAATATTGACTCCAAAGTTATAAAGATGTTCGGAGTCTTCTTTGGTTGCGCCGCCTAAGATTGCGCCAAATTGTAGCGCAAAACCTATGAGTACAGCAGTTTTCAGGCGAATCATATCGATATACTCCTCCTCGGATACTATTGGGACGGTTTCGAAATTCATATCCTTCTGTTGTCCTTCACAGACCTCTGCAGCGGTTTTATTGAAAAGTCTGATACACGTAAGGAGTTTGTCGGAATCTATTCCAAGAAGCATGTCATAGGCTTTTACTAACATGACATCTCCTGAGAGAATGGAAGTATTGGCATTCCATTTTTCATGGACTGTTTGTTTTCCCCTTCGCAAAGGAGCATCGTCCATGATGTCATCGTGCATCAAAGTGAAATTGTGGAAAACCTCTACGGCCAAGGCAGGTGTTATGATTTTTTGAAAATCCTCTTTGTACAGCGAATAGGCCATCAGAGTCAGTAGGGGACGAATGCGTTTCCCTCCCAAACTCATGATGTAGGATATCGGATCGTAAAGTTCTTTGGGTGATTCTCCGTATGAAAAACCTTGGATATGACTTTCCAAGGCTTGTACTAGGTTATCGGCGCTTTTTTTGGCTTGGTTCATTATCGGCAAATTCCAGATCTATCGTTCTTCTATCAATATCCGTGGCAACTACACGGACCACAACTTTATCCCCCAAAGTGATCATTTTTTTATTTTTTGACCCAATAAGCCGCATGTTTTTTTCATCAAAATCATAATAATCATCTTTCATATCCTGAACACGGATCATTCCTTCACATTTGGTTTCTGTGATTTCCACAAAGACACCCCATTCTGTGACCCCTGCCACAATGCCTTCATAGTCTTTTTCCTCAGCAAGGGACATGAATTCCACTTGTTTGTATTTGATGGAGGCCCTTTCTGCATCTGAAGCCCTTTTCTCCCTAGTGGAGGAGTGTAGGCATTTGTCTTCCCATTCGTCCTCATTGGGGGATTTGCCGCCATCAAGGTAATGTTGCAACAATCGATGCACCATCATATCGGGATACCTTCTGATAGGAGAGGTGAAATGAGTGTAATGCTTAAATGCCAATCCAAAGTGCCCTTTAGGCTCGGTGGTATATTTGGCTTTGGCCATACTTCTGATGGCCAATTGTTCCAAAACATTCTGTTCAGGCTTGCCGACGATTTCGTCCATCAGCTTATTCAGTGCTGCTGAAATTCTAGTCCCTTCGCCCAATTTGACCTCATGGCCAAACTTTTTCGCGAAATTGGCAAATGTATCCAACCGCTCGGCATCGGGATTGTCATGAATCCTATATACAAATGTATCGTTGCCTTTGTTTTTATTGTACACAAATTCCGCAACGGTACGGTTGGCCAACAACATAAATTCCTCTATCAGTTTGTGGATGTCTTTCCGCTCTTTGACAAAAAGTCCCAAAGGTTTCCCTTTTTCATCCAATTTGAATTTGACTTCGACTGTTTCAAAATTCACAGCTCCTTTGTCAAATCTCCTCTTGCGAAGTTTCTTAGCGAGGTCATTCAAATGGGTCAGTTCCTTATAAAAGTCCCCGGATTGGTTGTCTATATTTTCCTGACCTTCTTCATAGGCAAACCTCCTGTCTGAATGCGTTACAGTTCGCCCAATCCAATGGTTCAGGACATCCGCATTTTCATCCAATTCAAAGACACAGGAAAAAGTCAACTTATCCTCATTCGGTCTCAGGGAACACAATCCGTTACTCAACCTTTCCGGCAACATAGGGATGGTTCTGTCCACTAGATAAACTGACGTGGCCCTGTCATAAGCTTCTTTTTCCAAGCCTGTTTTGGGTTGCACGTAATAGGTCACATCAGCGATGTGGACACCGATTTCAAGGTTTCCATTGTCCAGTTTTCTGTATGAAATGGCATCATCAAAATCCTTGGCATCTGCGGGGTCAATGGTGAATGTAGGTACATCCCGCATATCCCTTCTGTTTTTGATTTCAGAAGTTGGGATTTCATCCGGGATGGCATTTGCCTCTTCTTCCACGGCTTTGGGATATTCAAAAGGCAATCCAAATTCCGCCATGATGGAGTGGATTTCCACTTCGTGTTCACCGGCTTTACCTAGAACCCGGGTAATCTTCCCTGTAGGGTTTTTATCATCTTCCCGCCATTCTGTGAATTTGACTACTACCTTTTGATTGTGTTGGGCACCATTCAAGTCACCTGTATGCACAAAAATATCTTGATGCATTTTTTTAAAATCAGGTACCACAAATGCAAATCGGGGAGAGATTTCTACCCTGCCCACAAATTCGTCCCGGTTTCTTTGAACTATCTCCAAAACTTTGCCCTCAAGCCTTCCGGTTTTGCCTTTGTTTGGATAGACCATAATTCTCACCCTATCTCCATCTAGCGCTTGTTTCAGGTCAGCTTCTTTCACCAATACATCTTCCTCCAGGTCGTGTTTTGGATCCGGCTTGATAAAGGCAAACCTAGGGTTGACAAAATCAACCTCACCTTCTACAAATTCCGGTTCTTTAACGGAAGAAAAATAATTTCTCGGCGTCTTGGATACCGAACCTGCGGCGGCCAATTTATGCAAAGTCGGTTCCACACCACCTTTGGTGACGGAATCCCTGATTTCTAATTTTTTGATGATCTGTTTGGCATTGAATTCTTTGCCATAGTTGTTGTCCAAAAAATTCAGGACTTTTCTTGCCAACTGGGAGGCATCCATCACTTTCCCGCCTTTCTTCCCCTGTTGATTGTTTGATTTTCTTCCCATAAAAGGTTTATTTCCAATTGTTTAATTTCAAGCCCTTGATCTGTCGGAAATGGGCCTGGTTATTTGTTATTAATTCCATATCTGAATTTATAGCTATTCCTGCGATTAGTAAATCAGCAGTTCCTATTGTAATTCCTTTTTTTCTTAACTCTGAATAAATGTTTGCGGATGTAATTACTGATTCTTTTGAAACATTAAGAATTTCACAACGCAGAAGAAACTCTTCAAATTTCGCCATTCTTTTTTTGGCGTTTTTATAAAATAAGCCCTTATAAATTTCGTAAATAGTAAGGTTTGTAATGGT
>NZ_JBGTCA010000551.1:0-2808 GCF_041749095.1 Aquiflexum sp. | reverse complement strand
GGTATTTTTTCAAAAAAATCACAAAAAAAGGGAGATGTTTGTCCCATCTCCCTTGATTTTTTTTAAATAATTGAATTATGCTGTCTTTTTTGCAGAATCTTGTTGGTTTTCAGCTGCCAGTTCTTTCTTCATCAAATCCACAACAATTGGAGACGCAATGTAGATTGAAGAGTAGGTACCGACCAATATGCCTATGAATAAGGCGAATGAAAAACCTCTAAGGACTTCACCGCCGAATATCAATAATACCAATACCACGATCAATGTCGTGAAGGAAGTGATCAATGTCCTTGCCATGGTCTGATTGATGGCATCATTGAACATAGTCACTAATTTTGACGTGCCTCTGTATTCGATGTTTTCTCTGATCCTGTCAAAGACAATCACGGTATCATTGATAGAGTAACCTACCACTGTCAGCATTGCCGCAATAAAGACCTGATCGATCTCAAATGTCGCTCCAAGCGCACTGGCAATAGCAAATGCTGCAATTACAAAGAGCACATCGTGAACCAAGGCAATGATCGATCCCAAAGAGAATTGCCACTTACGGAATCTCAAAAGGATATATAAGAATATGGCGACCAAAGCAAAGAACATAGCTTCCGCAGACGACTTTTTGATATCATCCGCTACAGTAGCACCTACTTTTGAGGAGCCCCTGATGACAAATTGCCCATCACCGATTTCAGTTCCTGTAGTAAGTGCCAATCCTGTAATCTTGGCAATTCCTTCTTTCACTTTGTTTTCCACCTCTGCATTGGAGGCATCATCATCTTCATTGATAAGATAGGAGGTAGTTATTTTGACGATGTTGTTTCCACCAAAAGTCTTCACTTCTACCGAACCGTCAAATTCTCCATCTAGTCCAACTTTCAGATCAGACTCTACTACCGGTTGGGAAAATTCTACAATATATGAACGTCCACCTGTGAAATCCACACCAAACTTCAAACCATTGATGGCAGCAATGGCCAAACCGATCACAATAATGGAGGATGAAATGATATAGGCGATTTTCCTTTTGCTTAGAAAGTCTATGTTCAGGTTCCCCAATAAATTACTCGCCCATGGAGTTGAGAATGAAATATTGCTCTTGTCACCTTTTTTGGTTGACCAATGTACAATCACCCTGGTGATAAATACAGAAGAAAAGAATGAAGAGGCAATACCGATCATCAATACGATCGCAAATCCTTTGACAGGACCTTGACCCAAGGCATATAATATGGCACCGGTCAGGAATGTCGTGACGTTGGAGTCAAGGATTGCCGAGAATGCTTTTTTATAACCTTCATTGATGGCAGCAATCAATCCTGCGCCATTTCGGATTTCTTCTTTGATCCTTTCAAAAATCAGTACGTTGGCATCTATCGACATACCAATGGTCAATACGATACCGGCAATACCCGGTAATGTAAGTGCCGCACCTAACTGTGCCAAAATACCCAAGATAAAGAAGATGTTAAAGACTAGGGCAGCTATGGCTACAAATCCACCTTTGGCATAATAGGCAACCATAAACATGACCACCAAAACCAAACCTGCCACCATCGAAATGATACCTTGATTTTGAGCTTCTTTACCCAATGTTGGGCCGATGATGGCTTCTTCTACGATTTTGGTAGGTGCGGGAAGTGAACCTGATTTCAGAATATTGGCCAAGTCCTTGGCTTCTTCCATAGAAAAGTTACCTGTGATTTCTGATTGCCCGGACGGAATCTCTCCCTGTACCATAGGAGCAGTATAAACGAAATCATCAAGAACAACTGCAATCCTTCTTCCAATACTTTCAGAAGTCAGTTTTCTCCATTTCCTTGCACCATCTGCATTCATCTGCATACTGACAGCAGGTCTCGAAGTCTGATCCAAAGTCTGACGTGCATCTGTGACCACATCACCTTCCAAAGGTGCCTGATCGCTAGTTCTGCTGACCTTGATGGCATGAAGCTCCAACAATTCCAGGTTATCTGATTTTTGAGGCTTTACAGACCATAAAAACTTTATATTTCTTGGAAGTAAAGATTTAACATCTTCACGGGCAAAAATCCTGTTGATCGCAACGGTATCCCTGATTTCATATACCAGTCCTGCATTGGACTTGGTCAGTGAGAAGATGGGGGAAACCTGTGAAGATAAATCATCAGGATCAGTGGTCTCTGCCAACTGTCTTTCAAGTTCACTTGCCAAATCCTCTCCTTCAAGTTTAGTTGCCAGGGAATCAGTGGCGATTCCAGTTTTGGTGGCTTGGGACTCTGCAACCAAAAGGCTGTTTACGGATTCCAGTTCTGCTAGGAATTCATTTATCTCAGCAACTTCCCAAAACTGTAATTTTGCTACGCCCTGTAATAGGTTTCTTACCCTTTCAGGATTGTCCACACCTGGTAATTCGATCTGAATTCTACCTGAACCTTGGATTCTTTGGATATTTGGCTGAGACGTTCCGAATCTATCCACCCTTGTTCTCAGGATATTGAAAGACCGCTCAATGGCATTTTCAACTTCTGTGTCAATGATTTTGAGAATGTCAGTATCCGAAGTCTCAAGGGAAATTCTACCCCTGTTAGCAGCTGTGGCAAATACACCACTCAATTTTTGACCAGGAGCCTTGTTCTGCCACGCCCTGTAAAAAAGGTCAACAAATTTCTCATTGCTGGTTTTGGAAGTTTCTGTTGCCTCATCAAGAGCTGCATTAAATGCTAGATCTTTACTGTTTCCGGATAGTCCTTTGACAATTTCCACAGGTGAAACTTCCAAAGTAACATGCATGCCACCCTGCAAATCAAGACCAAGTCCCAATTCTGTTTC
>NZ_JBGTCA010000550.1:0-13527 GCF_041749095.1 Aquiflexum sp. | reverse complement strand
AAATTATAATTATTAGGATATTTTATTGGATTTTAATAACATTAAATCTAAAAATAAAATTAGAACAATTCTTGATTTTTTGTTTTGGTAGAAAGTAAGGTTTAAAAGGGAATAACAGGAGGGTGCAGGATACATTTCTTTCTCAATTATTGTAGCTTGAAAGCAAATTCATCGCCAAAAAAATGATATACTCAAAGAAAATTTGCCTTTCCCTATGGGGAATGGTTTTGTTGTATTTTTTATTCACATCCTGCAATTCCCCCGTACCTGTTGAAGTTATTTGGATCACCCTTCCTAATAAATCTACTCAAGAAAACACTTGGCTTCAATTTCGGACCGAATTTGAAATAATAAGGTCTTTCATGCCAAAAATAAAAAAGAATGGGAGAGCTGAAATTGAAGATGTTTAAATATATAGAGGAGATGAAATAGATAAGATTCAAATAGAAATTCAATGGATATAATTGAAATATGGCCCAAAAATGGGCAAAAAAGAGACAGAGAAATCAAAATTATTTCAACCTATTTTCATTTATTTCGCATGCCTTAATTACAATTTATTCCTTAATAAACTAAATCACTAAAAAACAGAAAAAATTATGAAAACCCAAATAAACCAGTCCCAAATAGATTCATTTCAAGAAAATGGCTTTTTGGTCATAGAGGACTTTTTGTCCCCGGAAGAACTTGAAAACTGGAGAACTGTGGTCACCAAAGCTGTTAAAGATAGAAAAGGTATCAAAATCCCCGGCACCAATATTAAAGTCGGAGATGATGATGGAGTCAACAAAGAGGACTCCAACTACTTCGGTAACGTGTTTGACCAATTGTTAAACCTTTGGCAGACAAGTAATGAAATGAAAGAATTAATGATTTCAGAAGATATCGGTAAAATGGCGGCCGACCTGGCCGATGTAGATGGCATCCGGGTCTGGCACGATCAAGCTCTGATCAAAAGACCTTGGGCCAATCCTACCTCATGGCACTTAGACACCCCTTTTTGGTCTTTTTCTCATAAGGATGCGCTATCCATCTGGATTGCTTTGGACGACGCCACCTTGGAAAATGGTTGCCTCTATTTCATCCCTGGAAGCCATAAAAAAACTACCTACGAAAATCCTGGTATCACCAAAAACATGAATTCCATTTTTGAGTTTTATCCGGAGTTAGCAAAGACCAAATCCGTCTCCGTTCCCATGAAGGCAGGTTCAGCTTCCTTCCACAATGGACTTTGCATTCACGGCGCAGGCCCAAATATGACCAACGGTTTCCGAAGAGCCATGACCTGTGCATTTATGCCTGATGGTGCTACATTTAATGGTCAAAAAAATATACTTCCGGATAAGGTAGTAGCCAAACTCAGCATAGGGGATTTGTTGAATGATGATGCCATCAATCCGCTTTTGTACAAGAAATAAGGATGGAACTCAAAATCTTCTGTGCCTGGTGGGGATTAGACCATCTTGGATTGGATGCTATGTTGAAACAAATCAAATATTGGGGCTATGATGGGGTCGAGATAGGCATTCCTTGGGAAAAAGAGGAGAAAATTCGATTAAAAGGAAAACTTGAAGATTTAGAGTTGGAGGTGATCGCCCATCAAAATCAGGCCCAGGGAAATAATGAGCTGAAAATTAATCTGGATATTTCTGAAAAAGACCACTTTATAGAGATGGTCAGTCACAATTTATTTGGATGGGAGACCTATGGGGTTCAGCTTCTGACCATGTCAAAGGACATTATTACCAATTTTGGTATAACCTGGGTGGATGAATTCGAAATCAAATAGCCTATGTTTCTCGGAATCTTATTGCATGCCATTGGAGGATTTGCTGCGGGCAGTTTTTATATCCCCATCGCCAAAATCAAAAACTGGAATTGGGAAAGTGGCTGGCTGATCAATGGTCTAGTAGCTTGGATTTTCACCCCATGGCTAATGGCTTACCTTACAGTGCCAGATTTAGCTTCCCTTTGGGGCAATCTCAGTGGCGTTCTGCTTTTCTGGCCATTTTTCTTCGGAATTCTTTGGGGTATTGGAGGCTTGACCTTTGGCTTGACCATGCGGTATTTGGGAATTTCACTCGGAATGGCAGTTGCTTTAGGATTCTCAGCAGCTTTTGGAACCCTTATCCCACCGCTTTATGAAGGTAGGTTATGGGAGGTTTTGAGCGAAAACCCTGTTTTGAGTGTGGGTATCCTTTTATGTTTTCTAGGTATTTTGGTAGCCGGTCTCGCTGGTGCTAGAAAAGAGAAAGAACTAAGTGCAAAGGCCAAAAAAGAAGCTATAAAAGAAGCCAATTTTCCTTTAGGAATTGTAGTAGCCGTGATTTCGGGAATTATGAGTGCCTGTTTTGCCTTTGGGCTGACGGCTGGCAATGACATCGCAGATGCTGCTATGGAACAGGGAACAAATAGCCTTTGGCAAATTAACCCTGTCTTGATATTGGTGATGGGAGGTGGATTTGTCACCAATTTTATTTGGTGCATTGGCTTAAATATAAAGAACAAATCTTTTCGGGACTATACCAATACCAAACCTTTGGGAAAAAATTACCTTTTGGCATCTGTAGCAGGAGTTGTCTGGTATCATCAGTTTATGTTTTATGGTATGGGTTCTTCTTTTTTGGGCAGGGATTTGGATTTTGTGGGCTGGACATTACACATGGCCTTTATCATTATGTTCAGTAACCTTTGGGGCCTGTATTTCCAAGAATGGAAAGGTGTTAGCCGAAAAACCTTTGTGACACTTTATTCAGGATTGGGATTTATAATCTTGGCTATGGTGATGTTTGGATTGGGGGCGAGGGGTTAATTTATTTCATTCGATGTATTATACCTATAATACTTAAATTCTATACATCGAAGGATTACCTTTAATAAGAATCCATCCACCTTATCACCAACTCAGGCCATTGAGAGAAATTCATTTTCTCAGTTCCCATCCCAGCCCCATGATGGCCTCTTTCGAAAATATGCTATGCAGCTTTGACACCTGTCTTTTTTAATGATTGATTAGATAAAATGCTATTTTGATCAATTACCAACTCATCCTCCCATGGATGTGCCATAAAGGCAGGAGGAGTTTTGGCATTGACATGATATGATTGGTGAAAAAATCTCTCTCTCTCT
This sequence comes from Aquiflexum sp., assembly GCF_041749095.1. Lineage (GTDB taxonomy): Bacteria > Bacteroidota > Bacteroidia > Cytophagales > Cyclobacteriaceae > Aquiflexum. The sequence goes on along the minus strand of NZ_JBGTCA010000550.1, from coordinate 10,398 downwards.
CTCTTTATTAGAATGAGTTTTCTTTCCTATCAGATTTTCCACTGAGCCCTGATGAGTAATTCCATCTTCAAATCTAATTACAGGTAAATCAAACCTTGATAGGCAGGACCAACTGAAAAATTGTCAATTTCATCCTCCGAAGGATAGGTTACAAGATCTAACCTTGTTGCCCTTTTTGATTAGGTACAGTAGTTATATTTTCATAATTTTAAAGGGTTTTAAGGTTAATTGCACTTTAGAACTTTGGGGGAATTGTATACATTTGGCGATGAATTAATGCCCCCTTTTTTATCATATCATATCATTTCATTTTAATGTTACAACAATATCTTTAATTTCAAATTCGCCAAAACTTTCATAGATACTTCCCTCATCAGTTCCGATTCCTTAGCAAAGATTTTCTCAAGCATCATTCCTTTTTGGATTGGTTCTTGAAAATCTGGAATCTTTTTTGATTATTTCTCCTTATTCATTAGTTTAATGAAAAATTACAGCCTATGAAACGACATACACTCTTTTTCATGTCCATGATTTTGATTTTTTCCTGCTCAGAGAAAATCAATGAAAATAATGGAAACCAAGAAAACCTAAGTTTGGTAAAAGTAGATTCTCTACAGATTCCTTACTTGGGCTTACTCCAATTGATGGATGTACATCCACAATCGGGCAAAGTATTGCTGTTCAATTCCCAGAATAGAGCTTTGGTAGTAGGTGACTTTGAAGGTTCTCCTACCCAAGAAATCAACAAACATGGAGATATGCCGGACAGCTACGGAATGTTTCCTTTGGGTGCCGGTAAATTTGGTGAAAATGGTCAGAATTTCACGATCATTTCCAATCAGGGGGTCTATACCTACGACCTCAATGGAAATCTGATCCACGGCGGTAAGCATCAGGTCAAGGAGATGCCCTCATTTTCAGGTAGGGCATCAGCCGACACCGAGTATTTTTGGGTTGGGGACAGAATCCTTACCAATGGTGCAGGAAGGACAGCATACCCTAGAAACACCCCTGAATTTTATGAAAATTATACCTCGTTTGCTTGGTTTGATACCCTGGACCGAAAAGTTGAGCAGTTTATGAATTTGGATGAAGCTAGTTTTTATAGAAATGGGAAAGCCCATGATATCAGTCATATGATACCGCGGATGGCTGCTGACAAAAACCGTATTTATTTTATCCAGGGAATAGAGCCTGCATTGAATATCCATTCTCTAAACCCGCCTTATGAGAAAATCAAAAGGGTGGAATTTGAGATTTTGGATTATTCATTCAACCAAGGTCAGGACTTCAAAGAGGCGGATCCCAGTATGATAAGCCCTGATATTTATTCAGGAAAATTTGAAAACATCAAGGTTTTGGATAAGTATATACTGACTTCTTTTTTTACGGGAGTTCCTGAATTGGAGCAGGACAAATATGAAAACCTGGGATGGATGGAAATCATGGCAAAGACCAAAAAAGATTACAGGCATAGGATGATGGTTATGGATTTGGAAGGCAACAAACTTTCGGAATTTCCCATACCCTTTGAATTGGACTCGAGACAGTGGCTTGTAAGGGATGGATATATTTGGTTTTTGGGTGCGGAAAACCTTGAACAAGAGGAAGATTTTATAAAGATCTATAAAGTCAAGCTTGGGGAGTAGGTTCAATAGAACGCGGATGACACAGATTTGGCTGATGAGCACTGATAAAAAAATGTGTCTTTGGCTATAAGAGTATTTAATATTCACCCCTAATCGAAGAAAATAAAATCAGTGTAAATCTGCTTGATCAGCGTCATCAGCGTGCAATAGAAAACGGATGACACAGATTGGGCTGATGATCACTGATAAAAAAAAATGTGCTTCTAATGCCTATTCATAATTCATTAGCTGGAAGAGGATTACATGTCCATACCAAGTGGAAAAAAAAATCAGTGTTAATCTGCTTGATCAGCGTCATCAGCGTGCAATAGAAAACGGATTTGGCTGATGATCACTTATAAAAAAAGTTTAAAACTCGGGATTTAATCAAGGTTGTAGATCAAAATCCCTTTTTGTTAATTTTAACTTATTATGAGTTAATGATTCTAAAGTCTTTTTAATATGAAAAGCCTTATCTTGATTGATAAATGTTGGAATTAAGTCTTCCAATTTAATCTTAAAAAGGCGATTTATGATAATCAAATCCTCTTTTGAAAATGGTCTTAATCCATTGATCAATTCTGACATATATGCTTTTCGATGTTCTAATATTTTTGCCAAATCTGTTTGGGATAATCCTGCCTCTTTGAGTTTGGACTTAATCAACTTTTTTCTTTTTTGGTGGAAATGATTTTCTGCTTGCACCAGGGCTTCTGCAGAATCACTTTCCTTTATCTGATTGTCTGTAATGGATTTCTCACCAGTCCAATTTTTTTGTTCATAATCCTTTATCAGGTTGCGCAAATGGTTGCGGATAGGTTTATATGATTCATCCTGTTTCTCGAGTACCCTTAGTTTTAAAAACAATGAAGATGCCCGTTCAAAGTCCAACTCACTTGTCAGTGTAGTTAATTTCTGTATATTTTGTATCGAAAACTTTTCCATAATTTAGTCATTTAAAAAAACAATGATAAATGATGAATATCAGGAATTATACCAGCCTTTCCAAAAATACAAAGTTGTGGGTAGCTCATTTTTATCCTGTGGCTTGGCTTTCCCAATACTCCTTTGGACTTACTATTTTGGTTTTCTTATACAGAGGAAAAGTAAAATCTTTTGTATTGCCTGTAATGATAAAATCAGCATGGCATTCGTCTGCAAGTTCCAAAATCATATTGTCATCCTTATCTGAAATCAGGTCTAATTTGATTCTAGGTTCGAATTTTTTTGCTTTTGTTTCTATATCAGCAAGCAAACTTTCTGCTCTACCAAAAAAATCCGTATATCTCACGAACTTCGGTCTTGATATAACTTCATAGTATTCAAGCATAAGTTCTTCCGAAACACACAGCAGAAACTTGTCATCTATAAAAAGATCATGGATGATTTTGTAGGGATAACTCCGTTGGATAAGCAAAGAAACAATAACATTTGTGTCAACGATTATTTTTTGCATTTCTTACTGCTTTGACTTCTTCGTTGATCTCGTCCATTGTCATTGAGGATAGCTCATACTTCTCGGCTAACTCCACACACTTGTCATGGTTCTGTTTCATCAACTCTCTGCTGATGAGTTCAACAAACTCGGTAAAAGTCAGGCTATCTTTCTTGATGCCAAACTTATTAAATTCCAAATCTGATATAGAAATATTGAGCGTTCTCATATCGTATTGTTTTCTTCAAATTTATAAAAAAAAGTTTACTTAGTCCCCATGCTTGCCCTACAGCAGGTCATGGTACCAGGTTGGAAAATAAAAATCAGTGTAAATCTGCTAGATCCGCGTTATCAGCGTTCTATTATTTCAAAATCCCCAACACCCTCAACCCCTCATAAGTCAAATCCTTTCTTGCTGCATTAAATGCCTCAATATTAGAATTATCCTTGGGTTCGAAGTTGGTGGCGAAAAAGTGGACTTTATCTTCTGACTCGATGTATCCGACAAACCAACCATTATTACGTTCATCGGAATAGGTCCAGCCGGTTTTTCCGGAGATCTTGTAGGTGCCTTTGTCTTCTATGACCATGATGTTTTTCATCAAAGCCTCTGTCCTTTGAGAAATGGGAAGTTCGGATTGGTAAAATCTGCTTAAAAAATCAATCTGCTCAAACTGATTGATCCTTGACTCCCCATGCAGCCAGAAATTATCAATCGTCACCGAGTCCACTTGGATTGTTCCTCCATAACCGAGTTTATCCAAGTAGGCATTCATCCTTTCCCCACCAATATTCCTGGCGATTTCCTGGAAACAAGGCACACAGGAAACCTGGAAAGCCTTTCTAAAAATCAGATCCTGCTCCCATACTTCAAATACCCTTTTCTCGCCATGCCACTCTAATAGCACACTGTCATTTTCCACCACACCCGTTTCCAAAGCGATGATGGCATTGGGTATTTTAAAGGTGGAAGCAGGAAGCTGTCCCTTTTCGCTCCATGCAAAGTCATTTGTATAAAAAGTCTTGGTTTGGCTATCAAAGATCAAGATTGACCCATTAAGATTTGCCGCGTCTAGCAATGCTTTAAACTCGGGTTTGAGGACTTTTTGGGGGTTTTCTTGGGTTGCTTGGGTGTGGGTTTCTGCTGGTTTGGTGGTGCAGGAGAGAATAAAGAAGAAGAGGAATGGGAGTGGGTTCATTATTTGAGTTGGTGAAGGTACGATTCACATCTACCCGTAGGTGGCAATTTAGAACCCCTATCCCTTCTGGTCAGGCACACTTTGAAGAAGTGCTAAGGTTAAAAACTACAAATTGTCATTCGAGTAGTTTTTTGATTCTTGCTTTAATGTTTTCGTAAGTTGTGTTTAGGCTTTGTTTTGCAATTTGTGTCAGTATTGCTGTATGTGCAACAGCATCTCTTACGGGCTTATATGTCTTGGCGTCTCGTGAAATACCAGCATGTCTTAATTGATCCTTTGGTTTGTCAACAAAATTTGCTAAATCGTCCATAGAAAAATAGAGCAGGTCATTTGCATTCTGCCTTATCTCAAAACTAATATTAGCTGCATTTTTGGCGGAATCTTCTTTTTTCTTGTATTCAATTAAATTCTTCTCTGCTTCTGGTGAAAGAGTTAGTTTTTTATAATTGATATATTTTCTTAAAAGATTTTCAGAAACAAAACATTCCGCATATGATGATAAATTATATTGAGCATCATCACTTAGGGAGTTTACCCATTCGTCAACAACACTTCTATTTTTAGATGATTTTGGAGGGACGAAATCATCAACAACTGTATTAAAAAGCTCTTTCGATTTTCTTTCTTTCTTGGTTATTCGTGTTGTGTTTTATGAATCACCATCTTGTCTCAATTCAACACGCCACTTATCCCAATCGTCAGTAATTATTTTCATTATTTCTTTTAATTCTGCAAGAAGTGATTGAAACAGAGGGTCGTCCGATATAACCCCTTCACGGCTACTAGTAAAGCGGTCTTTCTCGCCATCTAAACGATCTAAGTGTATTTGTCCATATATGTAGTTTTCAACAAGTCGAGCTGACGGAATATGTTTCAAAAGCTCTTTTTCTCTCAATCTCCCATTAACGTATAAATCCAAAGTTACTTTTTCTTGTGTATTCCTTATTTTTAGATTTTTGGGTTCAACAACAGAAGCAATAAACCCCTTTACTCCATCTAAAGACGAATTTAGTTTTTCAAACTTTTTGATATGCTCGTGAGTTGGCGATATTTTGTCTTTTAAGTATGGGTCATCAATAGAATTGATTTGCCAAACGAATTGTGTGCTTTGGGATAAGTCATTAAGTTCGTTTAAAGTAATCGGGTCATTATTAAGAATGATGCTAAATGAGCTGTCAATAAGCGAAAACCTGAAAAATAGAGCGATAAGTTTGCGGATGTATTCAATCCTATTTCTTATTCCATCATTTATGTCTTCAAAATAAATTATTGTTCCTTGTTCAAAGTCTTCAAGGTGCTTTCCAAATAATTGGGTATTAACATTTTCCAAAGGGTATTGTTGTGGATTTAAATCATCATTAATTGCATTGTCCAAGCCCGAATTATCAATAACCCCACCTACAAAATCTGAATCATTTGTTTTAGATAAAATATGAATTCTTTTTGCACAAGAGAGAAGTGCAAGTTTACCAATTCCTTTCCGACCTATAAATGGCCTTTGCAAATCTGTTTTTTCAGCTCCTCCTTTTCTTTTAGAGTATCCAATTTTCAAAAATTTATTTTGAAAATCATCTGTGGTCATTCCTTCTCCATCATCTTTGATGATTAGATGATTGTTTTCTCTATCAATATGAATCCAAACGTTTTTAGCATCTGCATCCCAAGAATTTGATATGGCTTCACCAAGAACAGTAATGAAGTTTCTATAAAGATTTCTTCCTAAATGGTTAAGGACACTCAAAGAGATATTAAAAGTGAATTTTTCCATAGTCAATATCTTTTAAATGTTTAAGTATGCTTTTTCCAATAGCATATCCAAGATTTACAGGAACCGCATTTCCAATATGAGTGCCTATTCGTGTTAGTAAAACTTCATTATTCTTTTCAACGAACTTATAACTGGAAGGAAAACTTTGAAGTATAGATGCTTCTCGAATTGTCAAAGCTCTATTTTGCTCAGGATGTCCAAAACGACCTGTTCCGTAATTATAAAATTGTGTGGTTATTGTTGGTGAAGGCTCGTCCCAAGACATTCTACCGTAAACAGCTTTGTAGGTCTTCCCTGATTCCTTTTTATGGCATTCTAACCTAAGACTATTTTCCCAATCTTCCCAAGTGCCATTGGGAACTGATGATTTAATTCGCTTAAGGTTAATATCTGTTAGCTTAGTAGTAAAATGCAATTTATCCATTTGGCTTTTTTCTCCATTATTTAAAGGTTCTAAATGCGCAATTGCATCTCGAACTGTTTTGTAGTTGTCTTTCTTGTGAGTGGGTGAAATCATGTCTATTTGTCCAAATCTAGAAGCAAGTAATACTAGCCTTCTTCTTTTTTGGGGAATGCCAAAATCGGGACAATAAACATTTTTGTATTTCACCTTAAATTCAAGTTCTTCAAGTTGGGATACAAATTCTTTAAATACTTTTTTGTTTGACAAATTGGTAACATTTTCCATTGAAATAATGTCGGGATCTGCCTCCTTGACCAACCTGATAAACTCATTCAATAAGTTCCATTTTTTACCCTGTTCTTTGTCCTTTATTTTGTTGGCGTGGGGGGAAAATGGTTGGCAAGGAGCACACCCAACTAAAATTTTGACTTCACCGTCTTTCCAATGTTCTTTTATTTGCTCTCCTGTTACATTGGTAATATCCGCACCTATGAACTCTGCCTTATTGTTTACTTCATATGCATATTTGCAACTTGAATCTAAATCAATTCCTGCTCGAACTTTTATTCCCGATTTTATTAGTCCATGGGTCAATCCCCCCACACCACAGAACAAGTCAACCCCAGATACAATTGGTGAATTTGTATTTGATTTTCTTTGGTTTCTTGTAGTTTGTATAGCTGTCATATTGTATTAAAATGAAGAAAATATATTTAAATGTTGGTATTATACCGTTGCTGCCAGCATCCGTTTTTTATTAATGGCCTACAATGCCTCAAATAAAATTATTCTCAATCAGTTGTCCGAATCTTCACAAAGGAAAGAAAGTATATAATAGTCGGATATTTTGCCGAATCTAATAGTTTGCGAATTCAGTGCAATTAACTGTCAACATAGCACAAACTTTGATTTCAACCACTGAGCTCCTCTTATGGGAAGGCATGGGTGTTTTTTCCGAGTTGTCAGTTAACCTTGCCCCTAATGGTTTCTTAACACCAATATTTAAACCTATCAACCCAGTTCACCATCCCATAACAATATACTTAACATCCCCCATTCTCCAAACCTACCCATTCCCCCACAAACAAAAAATACCCAAAACAGGGTAATTTTTGTCTAAAACTATTTTTAAGGCTTTTAGAAGCGAGAGAAAAGACTGTCTCTCGCTTCTCGTTTCTTGCATCTAAATTGCTACTTAACCTTTTTCAAAAAGTCCAAAATCGCCAATCCCGCAAACCATCCCACCGTACAAATCAATAATCCGAGATTCAACCGGGATTGATTCAATAGGTCCATGTAATACAATACGGCTAACGAAAACATGACAACAAGTACGAACAGGGCAAAGTGGGTGGTTCTCATTTTTTTTGGAAGATTTTACTGAACAATAAGAATAAAAGACCACAGGCTATCCAGGCAGGAAATGTAAAGAAGGAAAGAAACACTCCCTGATAAACCGAAAGGCCATAAAATAAAATCATGCTGATCAGCCAGGCTGCCAAGACTCCCATATTGAAGGAAGTACCTTTAACCTCTGCATAGTTTTTTCTCAACCCAATTCTTTCAGCAAAATAATGCTCAAAGAAAATCACCGCTCCAATCGGCGCCAGGATAAATCCATAAACAGCCACAAAGTCCAGCAATTTCATGGCAAAAGCAGGAAATAACCCTGCAATAGTAGCAACACCCCCAGTCACTAAAGTGACTTTTGCTGTAGAACTCTTTGGGAAAATGGCTTGAAAGGCCAGACCTGCCCTATAAATGGTGGGATTGGCTGTAGTCCAACCGGCCACCAAAACACAGATCAAACCGGAAATACCTGCGACTTCATAGGCCAAGGGACCCGGAGAGACAGGGGGAACTCCTCCGCTTTCAAAAATGGCTGCTGCTTCGGGACTTTTTAGATAAAGTGCAAACATCAGACAGGCCGATATCCAGGCCATATAATGCCCCACATACATCCCGGCTGCAGTAGTCCAACCTATAGAGTTATTATCTGCATATCGTAGCACAGTCATATCTGACATCCCCAAATGCATGGCCGCATTACAAAACCAGGCGAAAAACAGCACATGCCAAAAGGTGAATTTAATCTGTCCCGGAAAAGGTTCGGACCCTGAACCCCAAACAGCCCAAAGATCGGCCAAACTTTCTACTCCCAATCTTTTGGCGGCCACTATCCCCGCAATCAAAAATACCATCACCATCCATGGGGCTGCGATATTGGAGAATTTGGCCACAGCATTATAACCTCTGGCGGCTACAATGGAAATCACCGCACCTACTACCAACACCACCAAAACCCAGGAAAGGCTGTTTGGAATGGTATCCGTCAATGCGGGCATGGGCATGTCAAAGGGAATCCCCACAGCCGTGGCGGAGACGGTAATCATTGCCCCTGCAAGAAAACAGAACAGCAAGCCATTGGCCATGTTATAGACAGTAACTAATTTTCTGCCGGAGATTTTTTCCAGCTTATAATAAAGAGTCAGGCGTTGGGATGTAGCAATAGGGGTAGTGATATATCTCCAACTCAATACCGCCAAAAAATTCCCCAGCAATAAACCAACAATCAAATCAAAGGCAGAAACACCTGCAGTTAAAAACAAAGGTCCTATCACAAATTCCGTCCCTGCCGCATGTTCCCCGGCATACATCCCCAGGAATTTTCTCCAGTCTTTGAAATGGGAAGGAGGAACAGGTTGGCGTTCAAATTCACCGGATTTTTTTGGCACCTCTTTAGCAATGGCCTTTTCCATAGGTTAGTTTGGGTTGGGAATGAAAAATACAAAAAATCCCTAAGGATTAGCGTCCTGTGTTGTCCTGTTATGATAAATTTTTTCGGCCTTTCAGCATTGGTCTTTATCACAGCGACTCCCTCACGATCACCCTAAAATCATTTTTGATGTGTTTACCTTCTTTTTCCAGTATCATTTGGGCGCATAATTTCCCCATAGCTCCAAAATCCGTACTCATTACCGTAATACCCTTTTGCAGCACTTCCTTGAGAGGGGTTTCGTTGTAGGAGAGAATTCCCAGATTTCGGCCTACTTTGATGTCCTTGATCTCCCTGGCTTTTTTGATCAGATTGACCAGGTCGTATTCTTCAATCATTATATAAGCTTCTCCTGCCGTTATTTTGGCAGCCTCTCCTATTTCTGAAATAATGTTAAATTTGAAATCCTCCTCCACAGCAAATTTCTTAAACCCCAATAAAATGTTCTCTGAATAGGGATAGTTGGCCTGAAAAGGGAAAACCATAACCAACTTATTATATTTCTTCAATCTGGACTTCAGTTCCATCAAAGCATTATAGATATCCATTTTGAAATCCTGAAAAACACTCCCAAAACAATCCCGGCTGCCCTCCAGATCATTGTCCAATAATATCAGTTTTTCTTTGGGCAGTTCATTGATCATTGAAATGGCTTTTTTTTCGCTTTCCCTTTTAAAATGGGGCATAATAATAAAATAATCAAAAGCCTCTTTTTGCTGCTCCAGAATTTTCTTAAAAAGGGAATATTCACAATGATAAACATAGAATGCAATTTCCGCCCTGTCTTCCAATGCAATGACCAGGGAATTATATATCTCTTTTTTATAAGAACTGAGCTTATTGAACAGGAGCAGGATTTTATACTTGGAAAGATCTGAATTGTGGCTGATGTAAAAACCCTTCCCCCTTACTGATTCAATGATGCCCTGATTTTTCAAAATGGAATAGGCTTTTTCTACCGTATCCCTGGAAAGGTAATAATCTGCACTCAGGTTATTGATAGAAGGGATTTTGTCGCCGTATTTCAAGGTTTCTGAAGTAATCAGCCCCTTGATGGCCTTTACTACCTGAATATATTTTGGTACGCTGGAGCTTTCATCTATCCTGAGTTCGAGTTTCCTCATATTGTTTGGGTTTAAGGAATGGTAAGATTAGAATTATTCATTTTGAAAAACAAATTAAGAAATGC
>NZ_JBGTCA010000549.1:0-2506 GCF_041749095.1 Aquiflexum sp. | reverse complement strand
TGGGAATCACCTAGTGGGAGATTTTTTGTTTTATCTTTACAGCATGCAATTGAAAAATGACTTATTATTAAGGGCAGCCAAAGGAGAACCTGTGGAAAGGACGCCTGTTTGGCTGATGCGTCAGGCCGGAAGAATTCTGCCTGAATATAGGGCCGTAAGGGATAGTGTAAGTGGATTTATAGAATTGGCCCAAACTCCGGAGTTGGCAGCAGAGGTAACCATTCAGCCTGTTGACATTTTAAGGGTAGATGCTGCCATTATTTTTTCGGATATCCTCGTGATTCCTGAAGCCATGGGGCTTCCTTATGAGATGGTTGAAAAAAGGGGTCCGTATTTTCCTGATACTATAAGTTCAGCTTCCGATCTTAAAAAACTTAGGATTGCAAATGGGACGGATGACCTGAGGTATGTAATTGAAGCCATCCGGATCACCAAAAAAGCTTTGAATGGCAGGGTTCCGCTTATCGGTTTTGCCGGTGCGCCATGGACAATTTTTGCTTATATGGTAGAGGGTTCAGGCAGTAAGACTTTTTCCAAAGCCAGGGGGATGTTGTACACCGAACCGGTTTTGTCCCATAAGCTTCTCCAGATGATTACTGATAGTACAATCAATTACCTCAAAGCCCAGATTGAAGCAGGAGTCAACTTGGTCCAGATATTTGACAGTTGGGCAGGAATCCTACCACCGGATCATTATAGGGAGTTTTCTTTACCTTATATATCCCAGATCTGCGATGCGATCAATGAGGTGCCCAAAACAGTTTTTGCCAAAGGTGCATTCTTTGCAAGAGAAGAAATGGCCCAATTGAATTGCGAGACCATTGGGCTGGACTGGAACATGGGGATAGCGGAATCCAGAAAAATGATCGGTCCGAATAAAACTTTACAAGGAAACCTTGATCCTGCCGCCTTGTATGGCAGTCCCAAGCAAGTTGAGGAGGCTACCATCGGAATGATGGACCAATTCAAAGGATGTCGGCATATTGCCAATCTAGGACACGGTGTTTATCCAGATATTGATCCTGAAATGGTCAAAATTTTTATCCAAACGGTGAAAAATTACAGTTAATCGTAAATCTTGTGATGTAATCATTAAAAAAGGAAGGTGTTGCACCTTCCTTTTTTTGTTATTGTCAAAATTCAAGAGGGTATTTTATAGATATTGTAAAAATTCATATTATCGGTTGTTTTTTAAACTATGAAAGTTATTATTTATTGTATTTTTGAAAAAAAGTGTTAATTTTCGAACTTCAAATCAGTTATAAAACATTTTAAAGTTAATAACTGGTTTAAAATGAAACCTATTTACTCACAAAACCTATTAAACCTATGAAAAACAGATTTACAAAATTAGGAGCAGCCCTAATGTTAGTCGGAATGCTAAGCATTTCGACTTTGATTCAAGATGCCAAAGCCCAAGAAGAAAGCAAATTCAGCATGGATGTCACGCTTAATTCGGATATCTTTTTTGGATTTTATCCTTTTTTTCAAGGCGCATACAGCATCAATGACAAAACCGATTTCACATTTTACGGAATCCTTTGGTCAGGTGGAACCGGCAGTGGCTGGGGTAACTGGACTGAATTCGGAATTGGGTTCAGCACCGAAGTATCAGAGGGTATTTCCATAACTCCCCAGATTGGATTGTTGAACGGAAGTCTAACCTCAGGTCTTGGTGTTCCTGTATTGGGAGAAGGTATTGTTCCAAACCTTACCATAGGAATTGACAAATCAGTACTTGAAGGTGAAATTTATTTGGGATATTATTATGGTCTTAACCATGGTAACTCCACAACACTAAACTTTTTACATTACTGGGTAAATGGCGGTGTTAAATTGACACCAATGTTTTCTGCAGGATTGCATTTTGAACAATTACGATTTGCTGGTGGTAGTGAAACAGAATCAGATGCGGCTTATAACTACTATGTAGCATTGGGTCCTTACATTCAGTTTGCAGACCCTAAGGGAGGGGCTTTTACCAGATTTACAGCTGGAGGAGATTTAAGACCTGATGAAATGGTTACAAAAAGTGAATGGAGACAACCATCATTCTTTAAATTGACAGTTGGATATAGCTTCTAAAAACAATCAAGTGGCCGGATAATTTCCGGCCACTTTACTTTTTATATATAGTGATTTGATCACCTGCTCTGATTTTTTTTCCTTCCAAAAGGGACATGTTTTGTCCAAACATCACTTTTCCTCCGATACTTCTATATCCTGAAAGGGTTTTTAAAGGTTCTTTGTATTTCTTTCCGGTCTCTTGGTCTATGGTGGTCATCACACACCTTGCACAAGGTTTGGTGATTTTAAATACAGCATCTCCGATTTTCACTTTCTCCCAATCATCTTCTTCAAATGCTTCTCCACCGGAAAAAACAAAGTTTGGTCTGAACCTGTCCATGGGTACGGGATGTTCAAGTTTGCTGTTCAGGTCATCCAATGAGGCCTGACCTATCAGCAAGTAGGGCATTCCATCCGCAAAACTCACAGATTCATTTTT
>NZ_JBGTCA010000548.1:0-27440 GCF_041749095.1 Aquiflexum sp. | reverse complement strand
TTGACGGAAAGAGAATAGCCTTTGATATCTGTCCTTTCAATCTTCTGCTCAATCACTATGCAGAAACCTTTGGAAAGGCCTATGATAAAAATGGAAAACTTGCCAGAAAAGGCAAAGTACTGCCCAAAGTATTAAAAGCCCTGAACAAACTTCCCTTCTATCAAAAAGAAGGAGCCAAATCCCTGGGCAGGGAAGACTTGGATGATTACCTCAAAATCCTTGAATTGAGTGGGGAATACAAGCCTGAGAATATCCTGCATACTTTGGTGGTCCATTATGTGGAGCAGATCAGAAAAGTACTTCACCCCATTCCAGGGAAAAAGCCTTCTATTCTGATCACCGGAGGAGGCGCATATAATGTTTTTTTTATGGAAATACTCCAAATGGAATTGACTGAAAATTTTGAAATCGTCGCTCTTGACAATACTTTAATCAATTTTAAGGAAGTTTTGTTGTTCGCATTTTTAGGGGTTTTGAAAATGAGAGGGGAGGTCAATTGTCTGGCATCTGTAACAGGGGCATCTCGGGACAATAGCGGGGGAACTACTTTTGGACTATAGGAGGTCGCTGCTAAAAAAGTCAAGAATATTTCTATTTTTGCCTCTTATAAACCCAAAAATTAACATGAAAGAATTACTCAAAAAATTTGAGAACCAACAGCCTGAGATTGTTTTTGAATGGAGTGACAGTGAATCCGAAGCTGAAGGCTGGGTGGTCATCAATTCGCTCAGGGGCGGCGCTGCCGGAGGTGGAACCAGGATGCGCAAAGGCCTTGACAAAAGAGAAGTGGAATCCCTTGCCAAAACCATGGAAGTGAAATTCACCGTTTCAGGTCCCTCTATCGGTGGCGCTAAGTCAGGAATCAATTTTGATCCAAGTGACCCAAGAAAAGACGAGGTGCTTAAACGCTGGTACAGGGCGGTATTACCCCTACTGAAAAACTATTATGGCACTGGTGGAGACCTGAACATAGACGAAATTCATGAAGTAATCCCAATTACCGAATCTTATGGATTGTGGCACCCACAGGAAGGTGTCGTCAACGGCCATTTTCATGCAACCGAGCCTGAAAAAATCAGAAAAATCGGTCAGTTGCGCCAAGGCGTTTCCAAAGTATTGGAAGATCCACTATACACACCCAATGGCCTCAAGAAATATAAAGTTGCTGATATGATCACGGGCTTTGGAGTAGCAGAAGCGGTCAGGCATTATTACAAAATTTGGGGAGGTAAAATCAAGGGAAAAAGGGCAGTAATCCAAGGTTGGGGCAATGTAGGGGCGGCTGCAGCCTGTTTCCTGGCAGTAGAAGGTGTCAAAATTGTCGGAATCATAGATAGAGAAGGAGGATTGATCAATGAGGATGGTTTTTCTATTGATGAAATCAGGGAACTTTTTATCAAGAGAGATGGAAACAAACTGGTTGCGGATAATTTACTTTCCTTTGAGGAAATCAATGGACGCGTCTGGGACCTGAAAAGTGAAATATTTATACCTGCTGCTGCATCAAGATTGATTGATAAAAATCAGGCAGAGAGAATGGTCCTTTCAGGATTGGAAGTCATCAGTTGTGGTGCCAATGTACCTTTTGCTGATCCGGAAATATTTTTCGGACCTATCGGCTTATGGGTAGATGAGAAAATCTCCCTTATTCCGGATTTTATTGCCAACTGCGGTATGGCGAGGGTATTTGCTTACCTCATGTCCGACCATGTTGTCCTGACCGATGAGGCTATTTTTTCTGATGTCAGCAAAACAATTTCTGAAGCCCTGAAAACAACTTTCAAAAAAAATCCCGGTAAAACAGGACTGGCAATGACCTCTTTGGAAATAGCCTTAAAGCAACTTGTATAATCATATTACCAATCATCAGCCAAGAGGGATTAAATTAAAATAATTCCTCTTATGCCTGATTTTTTATATAGTGCTTTTCATTCAAAAATAGTAGTTTAGCAAATGCAAAATTGGAGTTTATAATTTGAATTGATTTGATTCATAGGTTTTCTGAAACCGCCTCTGTAAAGAAAAAGCCCTTAACTTTAATTGAATGAAGAATTTTATTCCTGTTTTTGTACTGATTTTTGGGATGTTGTATTTTTCAGGTATCCCACAAGTCTATGCCCAAGCAGAACCTCAGACAGAAGAAGTAGATCAGGAAGGCGATAGTGATCCGGTAAGAAGTGTAGCAGGACATATTCATGATGATGCCCGGGAACACCATGAGATTGCCCCCCTTTGGCTGGTCATTCCTTTTGTTGTCCTTTTGTTGATGATTGCAACAGGACCTTTATTCTATGAACATTTCTGGCACCATAATTATCCTAAGATTGCTGTTGGGCTTGCGGTTTTAGTGGTCTTTTATTATTTGTTTATTTTACATAACGTACATGGGCCTGTTCATGCCATGGCGGAATATGTGCAGTTTATAGCACTTTTGGCTTCACTTTATATTGCATCTGGGGGTATTTTGATACAGGTGGACAAAAAAGCCACCCCAATGGCAAACGTCTCACTATTACTGATCGGAGCGCTCATCTCCAACCTGATCGGTACTACAGGAGCTTCAATGCTTCTCATCAGACCTTTTATAAGGTTGAACAAAGGGAATATTCAATCTTACCATATCATTTTCTTTATTTTTATGGTAAGCAACATAGGTGGTTCCCTGACTCCAATCGGAGACCCACCACTGTTTCTGGGATTCTTAAAAGGTGTCCCCTTCTTCTGGACTTTGGAATACAACTGGCCCGCTTGGATATTGGCATTGGCTATATTGGCGGTAATCTTTTATTTTATCGACAAAAAATTGGGTAAAGCCAATGAAGAAGATCTCGAAGATGCCACCTATACCAATAAGTATGCTTTGATAGGATCCAGAAATTTTTTGTGGCTTATGGTTATCATTGGCTCTGTTTTCCTTGACCCCAATGTGATTGACTGGGTTCCTGCCATCCGTTATGATGGACAAAAGTTTTCATTTATCAGGGAAATCATCATGTTATCAGTGGCTTACCTAAGCTTTAGATTTGCAGACCAAAAAGCCCTCAAGGGCAATGAATTCAACTTTGAACCTATCAGGGAAGTGGCATTCATATTCATCGGAATATTCGGTACCATGATGCCTGCACTGGAACTTGTCGGTAATTTTGCCAAGTCTCCCGAAGGTGCTGCTATCATTACCCACAACACTTTATATTGGGGTACCGGTATTCTATCCGGATTTTTGGACAATGCACCTACATACCTGAATTTCGTCGCTGCTGCTATGGCTTCTCAAGGTGCTGAAATCAATAACATCGAAAGTGTCAGGAATTTTGCCCTTGACAATTACGATGATTCTGCTTTTGAATTGATGGCGATTTCAATAGCCGCTGTATTCTTTGGTGCCATGACCTATATCGGAAATGGGCCCAATTTCATGGTCAAATCCATAGCCGAGCAGAGTGGTATCAAAATGCCTTCGTTTTTTGGTTATGTCATCAGGTTTTCCATCCCTATATTATTGCCGGTGCTGATCATTACCTGGCTAGTGTTCTTTGCATTTGTGTAAAAAATTAGTAATAATTTATAGAAGCATTGATCAGCATTTTATTGGGTTTGAGAAAAACAACTTTCTGCATCGTCTCAACCACATAATTGTCAGGCTTACCGGTCAGATACTGGTTATAAATAGTTCCTTTGGTTTCAGTATTGTAAAAGAGGTTTTCAGATTTGGCAACAAAGGAGAGGCTCCTTACTTCTTTTCCTTCAAAATTGACTACAATCTTCTGAATTTTACCTTTCTCACCCGGTTTAAGTTCGTGAATAATGACCTTTTCACTTCTTTTGGTTTCATAGGAACCGGCCAAACTGGGCATGTTGATATCCGCTTGAATAAAAAACTCAAATTCTTTTAACCATCCTTCTGTATCCAAAGTCTTTTGGATCTTTTCTTTTTCCCCATTGACAGTTATTTCTTTCGATACGCTTTTCCCATCAAGCTGAATTGCCTGTACTTCAAAATAATCTTTCAGTGGAAAACACACATCTTCCAATTCACTTGAATTTCTGTCACTCACCGAACATCCACTGATTATAACTATGGATAACAGCAGAATATAATATTTCATTGATTCAATAATTTTTGAGTTGGCCCTAAATAACAAAGAATCCAATTCCTAAACGGATTGAATTCTTTGTCTGCAAATGTAGTATTTATTACATTAAAATATCCCCTGTCATCTCAGATGGAATAGGTACTCCCATAAGGGTAAGGATAGTGGGTGCAAGATCACCTAATTTCCCATCCTTGATTTCAAATCTGTCTTTGTCATCCACCAGGATACAAGGCACAAGGTTGGTGGTATGGGCGGTGTTGGGACTCCCGTCTTCATTGATCATCATGTCACTGTTGCCGTGGTCAGCTATCACTATTGTAGTATAGCCGCTTATCAAAGCTTGCTCAATAACTTGTTTAGCACATTGATCCACTGTT
Organism: Aquiflexum sp.; assembly: GCF_041749095.1. Taxonomy (GTDB): domain Bacteria; phylum Bacteroidota; class Bacteroidia; order Cytophagales; family Cyclobacteriaceae; genus Aquiflexum. The sequence continues at coordinate 22,969 of NZ_JBGTCA010000548.1, read as the reverse complement.
TCACAAGCCTTGACAGCGGCTTCAAACACACCGGTGTGCCCTACCATATCAGGATTCGCAAAGTTGAGACAAACAAAGTCAACTTCATTTTTCCTTAGTTCGGTCTTGATTTTGTCCGCTATTTCAAAGGCACTCATTTCAGGCTTGAGATCATAGGTAGCCACTTTTGGTGAAGGACACAGAATCCTGCTTTCTCCTTCAAATTCCCTCTCCCTGCCCCCTGAAAAAAAGAAGGTTACATGGGGGTATTTCTCAGTTTCCGCAATCCTGATCTGTTTTTTTCCATTGCGGGCCAGGACCTCTCCCAATGTATTGTTCAGATTATCCTTTTCAAAAAGTACCTTGATTCCATTGAAAGTATCGTCATAACTGCTGAAAGTAATATAATTCAGACTGAGTTTTTTCATGCCGAAATCCTCAAAATCAGTCTGCGTCAAAACTTGGGAGATTTCCCTTCCCCTATCAGTTCTGAAATTAAAACAAATTACCACATCTCCATTTTCAATTTTGGCCAATGGGCTTCCTTTATCATCTACTTGGATAATCGGCCTTATAAATTCATCTGTCACGCCATTACTGTATGATTTGACAATGGAAGCAATAATATCTTTGGATCTCTCCCCTTCTCCATGAACCAAGGCATCATAGGCCAACTTGACCCTTTCCCACCTTTTGTCCCTGTCCATTGCATAATACCTTCCGACAACTGAAGCTATCCTGCCCACCGAATGCTGAAAATGCTCATTCAGTTCGGTCAGGTAATGGAGGCCACTTTTGGGGTCAGTATCCCTGCCGTCTGTAAAAGCGTGGACAAATACTTGGGAAAGTCCATGGAATTTGGCCGCATCACAAAGTCCTTTGAGATGATCAATATGGGAATGCACTCCACCATCGGATACCAAACCAATGAAATGGACTTTTTTGTCATCCGCTTTTGCATAGGCAAAGGCATCCCCAAGAACAGGATGATGATTTAAATCGCCGTCAATTACTGCTTTATTGATCCTGACAAGGTCCTGATAGACTACTCTACCTGCACCTATATTCATGTGGCCTACCTCAGAATTGCCCATCTGTCCTACCGGAAGACCCACCGCAAGCCCTGAAGCTTCCAATTTTGAATGGGGATATTTTTTGTAAAGGCTATCCATGAAAGGAGTTTTGGCTTTGTCGATAGCTGAAACTTCGGGATTGTTTGCAATGCCCCATCCATCCAATATCATTAAAATTACTTTTTTGTTCATGTTGAATTAAGGGTTATAAAAATCAGTAATATTCCTAATTGAACCGTAAAAATGATTATTCTTTCCTAAGGGCACAAAATTCCAGCTAGATTAATTTTTATTAATTGGAATTAATTAGGTATGAAATACAGAATTCAGATGACGATTTTTATTTTTTGAAAAAATGAATTTGGGCTCTCGAATTGGCTTAATTTTTGAAGTTAATGAGTACATGAAAAAAATAATTGCCCTTCTGACTTTGAGTTTGATACTTTTTATGCACTCCAATGCAGCCGACAATAGCCCAAGTCTATTCAATCTCACTGATGTCTCCATTTATTTCAAAACAGGCTCCAGTAAAGAACTTGCAAAGTATTTTGACCAGGCCATCAATCTGAATATCAATGGCAATCAAGGTGATTATTCGAAAAATCAGGCAGAATACATTCTTAAGGACTTTTTTATCAAGTATCCTCCCACCGATTTCAGGATATTGCATAAAGGGGGCAGCCCTGGACCGACCACGTTTTTTGTGGGATCCTATATCACCGATTCTGATCAGTTCAGAATATTGATCAAAGGAGCGGACAAAGGCGAATTGATGAGAATATACAGTTTGGAAATTATTAAAATAAGAATTTAAATTACCCCTCATTTTATTTTTTAATTTTGCGGCGTGGAAAACATAGCCTATTTAAATCCGGAAAAAATATACGATTTTATTCAATTGGCCCTAATAGAGGATGTCGGTCCGGGAGACCATTCTTCTTTGGGATCTATACCAAAGGGGAAACAAGGGCAGGCACAACTGATGATCAAACAAGACGGCGTCATTGCAGGACTGCAATTGGCCAAAATGATTTTTAAACAATACGACCCAAGCCTTGAAGTAGAAATTCTATTAAATGATGGGGACAAAGTAACTTCGGGTCAAATAGGATTGAGGGTCAAAGGTTCTGCCGCCTCTATTTTGACCACCGAAAGGCTGGTGCTCAATTGTATGCAACGGATGAGTGGGATCGCTACCAAAACCTCCCAACTCAACCAACTGATCGCCCATACCAAAGCTAAACTGATGGACACCCGCAAAACCACTCCTAATTTCAGGTTGATGGAAAAATGGGCAGTTGTGCTGGGAGGAGGAATGAATCACCGCTTTGCATTGTATGACATGGTCATGCTCAAAGACAACCATATTGATTTTGCCGGGAGCATCCGAAACGCCATTATATCCACCAAAAATTACCTTGCTTCTAAAAACCTGGATTTGAAAATAGAAGTGGAAACAAGAAATCTTGATGAGGTAAAAAAAGTCCTTGAGATCGGGGGAATAGACTATATCATGTTGGACAATATGGATTATCCCACCATGCGGGAAGCTGTTCGCTTGGTAAACGGCAGGTTTCCGTTAGAAGCTTCGGGCGGTATCACAGAAGAAACATTGAAAGATGTAGCTGAATGCGGTGTGGATTATATTTCCGTAGGTGCCCTCACCCATCAGGTAAAAAGTATGGACATCAGTCTAAAGGCTTATTGACCAATTTTTTTCCTTTACTTTTTATTGGAATACCCAAATCAAACTTTTTTTGTTATTTCTGACTACTTCTTTAACAATTAAAAAAGCCTTGGGGCCTTTTGGAAAAAATTTTCCAAAAGGCCCCAAGGCTTTTTTATATTTTAGTTTTTTGATGCAAAATCAGGATAAGCCTGCATGCTGTGTTCGTTGATATCCAATCCTTCCAGTTCCTCTCTTTCATCTACACGGATACCAATGGTTTTTTTCATGGAGAAGAATATCAGCCAACTTGTTGCAAAACAGAAGGCTCCAACTACGGCTATTCCAATCAATTGAGAAAGAACTTGTTGCATTCCTGCAAGATCCCCAAAAAGACCAACTGCCAAAGTTCCCCAAATTCCACCGATCAAGTGGACAGAAATAGCTCCCACTGGGTCATCAATTTTGATCCTGTCAAAAAAGACCACTGCAAAGACCACCAAAGTACCCCCGATAAACCCGATGATGGCAGCCTCTCCTACTCCCATCAGGTCTGCACCTGCGGTTATTCCTACCAATCCTGCAAGAATCCCATTGAGCACCATGGTGATGTCATAAGTCTTGAATTTGAGATAGGAAGCGATCAGGGCGCCAAAAGCACCGGAAGCGCCCGCAATGGCAGTGGTGACGAAAACTCTTGAAACGGTTCCAGGATCAGCAGTCAAAACTGAACCGCCATTGAACCCAAACCAGCCAAACCAAAGCAAAAACACACCAATGGTTGCCATTGGGATATTATGCCCCGGTATTGCTTTCATCCCGGATTCGGTATATTTTCCCAGCCTGGGTCCCAAAAGAAAAGCACCTACAAGCGCTGCCCAACCCCCAACAGAATGGACTATGGTGGATCCTGCAAAGTCATAAAAAGGGATATCCATGGAATCCAGAAATCCCCCTCCCCACTTCCACATACCTACGATGGGATAGCAGATACCTACATAAAGTATAGAGAAAAATATAAAGGGACCCAATTTAACTCTCTCAGCTACAGCCCCGGAAACGATAGTCGCAGCCGTAGCCGCAAACATGGCCTGAAAAATAAAATCTGTAAAAAAGGTGTAACCTTCATTATACGCAAAGGTATCCCAACCTTCCGGTAGCGTAATCCCAATGCCCGCTAATCCAATAAAACTACCTGCAAAATCATCTCCCGGATACATCAGATTGAAACCTATAAAAGCATAGGTCAAAAGTCCAATGGCCGGGATGATCGTATTTTTGAACAGGATGTTAACTGTATTTTTGGCCCGGGTCAGCCCTGCTTCGAGACTGGCAAAGCCCAAATGCATGATAAAGACCAATATAGTGGCCACCATCATCCATAGATTATTGATTGTAAAGATTTCTTGATTCATAGGTTTGATAGGTTAGTATTTCTAATAATATTTTGTTGGATGGAAAAGGTCAGTAATATGAAATTCACTTTTCAATTTCAATAACCTTAACTCATGACCCCTTTCACATCCCGCTTTTTGGTTCTCCGATACTTATAGCAAGCTTTATTTCTTAGCTCTCGCTTCTCGCCTCTCGTATCTTGGTTCTTGGTTCTAAAATCTAATGTCTTATGTCTTATGTCTCACATCTCACATCTCGCTTCTATAAAGCTATCTCCCCGGTATCACTGTTTCGGATCCTGTAGGCTTCCAGCGCTTCGTAGATAAATATCTTTCCATCACCTACCTCACCTGTTTTACCCATTTTGAGTATGCAGTCTATTACAGGCTCCACCAATTCCTCCACAGTCACTATTTCGAGTTTGGTTCTTGGAATATAGGTTGGTTCATAAGCGACCCCTCTGTAGGTCTGTTGCCTGGCATGTTCCATACCCATGCCCTTGACCTCATAGAAGGTGAGAAACTTCACACCCAAACCTGAGACACAGGTATAGATCTCTTCAAATTTGGATGTTCTAATGATTGCTTCGATTTTTTTCATTTTTTTCAATTTAAGTGGCGATTTATTAGAAAAGCAGTGCTAATGTAAAAGAAAAAGTAATAATAAAGTATTTCATGATTAATTTTAAACCTGTTTTTATGAATTTTTACATTATTTTTAATTTATAGGCATATTTTTTACCCAATTTAAATTTTTTTAATGCCAATTTGATACTAAATGGATGTTATTAAAGCCCGTTTTTTAAAAAATTAACTTTTATAGCGCAGATCATCCTTTTTGAAATAATACTTGCTCTCGCTTTGTATCCATTTTGAAACCAGTAATTTTGAAGGCTAATTAAAAATGACTTTATGGAAATCAAACCAACACTTTTGGTACTTGCTGCAGGAATGGGCAGCAGATATGGTGGAAACAAACAGATCGATGGATTTGGTCCCAGTGGAGAGACCATCTTGGAATATTCGATATATGATGCCATCAGGGCAGGGTTCGGAAAAGTCGTGCTGATCGTAAGAGAAGAAATTCTTGAAATGACCAAGGACCTTTTGATGCCCAAATTGAAAGGAAAGATTGAAGTTGACTTTGTGCTTCAGACCCTCAACAGTTTTGTTCCCGAACAATACCAACATCCGGACAGGGTAAAACCATATGGCACTGCCCATGCCGTATTATGCGCCAAGGATGCCATAGCCGAACCTTTTGCTGTCATCAATGCTGATGATTTTTATGGCAAAGAGGCTTTTGAGGTAGTCGGGAAATTCCTGACCAACGGCGTACAGCCCAATCTACACTCCATGGTAGGCTATGCCATCCAAAATGTATTGTCCGAACACGGAACTGTCAGCCGGGGAGTCTGTAGTATGAATGACGCCAATCAGCTTATCGGAATGATAGAAAGGACATCCATCGCAAGGGAAGGGAAAAAAATTGTTGCCAAAGGCGATGCAGAAGTGATCGAGATCAAAGAAGGAACTCCCGTCTCTATGAATTTCTGGGGATTCCATCAGGCTGTTTTCTCAGATATTGAGGAAATGTTTACTGAATTCCTCCCGGCAAATCAGAAAAACCTCAAATCCGAATTCTATATTCCCACACTAGCCAATAATCTGATACAATCAGGAAAGGCTGCTTTTGAAATCCTGGAAGGCGGTAGAACATGGTTTGGAGTTACTTATACTGAAGATAAACCTATTGTGATCGATTCTTTGAAAAAAATGCATGATTCGGGAGAGTATCCGGATAATCTTTGGGGAGTTTCACAGTCGCAGTTTTTCAGCGGGCAGTCGCAGTAGGCAGTGGGCAGTTTCAGTAACCAGTCGCAGTGGGCAGTTGCAGTTTTTCAGTAGGCAGTCGAAGTAGGCAGTGGACAGCTGTTCAGTCGCAGTGGACAGCTGTTCAGTCGCAATTAACAGTTGTAAACCGAACACACACTGTGCCTACTGAATACTGATCACTGCACTTACAAACTTCCTACTGGAAACTGAATATCGGAGAAACTGCTTACTGAACACTGTAAACTGAAATTGAATACTGATCACTAGACACTGCCTACTGAACACACTGAACACTGATTACTGCCTACTGATCACTGGACACTGCCTACTGAACACTGATTACTGCCTACTGATCACTGATCACTGAATTTTGGACAATACCTCAAAGGCCTCATCCCCTGGCCTTGGGGCATTGACGTCGATGATTTTGTTGTCTTTTCCTATAATCAGGTAGCGGGGAATTCCCCACACTTTAAAGTATTGCATGATCTCCGCCTGAAAGCCTTTTCCTGCAAAAAGATGGGTTCCCCTCATGGGATTTTTGCTCAGGTAATTTCTCCAAGGCTCCTCTTTTTCATCAATGGAAATGTACATCAGAACCACATCTTCCCTTTCCCTCAGCTTCGTTTCAAATTCAGGCGTTTTGGTCCTGAAGGTGTTGATACAGGGGCCGCACCAACTCGCCCAAAGGTCAAGATATATGATCTTATCTTTGAAATCTGCCAGTTTTACCTGATTCCCCTCCAGATCAACGAAAGAGAAATTTTCCACTTCCGCTCCTGCTCTTAGTTTTTCTATCGAAACCAGACCTTTTTCCAGATTACTATAATAAGCAGATTGTGGATAATCACGCTTAAATTCCGCTACTTGGCTTTTGTTTTTATCATAACCACCACTCAGCATCATCATGTCGTTCTGTATCAAGGCTGCCATAAACATTTCCTTTTTTGGCCCATCCATTTCCTGGACAAAAGCAGCTACTTGTTCATTGGGCATACCAAAAGGAATTCCCAATACAGCATGAACACTCATCATCATGGACCTTGCCAGGTCGTCTGACAGTTCCAGAATAGAGGTTTCAAGACCGGTTTCCCCGAAATACTTTTCGAGAAAAATTACCTTTTCAGAAGCATCCAACTCCTGCCCTCTATCCAGATAAAGATCACTCAATTGCACCAACATCGTATTGGTAAAAATCCTGGCATCTTTCTTTTCAGAAGCTTCCAGACCGGCTGAATTATCCTCTAAATATACCTCAAGCTCCTTTTTGATCTGCCTGACAAAAGTGATATAATCTTCAGATGGGGGGAGTTCATCGACATCATACAAGACAGCAGCGACTTTTCCATAAAGATCATTTTGGACGTAATTTTCAAGTCCGTTCATATAATCCAGATAAGCCTGGGTAGGTGCTTGCCCATAAGAATTGACACCAATTAGGACACATATTAAAAACAGGAATAAGGATTTTTTCATCATAGGTATAGTACTCATTTATGCGATAAGGGTTTGATTTTACAATTAAACTTAAATTTTAAAATTAGGAATCCATTTTAGATTTATTGCTATTTTTGAAAATATAGACTCTACTATTTCGCAACTAACCTCTAAACCCATGAAAAAATTGTTCTTTTCCACTACACCCTTTCTCCAGGATCTGGGATTGGCCATCCTGAGGATTTCTACTTCACTAATGCTGGTCCCACATGGCTGGGGCAAAATAGAAAACTTCAGTGAAAGGTTGACCACGTTCAGGGATCCTATAGGACTGGGTTCTGCTTTATCCTTACAATTGGTCATATTTGCTGAATTCTTTTGTGCGATTTTACTTGCGCTTGGCTTTCTTTCCAGGTTGTCACTGATACCTTTGATCATCAACATGACTGTGATCGTTTTTGTTGTACATGCAGGTAAACCATTATCTGATAAAGAGACGGCACTACTGTATTTGGTCATATTTGTGTTCCTGATGTTTTCCGGGCCGGGAAAATATTCTGTTGATGCACAGATCAAAAAAAACAGGCCCTATTGATTCCAATCTCCAATCTCTCCATCCCGTACCAGAAAAAAACGGCTTTCAGCCTCTATCCCCGCCAAAATTCCTTTTGACCTTTCGGGCCTTGCATCGGAAATGAACAACTGTCCGAACCTGTGGTCAGCCACCAGGTTCATCAGTTTCTCAATCCTTTTGTCATCCAATTTGTCAAAAATATCGTCGAGCAATAAAATCGGTTTGGTTTTTTTATGGGTCAAAAATATCTGAAACTGCGCCAGCTTCAGGGCAATCACAAATGATTTCTGTTGGCCTTGCGAACCGAATTTTTTTATGGGATATCCGGCGATTTCAAATACAAAATCGTCTTTATGGACACCCATATTGGTCCTTTTCAAGAAAAAGTCCTTTTGGGCACCGGCCATGAATTCTTTTTCGAAGTCGGCATCCAGACATTCTGTTTCATAAGACACCCCGATCTCTTCCTGATTATCCGAGATGATATTGTAAAATTCCATCAAAATGGGATAATACTCTTCGAGAAAGGATTTCCGAACAGCGGCTATTTTTTTGGAAAGATTGATAATCTCCCTATCGTAAGGCTCAATAAAAGAACGGTCCCAACGGCCTTTATCTGCAAACTGCTTGATCAGTGCATTTCTTTGTTTCAGAAAATGCTGATACCTGACCAACTGATCCAAATACTGCTTATCCATCTGACAGAGCATATTGTCAAAAAACCTCCGCCGCTCCTCACTGCCATCTTTGATCAGCCCGGTATCATCAGGCGCAATCATCACCACCGGAAGCAAGCCCACGTGGTCACTCATTTTTTCAATGGCTTTCCCGTTTTGTAGAAGCTGCTTTTTTTTCCCGGATTCAAAAATACAGCGTACCTCTATTTCCTTTCCTTCCAGGTCAAAATCCCCAAAAACCGTAAAAAATTCTTTGTCATGCAGGATATTGAGCAAGTCCACGCCATTGATGGCGCTTTTGGTCAGACAAAGGTAATGTATGGCGTCCAACAGGTTGGTTTTACCACTTCCATTGATGCCTACAAAACAATTGATTTCGCTGGAAAACTGTATATCGGCCTTCTGATAATTCTTAAATTGTTGCAGCCGGATATTTTTCAGGTACATGTTGCCTAATCTGTAAGGTTTTTGACTATTTTCGCAATCGGCCTTAAATTTCAGCCCTTTTGATTATATTTGAGGCCTAATTTAGCATATTTTATTAAAATCGATATGGCAAAAAAGAGCACTCCTACCAAAGCAAAAGCAAAATATTCCAAAGAAACTTACACTTATTGGTACGAAAGCATGCTGTTGATGAGGCGGTTTGAGGAAAAAGCAGGTCAACTATATGGACAGCAAAAAATAAGGGGTTTCTGCCACTTATATATCGGACAGGAAGCCTGTGCTTCCGGTGCAATCACCGCCCTGGAAAAAGACGATAAATGGATCACCGCTTACAGAGACCATGCACACCCACTTGGCCTGGGAACCGACCCAGGGGCAGTGATGGCCGAACTTTTTGGCAAAGCCACAGGCACTACCAAAGGAAAAGGTGGTTCCATGCACATTTTTGACAAAGAAAGAGGATTTATGGGCGGCCACGGCATCGTTGGCGCACAGATACCCATGGGGCTCGGAATCGGTTTTGCGGAAAAATACAAGGGCACAAAAAATCTCTGCATCTGCCACATGGGAGATGGGGCTGTCAGGCAGGGAGCTTTTCATGAAGCTATGAACTTGGCAATGATTTATAAAACCCCTGTCATTTTTGTGATCGAAAACAACGGCTACGCAATGGGCACGTCCACAGCGAGAACGTCCAATGTTACCGAACTCTACACCCTTGGTGAAGCTTATGACATGCCTTCATTCCCAGTAGATGGGATGAATGTGGAAGCGATCCATGAAGCCGTAGCAGAAGCTGCCGAAAGAGCGAGAAAAGGCGATGGCCCAACTCTGTTGGAATTCAGGACATACAGGTACAAAGGTCACTCCATGTCAGATCCACAGAAATACAGGACCCGTGAGGAGGTTGAAGAATATAAACAACGTGACCCAATCGAACAGGTCAAGAAAACCATCCTGGACAACAAAATCCTGACAGAGGAGGAAATATCAGCAATAGATAAAAAGGTGAAGAAGCAAGTAGATGATGCGGTAAAATTCGCCGAAGAATCCCCTTGGCCCGACGGGCAGGATGCCTTCAAGGATGTCTATATGCAGGAAGATTATCCTTTTGTAATGGAGTAAAACCTATTATTTCAAATATTGAAAACCATCGTTGCGGGAGTGACGGTGGTTTTTTTTTGTGTGGGGTTGTGTGGAGGATTATTGGGCTAATGATGAGAAATACAAAACATTAATACTTACATCATTTTAGCTTTTTTAAGAATGGCATGAGCTTTCACCAACTCTTTACTGAAATCTACAGTAGAGCTTTCTGAAACGGATTTTTCTGCCATTTTAACAAATTTTTCTGCTTCCTTTTCTTTTAATTCAGGGATGCTTTTAATAGTCAATGCCATACAATTCATATTTGTAACAAAATAGTTGGGATCCCCGTAGCTGTATTCCGGATTTTCGATCAGGATACGGGGTTCCAGCTTGGGTTCTTCTCCTTTGCCTATCCAGGTCAGTTCAAGTTTTTGGGGATTGGAGATGTTTTTACTCATGAATATGAAAACATTGAATGGATTGTTGGAAAAATTCCGATAACTAAAATAAGTCAATTTGGGGTTCTCATACAACCCCTATCAGTGATGCTGTTTTGATTGTCATGATTTTTCGAAAGAATATTCAGCACTTATTATTCAGAAAGAATTTTTCACGTGAAATATTCTCCAATATTTAAAAAATCACGTGTGTAATTTTTATAAACATCAATTTATTTTAAATTTGAGTGAAAAAATCACGTAAAGCCATGATCATTCGCTTTGTCCTTGAGAATATATTTTCCTTTGGTGAAAGGAAAGAGTTCAATACACTTCCCAATAACCGTCTGAAAACGCTGGAAAGTCATAAATATGATGTTGGGGATTTTCATTTGCTGAAGTTGTCAGCCCTATATGGTGCCAATGGTGCCGGTAAATCCAATTTGTTTAAAGCAATGTTCTTGTTACAAAAATTGGTTTTGGACCAGAAAATCCCGTTCCCTTTAAAGGAAAGCCAGTTTAAATTTAATAAAGGTAAAGACATTCCCCAATTGCTTGCTGTGGAGTTTATTCAGGAAGGTACTCCATTTTACTATGGAATCGAACTGATCGGGGAAAGAGTCGCAACGGAAGAGTTGTATATTTCAGGATTAGGCTATCAAAAGGATAGACTGCTTTTTGACCGTAAAACTGATAAAAATGAAAATACGACCATTCAATATGCTGATGAGTTCCAGAATGACGAAAAGTTCAGATTATTGAACAGTATCTTGTTGGAGGAATTTGTGGAACCTAAGCAACCTGTACTGAAATTGCTAGCTAATAGGGACAACAAATTTTTGGCAGATGTAAAAAATGCTTTTCGTTGGTTTTCTGAGACTTTGCAGATTATAACCCCAAGTTCCAGACCCATGGCTCTAGCTCATAGAATTGATGTGGATAGTGAATTTAAGCATTATGCTGAGGACATGATGTGCTCTTTTAATCTTGGTATAGCATCCTTAACTACTGAAAAATCGCCGATTGAAGAGTTTTTTGGTAAAGACAATGAAAATGAATTGAATGAATTGATTAAAAGGGTTGAAGAATCCCCTAAAAAAATGGTCGGGGTGAGAATTAGAACAGGCGATGAAATCAATCTGGTTAAAGAAAACGGAGAAATCTGGGCCAAAAGTCTAAAAGTTGGCCACAAAGGAAAAGATGGGGTAGAAGTAAAATTTGACCTGATTGATGAGTCTGATGGTACCATCAGGTTATTGGATTTCGTTCCGGCCTTCAAATCTGTGATTTCGGAGCCTAAAGTATTTATGATTGATGAAATCGAAAGAAGTATCCATCCGCTTTTGATCAAAGAGTTGGTAAAGAAATTTTCCCATGACCCCAAAACCAAAGGACAATTGATCTTTACTACCCATGAATCCAATTTATTGGATCAGGAACTTTTCAGACAGGATGAAATTTGGTTTGCTGAGAAAAATCAGGATGGGGCAACAGATTTGTATTCATTGAGCGATTTCAAAGAGCATAAGACCATTGATATCCGAAAGGGATATCTCAATGGCCGCTACGGTTCCATTCCTTTTTTGGGAAATTTCAAGGATTTAAACTGGCACGAATATGTTACTCAGCAGGAACCGACTCTTTGAGAGAAAGCCCGCAACAAGGGAGGCAAGGAGTATCTATATTTTCTGTGAGGGCAAAAGAAGAGAAAAAAATTACTTCGACTATTTTAGGGAAATGGATTCCCGAATCAATGTGGAAGTATATGAACTGAATGGGGAAGAAGATAATTCTCCTCTTGGCCTTCTTGAAATTGCTAAAAGGAGCATTATCGAATCTGAGGTAAACCCAAATCCTTCATATACCTTTCAGGAAAATGATGAAGTTTGGATTGTTTTGGACACAGACCCTGATCAACAAGAATCAAGGAAAGAACAAATCGACACTGTCAGGAGAGAAATTTCCAAACTGGATGCGTGGTTTGTTACGGAGAGTAATCCATGCTTCGAAGTTTGGTTGTATTATCATTTCCATGAAAAGGTTGAGCCTTTTGGATCTTCAGACATTTGCAAGACTTGGAAGGTTATGGTAAATAAATCTATTTCAGGGGGATTCGATTCAAGAAAACATCCCCTTTATGTGGAAAGGGCTACAACAAATGCTGAGGTCAATTTCAAGGCCAATGAATCTGGGAAACTATCTGTCGGGTCAACGGAAGTATTTCGGTTATCAAAAAGTTTTTTGCCTTTGATTTTAAAAAAAATAAAGGAAGTTCAAGTTAGACTTGGCTTGTAAATCCTTCAATCAAAGCGACTTAAGATTATATCTATTTGACAAACTTTCTAAAGGCAGAGATGATTTGGAAGATAAAGAAAGCGAGGACTATTCTTTGCAGCCCATCCCAAAAGCCTAGAGCAAATGAAATATCAACTCCTGGGAACAAATCATTTAGCCGTCTTGCAGGATTGAATAAACTAGGCCAAACGGATCCGTAATGCCAGAATTTTTTGGCGAACGTCATTGGGCTGATGAAATCACAATCCTGGCACCAAAAAAATATTTCTTGATCAGCTGCCATAAATATTAATGGGTAGAAAGGTAGTGTAGTAAATAATAGGACAAGGCCTAATGGTTTAATCCAATTTTGGCCGTGATTATTGGTCAATCCAAGAAATAGTGTAATTCTGTCTAATGACCACCATTTTTTACCAAGTACTTGCAGGCCTTTAAAGTAGGCTTTCAATTCTCGTGATTTAAATTCTAAAGCAGAAATCCTATCTCCTTCCTTTTCACTAGCAAGTTTCAACTGTCGATAAAGTTCTATTCGTCTTAGACAGGTATTTGGATCTGATTCACCATCTATTTGGAGCGCTTTGTCTTCAAACCATTTGACTGATGAGGTTTTTAAATCGGAGACCAAACTGTCTTTCCAAATAATTTTAGAGAATGATTTAAAGTTAAAATTAGAAAGCACCCATGTTCCGAGATTTGAAACAGTAATTTGTATTTCTGCATGATTACTCACTTGAAAATATGGGTTTGAACTATTGATTGATAATGTTTTTAAATTCACAAAATCACTAAGATGAACCTTTCCAAATCCACAATTATTAAAAGAAATATTATTATCTGAATTGGTACCTGAAAAATATAATTCTTTAAAATTGGTTCCATAAAAAGCTAATCTGCCTTTGAGTTGAGGAGAGAATGGAATTGTTATTTTTTCACAATTAGTGTTTTCTCCTTTGATTGTTAACCCTTCAATTACTATGCATCCATCCAAATATATTTCGGGAAAGGAATAATCAGGAAGATTTTCACTCTGATCATCTTTGCAATCAATTATTAAGCTTTTTGCGATCTCCAAATTTTGAAAATCTATTTTTTTAGAAATTATTGGCTTGACTATCTTGATATCACCTTCAAACTTTCCTGATGTAACTGAAAGTTTTTCTAAACCTTTAACTCTCCAAATGTTTAAGTTGTCTCTAAAAATAAGATCCTTGCCACCGATATTTAATTGTTTGGTTTTGAAATTATCAATGTCCGAGATTTTTCCAATTTGGCAATCTTTAATAATTAAATTTTGGCAGCTTTTAATACCTTTAAAATGAAATCCAGACTTTATTTCTGTCCTTTCAATTTTTAAATCTCCATTAGAGAAAGATCCGTTTTTCACCGAAAGGGTATTTAATATGTTTTTAGTTTGTGATGAAGAAGGCTTTTCGAAAAATACCCCATGCTTTATAATACAATTAGCTATTTCAAGGCTATCAATATCAAAATCTTGAAAATGAAGTCCTGGCCTAATTTGCACTAAAATTGGAGTTTTACAATTATCGAATTTCAACCCCCCTCTTACCTTCAGTTTTTTAAATAATAAACCACTATTAAACTTGCATCCAATGAATTCGAGCCCATCTAGAAAATTAAAATCCAATAATTGGCTAACATTACTATCAAACTCATCTTCTTCAAAAACCACTTTTTGATTGCAAGAATAACCTCCACCAGAAGTTTGAGGTAAAGCATTTTTATTTTCTGGTCTATACCACTCCTTAACCTGAATTGGTGTTATGGTTCTACTCATTCTAGCTCTATTTTTATAATTATCCCATGTTTTATCCCCTGCCCATGTCTTAATAGTCCATCATGCTCCAATCTACCAACAATAATAGCAGGATGGGTATGAATTTCTTTGGCATAGGAGTAAACCAAGTCTATGGTCAAGCCTTTTACTTTGGCCAAAGCCATAAATTCCCTTTCTTCTTTTTCACTGAAAATTGACTCTACCGCAAATTGGTTAGCCTCCTCTTCTTTTTTCTCCCCCTCCTGTGAATAAGATAGGCCTTCTACAAAAAGCTCTTTTTTCCCATGCTTCAGAATATGCCCCGCTTCATGGAAGAAGGTAAACCAAAATATATCGTTCCGCATAAATTGATTTGAAAGCTGTATTAATGGTGTGTCATTTAGCCATCGGGTGGAACCGTGTACTTTGCTGTTGGGAAGTTTGGGAGTGTTTACCAGTTTAACCCCTGCTTCGGCACATAACGCCTGCAATTGGGCAAAGAAATCTTCTGAAAGAGCAACCATGACATCTTTTATTTTTTCCAGATTGGCCTTGAAAAGGTTCTTTTCAAATTTTCCTGCTACCATTTGCTCAGCCTGTTTTTCTCCCTGTTTAAGCCAAGCAGCAAGGGCATAAGGATTTTTTTTGTCCTGATTCGTTAGTCTGAAAGCAGAGCCTTCAATGTAGGCAAAACAAGTAGCTTCATAAAAGGCATCTTTGCCACCAATACCAAAAAATTTAAGTAATTCATCCATCAAATCTACAACGTCCTTAGACCTAGGTGCAATCCATCCCATTGTCATCATTTGTTTGATGGGGAAGTTATTAAGCCAATCTTTCTGCTGGATCAACTGCTCAGCGTCTTCGATTTCCGCAAATTCCAATCGGTAATTTCTCTCCCTTTCCAGCCAAAAGCTTGCAGGAATATCCAAAGACCTTTCTAACTGAATTGCTGTTTCAGGTGTTATGGCTGCCTTGCCTTGTATGATTTCATTGATAGTTTTGAGAGGTCTTCCCATCCTTTTGGCAAGGTCTGTTTGAGAAATACCTTTGAGATTGATTGTTTCTAATAGCGTATCTCCTGGCGGAGAAATCAATTCTTTGGCCAGTTGAATATCATCTAGAGTTTTAATTTTCATAGGGTTTGTTGTTTTGCTTTGGGTTTATTGTTTCTGGTAGGTATTAATGGTAATCCTCACCAATTGCAATAATAGTGATGTCTGTCACTCGGGACCAATCAAGTCCTCCATCTTCTTTTTCAGGGGGAGGGTTGTGGTCAGGTTTGAAAATAATGCGGTGGTTTCCGGAAATATCCACAGCAAACATCCCGATAGATTCCCTTTTAGTTCGTGACATCTAGCAGCAGGAATCTTTCTTAAAACTTCTAAAGTAGGGGATGCTCCATCTCTTTCAGTCTTTGAATTACCTTTTGTGACATCCTACCATAATGCTTGGAAATGGATCTATAGTCGGCAGTGGTTTTCTGGAGTTTTTTAGGTTGGTAGTTAATCTTCATCGCAAAGATAATTGTTTATTTTTCTTTAACCCTAAAGGTTAAAATAAATTTACAAAACATATATTAAAAACAGCCTTTATAAGCAATACAAAACCTAAGATTAGGTGTAATAAATTGATATTCAATTAAATAATTTTTCAGTTGAAAACCAAAAATGAATTAAGTCTCTTACCCTTAACATTTCAGCTAAAAATAAAAAACCTCAACCTTTCCTTCTTTCCATCCTCTTCAATGGTTCATTTCTCCACCAAGTCATTCCCCTTTCCGAAAATCTACCCATCCAACTTTCCTCTACCATTCCCTCCCCCTCCTACCTTATCTATCCCATCCCAATTTGGATTTCAATAAAAGAAAATTAACTTTGCGGGCGGAAAATTTTAAAGAATGGCTAAGAAAAAAACAAAAAAGGCTTCTGAAGTAGAGTATGAGCTTTTGGAAAAACCTGAAGAGATTGCTGGCAGACTGGAAAGAGGGGAGCTTTTTATCAAAAAGAATTCGAGAGTATTCGGCGGTATCCTTATTGTCGGAATTTTGTTGATTGCAGGAATTTTATATTTCCAGATCGACAAACAAAATAAAAACGAAAAAGCACAGGCTGAAATGTTTCAGGCAGTGTATTACTTTGAGCAGGACAGCACAGAACTGGCCCTTAATGGAGATGGTTCAAATGTCGGTTTACTGAGAATAGTTGATCAGTATGGTGGCACAGATGCAGCCAACCTGTCCCATTTCTATATCGGATCCATATATATGTCCAATGGAGAGTTTCAAAAAGCAGTTGATCACCTGAAAAAATTCTCTTCCAGTGATTACTTTGTTCAGGCAAGGGCTTATTCACTGTTAGGTGATGCTTATATGGAGTTGGGAAATACAAAGGATGCGATCTCTCAATACAAAAAAGCCATTGACCACAAAGAAAACAAATTCTTTACACCAAGATATCTGAACAAGTTGGCCATTGCATACGAGGAAGCAGGTGACTTTGACAATGCCATCAAAACTTACAGTACTATAGAAGACAAGTATTTCGAGTCTTTTGAGTTTACAAACGCACGAAAGCATAAAGCGCGCTTGGAAGGCCTTGCCTCTAAGTAATGCTTTGATCTATACAGGCATTCAAAAGGAGTAAGGCTAAGGTCTTGCTCCTTTTTCATTTTATACCCCATCCAACACCCTAAATTATGGCAACCTCATTGAAAAGCTTAAGCCAGTATTCTGATAAAAACTTACTGGATATGTCCAAGAAGAAATTTGGCATTGTCGTTTCGGAATGGAACGATCAGGTGACCGAATCTTTGTTTACCGGTGCGGTGGAAACCCTGCTCAAACATGGCGTCAAAAAGGAAAATATTTATCGTAAAAATGTCCCCGGATCATTCGAACTGACACTTGGCGCACAGTGGTTGGCTGAAATAAAGGAAATCGATGCCGTAATCTGTTTGGGCTGCGTGATTCAGGGAGAGACAAGACACTTCGACTTTATCTGTGATGCAGTCGCCCACGGGATTACCAATGTGGGATTGAAATTCAACAAACCGGTCATTTTCGGTGTGCTCACTCCCGATACCTTACAGCAGGCATTGGACCGAGCCGGAGGCAAACACGGAAATAAAGGAGATGAAGCAGCCATTACGGCGATTAAGATGCTTGGATTTTGATTTTAGAATTTAGATTTAAGATTTAAGATTTGAAACTTGAGACACAAGACGCAAGACTTAAGACGTAAGATTAGGAGGTTCTTCTTGGATTATGGTTAGTGATTAAAAGTTAAGGGTAAACATCTCCTTAAACCTAAATTCCCATCCCAAAAGACACAAATCCCAAATTTTGAGAAAGCCCTCTTGGTTCTTGGTTCTTGGCTCTTGCTTCTAAAATCGTCTCACATCTCACATCTCGCTTCTCGCATCTAAACTCTCGCATCTAAAAAAAAACACACATACCATGAAAATTATGAAATTCGGGGGTACTTCGGTGGGAAGGCCCGAAAGAATGCATCAGGTCAAAGATTTGATCACTAGGGACAACGAAAGGAAAATCGTAGTGCTTTCCGCACTTTCCGGTACGACCAATGCCCTTGTAGGTATCGGTGAAGCTTTGGCAGAAGCCAATAAAGACCTTGCCAAAGAGCGGATTGATACCCTGCACAAGCATTATTTGACTTTTTACAAGGAACTGTTGAAAGAAGAAGCTGCCAGGTCAAAGGCAGAAAAGGTCATCAAGGAACACTTTGAGTTTCTAAATATCATTCTCAAAATATCTTTCAACGAGGCAATCAATAGGGATATCCTCGCACAGGGAGAATTGCTTTCCACAAAACTGTTCTATACCCTCCTGCAGGAATTGGAAATCAATGCGGTATTCCTACCTGCTTTGGATTTTATGAGTATTGATGAAAATCAGGAACCTGAACTCCATAAAATTTCCGAAAAATTAAAAGTGATTCTGGCTAATTATCCCGAAGAAAACATTTTTGTGACCCAAGGCTATATCTGTAAAAACCACAGAAATGAAGTCGATAACCTCAAGAGAGGCGGTTCCGATTATTCCGCTTCCCTTATCGGTGCGGCCATCAATGCAGAGGTGGTTGAAATCTGGACAGACATCGACGGCATGCATAATAATGATCCTAGGATTGTGGACAAAACCCGTCCCATTGCCCAATTGTCTTTCGATGAAGCAGCAGAGTTGGCTTATTTTGGTGCCAAAATCCTGCACCCGGCTTCTATCTGGCCGGCGCAGCAATATAACATTGCGGTCAAATTGCTGAACACCATGGAGCCTGATGCCAAAGGTACTACCATTACGGCAAAGGAAATAGGTTCGGGAGTCAAAGCTTTGGCTGCCAAGGATGGTATCACTGCGATAAAGATCAAATCCAGCAGGATGCTGTTGGCTTATGGTTTTCTTAGAAAAGTCTTTGAGGTTTTTGAAAAATACAAAACCGCCATCGACATGATCACCACTTCTGAAGTGGCTGTATCTGTCACCATCGATGACCTTACCCATCTCAAGGAGATTGTACTGGAACTGGAAGTATACGGTACTGTGGAAGTGGACAATAACCAGGCGATTGTATCCATTGTCGGCAATATGATTGCAGAGTCCAAAGGAACCGTTGCCAATATCATGGATTGTTTAAGGGAATATCCTCTGCGTATGGTTTCCTATGGAGGCAGCCGGCACAATGTTTCCATCCTGGTAGAGGCACAGTATAAAAATGATGCCTTGACAAGCTTAAATGAGGGTTTGTTTGAGTGGAAGGATGAAGTATGAAGGGAAAAGGATGAGGGATGAGGGATGAAGGATGAAGGATGAGGGAAGGTGGTGCGTCATTGCGCCTGCCTGCCTTTGGCAGGAGGAGCACTTGGGATACTTTGATATTTTGAACAGTCCTTCGTGCGACGTGGCAATCTCTTTAGATGAAGGAGGAAGGATGAAGGAATGAGTGAGTTGAGTACAAAGTAACATGTCTGAACTAGTTGGGGAACAAGAGGTTCAATATCGAATTACTGTCCTCTGTTGTGTATCGAACACCGAATGATGAACTACGGCTCAGAGACAAATATTGAACCGGTGCAAAATTTCCGCTTGCTTTGGATAATGTCCATAGATTTTGACAGGATCGTTTACGTCCTGCATTTCTCCATTTTCAAATAGATTAATGTTGATTTTAACATCATCTCCGATTGGCTCAAATGATCTCCAAGTCGGTTACATATATCTTCAGGAGTACTGAATTCCAACCTATCAAGATCAAAGGTCAATAAAACCAAATTTACTTTTTCCGAAAGCTGATATCCTCCGGTACAAAATCCCATATTTCAGGAACTCAGGAAAGGACCAAGATTATAATTGCGAATAGCCAAATCCCTAAGGCTAGTGTGAAGGGTGATTTATTTTTCATATACGTTAAAATGTTTTTTGTAAAAGTATAGTCTAAAAACCTAAAAAACAAATGAAATCCATTTTTTTATTTATGAAATTCATTTTAATATGTTTATCACGTGTTTTTTTGGATTTAATGGGATTTCTAGTAGCATAAAAAATAAAAAAAAACAGCCCTATTGACTGATTTTTTCAAATTATGAAAAATGAAATATAAAGTTTGCATTAACATTTTCTTGAAAAATGAAAAATTACCCCCGTAAGTTTTTACATTCCCAATGATTAATGATATCCTTGAAAAAAAATCTTCAAGAAGACTGTTTCCAACAACCGTACCGATCATCAGTTATTAAACTATGTCAAAAAAAGCCATCATCATTGGGTCAGGAATAGCAGGACTTGCAGCTTCAATCAGGCTGATCAATAAAGGGTTTAAGGTATCGGTACATGAAGCCAATCCTTACCCAGGGGGCAAAATTTCAGAAATAATCTCGAAAGGTTATCGGTTTGATGCGGGGCCGTCTTTGTTTACGCTTCCTGAACAAATGGAAGAATTGTTCTTATTTTCAGGGAAAGACCCAAAAAAGCATTTTGATTATATCAAACTTCCTGTGACCTGTCACTACTTTTGGGAAGATGGAAAACAGATAAAAGCGTGGGCAGATATCAACAGGTTTGCAGAAGAAGTTGAAACCAAATTGGGTGAACCGGCAGATCATATCAGAAAGGCTTTAAAAAAATCATCTTATATATATGATCATCTGGCACCATTATTTATGCACAGGTCCCTGCACAAGTTTGGAACCTGGACAAACAAGGATGCCTTAAAATCCTATCTGAAGATGGGAAAACTTGGGATTTTCAGTACTATGCATACTGCCAATTCCAAAAATTTTGACCATCCAAAATTGGTGCAGCTTTTTAATAGGTATGCCACTTACAATGGATCGAATCCCTATGAAACACCTGCTACCTTAAATATTATCCCCCACCTTGAATTTAACATTGGAGCCTTTTTCCCGAAAAAAGGCATGCACGATATCACCATAAGCCTGTACCAATTGGCCAAAGAAATCGGCGTGGAGTTTACATTCAATTCCAAAGTCGATGAAATATTGGTGGAAGAGGATAGGGCAGTTGGGGTATCTGTAAAAGGAGAAGAATTTAAAGCTGACTTAATTGTCAATAACATGGACATGGTTAATGCCTACAAGACCATTTTAAAAAAACAAAAACAACCGACCAAACTTCTTGATCAGCCAAAATCAAGCTCTGCCCTGATTTTTTATTGGGGGATCAAAAAGGTTTTCCCTGAGTTGGGTCTTCACAACATCCTTTTTTCCGATAACTATAAAGAGGAATTTGATCATATTTTCCACCAAAAGGATATTTACCGCGACCCAACTGTTTACATCAATATCACTTCAGTCTACAAACCTGACGATGCTCCGGAAAACAGCATGAACTGGTTTACCATGATCAATGTCCCAAACAATCAAGGTCAGGATTGGGACAAACTGATCTCCGGGGCAAGAAAACATATCATTCAAAAAGTTAACAGGATTCTCAATACTGATATCGAATCTCTGATCGAGGTGGAAGAAATCCTGGAACCCAGAACCATCGAAAGCAAAACATCCAGTTCCCAAGGGGCATTATACGGAAACAGTTCCAACAATAGATATGCAGCATTTTTAAGGCATGCCAATTACTCATCTTATATAAAAAATCTTTACTTTTGCGGGGGGAGTGTGCATCCTGGAGGAGGAATTCCTTTGTGCCTTCTTTCTGCCAAGATTATGACTGATATGATTGAATAAACAAATTCCCGCAAATACTTTAATCCTTAATAACAATGTTCGGACTCGGAATCATTGGCCTTGCCATATATGCATATACCATCTACGATGTTGTCTCCAGTAATTTTGGAGGTCAAAATGATAAAATAGTATGGGTTTTGATTGTGATTTTTTTGCCGTTTTTGGGGACCATTCTTTGGTTTTTGATAGGCAGAAAGGCTACTTTATGAATTGTAGATTTTTTCCAATGCTTCATTCAAACCAGGATATCTGAATTCAAAACCGGCATTCCGGATTTTTTTGGAAGAAACCTTATTACCGCCCAAAACCATTTGTGCCATTTCGCCCAAAAATATTTTCAAAGCAAATCCGGGCACACCAATATTAACATACATTTTACCGGCTTTCTTGGCAGCAGCTTTTGTGAGTTCAGCATTGGTTTTGGGATTGGGCCCTACGGCATTATAGACCCCGATCATTTCTTTATTTTCAATTGCAAAAAGAAACATCCTTGCCAAATCATCAATAGCAATCCAACTCATCCACTGTTGTCCATTGCCCAGCGGTGCTGTCACCGGAGGCTTGAGTATTTCAACCAAAGCACCGCCTTTATTGTCCAATACAATACCCGTTCGGAGCATGACAGTCCTGATTCCTAATTCTGCTATTTTCTCCACTTCACTTTCCCAAGCCCCTACCACCTGGGCCAAAAAATCACTGCCGGGATTTCCATTTTCGTCCATTAAATTATCTCCGGTATTGAATCCATAGTATCCAACTGCCGAAACAGAGATAAAGACTCCCGGTTTTTTATCCGATTTTTCAATGGCACCTTTGAGTAGTAAAGTGGATTGGGTCCTGCTTTGTAGAATGACTTTTTTCCTTTCAGCAGTCCATCTTTTATCGGCTATGCCCTCTCCTGCAAGGTGGATGATTCCCTCTGCCCATTGTAAAGCCTCAGCATCAATTGTCTGCTTGTCCACATCCCAGGCAAAAGACTTTTGCTTGTACTTTTCAGGACTCCGGCTAAGCCATGCTACTTCATATCCTTTTCTTTCCAATAATCCGGTGATTTTCTTTCCGATCAACCC
>NZ_JBGTCA010000547.1:0-4457 GCF_041749095.1 Aquiflexum sp. | reverse complement strand
GTTCACCATTGACGGTCAGACTTTTTTCAGTAGGTTGATAGGTGAAGTGGCTTTCACAGGAACCTGGGAATCATTTAAAAGAGAATTGATTTATACTACCTCAAAAGTAATCATTGAGGAGATGCTGTATGGTTCCACCATAGCTGATGCGTTTCAATCCAACCTTATCAATAGTTTTCCGGAGTGGTATATAGAAGGCGCAGCCATGTATCTTGCCCATGGATGGAGTATGGAGATGGATGATTTTGTGAGACATCATTTCAAGGAAAATAAAACCATTAAACTCCATAAACTCATAAACAGGGAAGCAGGACTGGTAGGGCAATCGGTTTGGAATTTTATAGTGGAAAAATATGGAAGAAGGTATATCTCAAGTATCTTGAATCTGAGTAGGATCAACAGAAATGAGGAAAACAGTATTGCCAATACCATAGGACTCAATTACAAAACTTTTCAGGATCAATGGAGGCAATTTTACCTCAATACCAATCAGCAGGTATTTACGACTTTCAAAGAAATAAACCAATCCAATGAAATAGCATCTACTTCGACCTCCCACCTTGGGATCATTAATGATATCAAATTCAGCCCGGATGCCAAGCATCTTGCTTATGTGATCAATAATGGTGGTAGATTCAAAGTGCAGGTGAGGGAATTGGCCAATGGACGCGAAAGAACCATTTATGCCGGCGGAGCAGTATCATCGGATCAACCTGTAAATCTATCCTCACCCATCATTGCTTGGCGTGATACATTGAATCTGGCCATAGCTACTTTCAGAAGGGGTACCACCACATTGCGAAGCAGAGCTATTGACGGTTCGGCACAGGATAAGATTTTTCTTAGAAATATCACTCAGATTCTGAGCCTGGATTTCAATTCATCAGGCAGAAACATGGTGCTTTCGGCTATTTCCAACGGTAAATCGGACATATACTCACTCAATGTCAGAGGGGTGGGAAAGAGGATTACCAACGATGTTTTTGATAATATCACTCCGGTTTTCCTGAATGATTCGACAATAATTTATGCATCAAATCAAGTCGCAATAGCGGATTCTTTGCTCACAAGAACACCTGATGTGAAATTACTGCCGGATTATTTCAACTTGTATCAGGTGGATATGGAAGACTCGGTCAAAATCACCAAGTTGACCAATCTCAATAACCGAAACATCAGGCCAAGGGTATTGAACGGTAACAATGTACTTTTTTTAAGTGACCAGAGTGGCATTATGAATCTGATGAGGTTGACGATCTCAAATGGAATTGCCAGCCAAATGTCAGCATTTAACAAGAGCTTGGAGGCTTTTGACTACTCTTCTAAAGTAAACAGGATTGCCTACTCCTATCGTGATGGAAACCAAAGCAGGTTGGTTTTGGAATCATATTCCAATATCGATCAATTTACCCCAAGTACTCCCAGGATACAGCTTTCACAAGCCAAATCTTTATCAGAAAGAATCTCTTCCAGAAGGACTGAGATGGAGGAAGAACAAAGGCCTACACAAACTGAAATCGTGAGAAGACCTGTTCAGACCCAGGCCAAAAGGGATACTACCTTGAACATAAGGCTGGAGGATTTGCTTTTGAGTCCGCCCCCAACAGGAACAACACCTCCTACGACTACCACACCACCAACAACCACACAACCCTCAGTCCCTGATCCGGTTTTGAAGACCGGAACTGAGGAGATGGAAACGGATACAATCCCTGCCCCGAAAAGCCTTACGGGCAGCATCAGTACCGACAGACTTAGATTTGAAAGAAAGGGTGGAATAGATACTGACAATTATACCTTTGATACTATTCCGGTGATACCGTCCCCTGAGAGCAGGCCTGTTCAGGCAAGTGGAAGAAGTAATATTCTCGAAAACTTCAGAAAACAGAGTCTTCAAAAACGGGTGACAGGTCCAAGAAGGATGATGCCGCAATTTATTACCAATAGTCTCAGTTCAGATTTTGTTGTCGATCCACTGAGGAATTTTGGCTTTGCCCTCTCAGGAAATATGACTGACATTTTGGATAATCATAATTTTAAAGGCGGTATCATGGTACCTTTGGACTTCAGGTCGGGAAGCGATGTGTTTTTTCAATATGAATACCTCAAACAAAGAATTGACTTTAGGTTCAGATATGATAGAAGGGCGTTGCAGATTCCTCCACAAGACATTATATTACGGCGACGGTATGTCCTGAACAAAGCGGAATTTGGCTTCTCCTATCCTTTCAACGTGCACTCGAGGGTGACCCTTTCCCCGTTCATAGCCAACACACAATATTTCAACCTTAATCCTGATTCAATTATAAGAGGTCAGGTGCCTGAACAAAACAGGTTGGATGTCAATTACGCAGGTGGAAGGTTTGAATTAGTCTATGACAATACACAGCAGATAGGACTCTACATGCAAAAAGGACTGAAGGCCAAAACCGGAGTCGTACATTATCAAGGGCTGAATTTGGCAGAAAGATCGTTTTCAAACTTCTATCTTGACTTCAGAAATTATCAGAGTATCCATAAAAACATCATCCTTGCTTCCCGCTTGTATTTAGGTTCATTTTTTGGCAGCAACCCACAGAATTACCTCGTAGGGGGAATGAACAATTGGGTTTTTAATCAATTTTATAGCCCACCAAGTAACAGACCTGAAGAGTCACCGGTGAGAAATCCTGAGGGGGTAGAAAATTCCAATATTCTATTTGCAGAATTCGTCGATTTGAGGGGTTATCTGTTTGATGAAATCAGAGGAAGAAATGTGATGACGTTCACCACAGAACTCCGAATCCCTGTTTTCTCATATTTGTCAAGGGGAAATATTACTTCCAATTTTGTCAAAAACTTCCAATTGGTGGCATTTTATGATATAGGATCTGCCTGGAATTCCGCAGCTCCTTGGGAGAGGGTCAACGATCAGAATACTGAAATTATCAGTACACCTGGATCTCCTTTCGTCATTACCCTCAATAATTTCAACAATCCATGGCTGCAAAGTTATGGAGGAGGTTTGAGAACGGTGCTGTTGAATTATTACTTCAAGTTTGATGTGGCGAAGCCTGTCAGGAATTACCAAGGAGATGATCTGAAATTTTACGTTACCTTAGGATATAATTTCTAATTTTGTTTCAATCAATTATTTATTATGATCAAATCAATGACAGGTTATGGCTTGGCCGGCCTGGAGGACAATAATTTCAATATAAGCGTCGAAGTCAAAACCCTCAACTCTAAATTTTTGGACCTTTCTATCAGATCTCCCAAGCAGTTTTCTGACAAGGAATTGGAGATCAGGAATATGGTCAGCGGGGTATTGGAGAGGGGCAAAGTCAACCTCAATATTGAATTCGCCAACAAGACTTCCGATGACCTTCCTGTAGGTATCAACGAGGAACTTTTTCTCAATTATTACAATAAATTCCAAGCCTTGTTGCAAAAAGCGGGTAGTCAAAGTGAGGATATATTCAAGCTGGCCCTGCAATCCCCTAATGTCATTACCAATGTGGCAGAAAAAAACTCCGATAATCAGGAATGGGAAAATGTCAAAACTGCCATTGCCAAAGCACTTAATGAATGTGATGTTTTCAGAAGCGATGAAGGGAAAGTGTTGGAAGGTAAATTTTTGGAGAATCTGTCAGTGATCAGGAAAGGACTTGCCGAAGTCAAAGTAGCTGACCCGGTACGCAAAGAAAGAATCAGGGAAAGGATCAGGAATAATTTCAAGGATTGGTTGGAGGAAAACAGTTTCGACAAAAACCGCTTCGAGCAGGAACTGATTTACTATTTTGAAAAAATCGATATCACAGAGGAATTGGTAAGGTTGGAAACCCACCTGGATTATTTTGAGAAGAACCTGAAAGAAGACAACAATCAGGGAAAAAAACTGGGCTTTATCAGTCAGGAAATCGGCCGTGAGATCAACACCATTGGTTCCAAAGCCAATGACGCACAGATACAGAAGCATGTGGTCATCATGAAGGACGAACTGGAAAAGATCAAGGAACAGTCCCTGAATATTTTGTAGGGGATTGGCAATAATTTTATTTGGTTTAAGTGTAACCAATCCGTAACATACCTTTACTTTTTCCTGCCACATTTGGCCACAGTTAAAATTAAAACTATTGAAATAATCCTGCTTAACATCCAAAGAATTATTTACTTATAAAGTAAGTAGCTGGTAAATAGCATAGTTAGTTCAAATAGTATCTTTTGTGGCATCATTTTTCAATATACATAACTGTATCATTATCATTTCCTTCTAGTAAGGGGATTCAAACAAATCAAATAGTTATGAAAAATTACATTTTAAAAATTTTAGTGTTTTTCCTTATTTTGACCACTTTTACCGGCTGCAGTGTGATTGGTGATATTTTCGAAGCCGGCATGTGGATGGGGATAATAATAGTCGTTCTGGTTATCGCTTTGGTTTTTTGGATTATAAAAAAATTGCTATAAATATTTTT
>NZ_JBGTCA010000546.1:0-17810 GCF_041749095.1 Aquiflexum sp. | reverse complement strand
TGATCAGCTTCGCCTCTTTTGGGAAAATCGGTAGTATTAATTGCATGATGTACTAAAATATGCAATTTTTACTTTACGAACCAATGCCTTTCATTCATCATATGGCCATCGAGGTCAGGTTGTCTGAGGTTACAACCTATCCTTTATCTTTCAATCTTAAAAACTCTATGGCCCCACTATTATGTTTTTGACCCCACTCTGACCCCACTTCGTTGTTTTCTGCCCCACTATTGCCCCATTGCTGCCTTTTTTGCCCCATTATTGCCCCATTATTTCGTAATAAACCCCAGCTCCCAATGTTCCAGACTTTGCAATAACTTTAAACGATTCGAATAACTCAGTTAACTCATTTGTGGCTGTTCGTTTTGAAACCTTATTCAGCTCCTGATAATCACTATTCGTAATTTTCCCATTTGCCTTGGTAAAAAGTACAGCTTTCACCTGCCTCTCATTCAAACCAATGCTAGACAAATACTCCTCGTTGTAAATATCCTTTCTGAATTCTACCAAGAAATCGGAAGCTTCAAAAAAGTAAGAAGGTGAAGGAATCTTAGCTTCTAGACAATAATTAATCATTTTTTCGATACCTCTACCCCATGACTCGATATAGCCACTTCGGAAAAGGGTATTAGCTATATCAGGATTATAGGGCTTTGACGAATGTCTCTTTAACAAATTACTTACCGTCCAATTATCAGGTAATTGCCCATCATTCCAAATCATTATTTTGTCTTTATAAACTTTGATTTGAATAGGTGCTCCGCCTGAATAGTCTTTATGAGCGACAGCGTTGAGCAGGGCTTCACGAACCGCTTCTCTGGGATATTCATAAGTTTCTACACGAGAAATGCCTTCATAGCTGATGATGGCTTTGATGTATTTGGTAAACAATAAATCAATTGTCTGTTCAATTTGCTCAAACAGATTTCCATGGACTTCATCTTGAAAAATCAAATCTGCCTCATTTTCAAAGTAGCCAATTTTGATGTAGGCTCCCGTTACATATTTCTCTGGTTTTGGATGAAATAGAAGTACAGCAGCTCGCTTGACCATTTTCTCATCTTCCAAGTAAAGTTGCAGGCTTTCCAGCAACTCTTGTTTGGTTCCGTCCAAGTCTTCGGGTTTTAATCGTTTGCTCTTAGTCGCTTTCTTTCGGAAAAAGTCAAATGTGTCATTTTTCAATTCATCCGCTGTAATATTAGCAACGGGCACACCATCCCACTTTTTACCTTGCCGTTGCAGTAAAAATTTAGTCAAAGCTGCACCTTTCAATTCTTGTAATGTGCTTCCTGACCTATAATAGTATTTACCTCTCAAACTTATAGGAAAAGGGTATGGCTCTACAACAATTTCCAAAAAATCTTCTCCATTTTTGGTATGCAAGTTCACATCTACCATTAATCCCAAAAGATCTCTAACCTGATTAGGAATGTCTTCTAAAAGTTTCTTGGCATTTGTAAGATGCTTTACATTTCCATGATCGTCCTTACCAATAACCAAAGTCCCACCCTGTGCATTTGCAAAACCACAAATCCACTTAAAGTTCTCTTCTCGCCAAGATTCCTTCCATTCTATATTTTGGTGTTCTTTTGAATTATGATTCATGAGATAAAACTTATAATAAATATAAATTTAGAATTTAAGTTATTCACCTTTACCCTGCCCCATCCGAAACTTGATCGCATCAATCGGATCCGGAGGAGCAATCGGAAAATGTTTCATTTCATAAGACTCAACTAATGTTACCAAAAGGTCAAATTCATCTCCTTCTGTTGTATCTTTTTTAGTTCCCCACAATTCTTCAACCCTCCGTATGGCAGCATTGTAATCCTGTTCAGTTTTTATTGGTCTTATATCCATTGTCAAGTTGTTTTAGCATCTATTTTGTAATATGGTTCCAATCTTCCTGCTTTTGGTGTGATTCCTATTGCATTGGTTATTTCCAGCCAATTCTTAACGGACAACACAAAATTATTGCTTCCCGCTTGATTTCTAATTGTACCGAATTCGGTATAATTAAAATCGGAATTGTATAAAGCTTCCCATTCTCAAAGATATTCAATAGTACTTTTTAAACTCAGCCATTTAATTATTACAACCTCCTGCAATTGACTCTTGGCCATATCCGTAAGTGAGATATAGTCATTTTGATTTTGAGAAATAATTGAAATTTCAATTCCTTCAATATTTATTTTCTTTTTTTTAGCCATAGTTATCAGTCTAAAATATTTGATTAATAATTGGTAATGGAAATGATTTCGACTCCTATTCTAATTACCCCGAATTCGGTGTAATTATATTCGAAAATGTACAAAGCTTCTCATTTTCCTATATGAAAACAAACTCGATTTTTTCTGCATCCTGATCAAATCTAAGCTATTTTCCCCATTTCCAAAACCAATGCCCAAGCTTTGATTCTCAATGTACTCACCCTATCAACAAGCCTATAAAAAAACAAAACTCCCGCAGGTGATCTAACCTGGGGGGTACCTAGCTGCTACATACGGCCCGTAGCCTGCCTATTATTTGTTCCCCTAATACCACTTCTCCCCCCTATACATCTCGGTTTTAGCCGCATGTTCTCTGTTATATAGCCTGAGGTAATTTTCATCCATGACCCGGATACGATAACCCAATAAGTGGAAAAGTGGGCCTGTAAAATACTTGGCGGAATTCAGCTCTACTCTTAAAATTTCTTTTTCCCTGTTTTCCCACTTGATACCGGGAAGTAAAACCAGAAGATTGTCAAATCTGATTTTCCTGAGAAAGGACGAAAGTTTCAGGGCAAAAAGAGGAATACTACGTATCAGGAAAAAACCATCATTACCCTGCTTTTGGTATAAGGGCATAAACAGCCTTGCCGTGTATTGGGATTCAATGGGAAGGCCGTCACTGATGGCCAAAGGCGTACCTTTACTGACAATTTGAAAACTCTCAAACCCCGGCAACATATTAAATTGCTCACCATTTTGAATATGGTAAAGATAAGTGATTTCAAAAATTTCCGATACCTGCCCGGAAGCATTCTCCAGTTGGCTAAAATAATGGTCAAATTCCGGAAGGGATTTCTTTTTGAGCAGTCGGGCAAAAACAAGGGCCAAAAAAATAAAGGCAATGTTATTGGTAATGGCAGATTCCTCGTCATGTTGCCCTGATTCAAATCCTATGGCCACATATCCCAATTGATTGATATAACTCAGCAAGGGTCCCTCAAGAAACTCCTCTATCCCCAAAACTATCGGGACAGGAAACAGGACGGAAAATTTTCTATTGATCAGGGCATCATTGATGGTAATAAATGGAATGGTCTTACTGGAAGTGGAATGCAGGTCAATAAAATAATAAGGTCCGGGATCATCTTTTACTATCTCTTTTAGAATTCCCAACAAATCAACCAATTCTTCCTCCTCATCGGTAAGACCTTCTTTTTTTGCAATCTTTTTGATATTTGATTTGGACCAAATCCGGTTGAGGTCCTCTTTGATAAAGCGTTTGTTAGAGGCAAGTGCTTTGAGATTTCCACAGATTCCATAAATATTACCACGGATTTTATCCTTGATGTTATCCAGTTCACCAAACACTTTTTCCAAAGCAAAAACCCCGGCAACCTCATTGCCATGGATTCCGGCAAAAAACACCAATGTAGGTCCTGGCTTTCCGGTTTCAACTTTCCCAATTAACCTATTGACCTCAAGTTTTTGTTTTAGCGCTTTGCTATAGACCTGAACCATAAAAATCAAATATCTTTTGAGGTAACGATACCTACCAATTTATTATCCTTGACTACAGGCAGGGAATTGAAATTATGCAACTTCATCAATTCTTTTGCTTCGTCCACATTTTTATCTTGGGAAATGGTGATGAGATCTATTTTCATAAGCTTTTTTACTGCTATTGACTTGATTTCATCATTGTCAAAATAAGGAACCAAATCTTTCCAGGAAAGTAACCCTACCAGTTCGTTGTCCCCTTTGGTCACAGGCATGTGATGGATTTTCTTCCATTTCATAATGTAAAGTACAAGTTCCAAACTGTCTTTTTCTTCCACAGAAAAAATATCCGTGCTCATAACATGATGTACCTTCTTTTCAATATCAAAAGTAGTAGTGGCGCTTGGTTCCAATATTTCCAAATCAGACACCGGTGTATCATTCTCCTGATTGAGAAATATATTTGCGGCTAACACCTGTAAGGACTCATTTCTTTTTTTGGTGGTCAACAAGTTTCTATAACTTTTGATTGTCCATTCAGAACCGGAATGGGAATTCACCCTTTTTTCAATGATTGACAGGTAGGTAGTGATATCATTTTCCGAAACTCCGGCTTTCCTTAGTCCCTCATAGGCCATGGGTAGAAACACATCCAAAATCAGTCTTTTGCTGGAAACCTCTTTCCCATCCCATTTGAACTGTGCGCCCATACCATTTCTTGCGGCGTGGTAGAAATTGGATTTGGCATCTTTGAAATCCATTTCCTCATGAATGTTATAATACTTTTCCGGCCTGCCCTTCATTACCCCTATCCAAAAAACCATATTGGCAATTTGGTCAATCTGAGTGGGTCCTGCAGGAATATACCTGTTCTCAATTCTAAGATGGGGCTTCCCACCTCCTACCCCGTAGCATGTCCTGTTCCATCTGTAAACAGTTCCATTATGAAGATTGAGTGCATGGAGTTTTGGTATTTCTCCTTGTTTCAACACCTCGGTGCTATCTTCCAGCATATCACTAGTAACCAAGCTTTTAAACCTCGCCACATTATCTTTGAAAATATCGATCACTGTACCGGTTTGCCATCCATTGTCAAAACTAACCCTTGGTTGGGCCTCATTTAACAAATAAGAACTCGCACGGATATCGACTGATTGGGTAAAGAGTGCAATTCTCGTTTCACTCCATAATTCTTTGCCAAATAAAAGGGGAGAATTGCTGCAAATACCCAGAATAGGACCTGCTATTGCCTGAGACCAGTTATAAGAGGCTGTAAAGTCATCCGGATCGATCTGAAGATGCATCTGAAAACTTGTGTTACAACCTTCAAGCATCACAGAGTCATGCAGGATAGTAAGCTCATCAACTCCCCTGATATGGATGTTAAAATCCTGTGCCCTCAATTCCTTGGCGACTTCATTCAATACAAAATAGCGCTGAACATTGGTCATATTGTCCAAGGTAATGTGTTTTTGGGTGAGGGTCGGGAGGATGCCAGTCAGTATAATTTTTGAATTCCGTTTAGCTGCTTCGTTCTTGGCCTTGTCAAGCATGGCCGAAAGATCTCGATGCATCTGACTAAAGCAGTCTCCTTTAAGTTCAATCGGGTCAAGATTGATTTCGAGATTAAAATTTCCGATTTCAGTTGTAAAATGCCCGTCATTGATCTCCTTCAGTAGCTCTACAGCATTGTTATTTGGCAAAAACTCATTGGTGACAATAAAAAATTCCTGTTCTGCCCCAATCCTGATTGGTGATTTTTCTATTAAATCCTGTTGAATCATCTCCTCCAGGGCATTAATATCTTTAATCAGTCTATGAAAATATTCAGACTTGTCTTCTTTTTTGTTCAGTTTAATTACATTTTGGTTCCCCATAAGATTTGATCCAGAGTTATTTTGACCCTCTCAAGTTAGCCAATTCCCAATAAGTAGATTATGATGGAAGTCATTAAAAAAATTATCTTTTCTCAGGCTTCTGTATTCTGTCTCAAATCCAAGCCCCTACACAGTCAACCAAGTTTTTCTTGGCCTGAACCTGAAAACCTTCCCGATCGAAATCCAAATCAGGCAATATTAAGACTTCATCAAACCCAGCATCATCTCCTCCTGTTCCCGAAGTAATCAACACAATCTTTTTATTATGTTTTTTTGCAATTTGTAGCAACTCATAGCTTCCCTTTCCACCTGCTGATTGGCTGTCATACTTTCCTTCTCCGGTGATGATAATATCTGATCGTTTTACTTTTTCTTCGATTCCTACTTGGTCAAAAAACCATTGTGCTCCCATCTGAATAGTAACTGGGAAAAAGAATGAAAGTCCAAACGCTATTCCTCCTGCAGCACCAAAACCGGGTTTGTCATTTATGTCCTTGCCTGCCTTTCTGGAAAGTAAATCCAAAACATTGGAACAGCATTTTTCAAATTCCTCAAAGTCCTCCAGATCCAGACCTTTCTGTGGGCCAAAAACAGGAATTGCACCTTCTTCTCCAAAAAAATAATTGTTCACATCACACAGGCAGGTAATCATGATATCAGGTCTTTGGACAGGACTTTGGATATGTCGGAGTTTTTTAAATAGCACATCGGAAAAAACCGGTAATTCCCTACCCTTTTCATCCAAAAATAAATATCCCAATCCATTTAAGATCCCTATCCCAAGATCCACTGTAGCACTTCCCCCCAATCCAAGAACTATATTCTTTGCTCCATTCGATATGGCATTTCGGATCAATTCACCCGTGCCGTAAGTACTCGCTGTCCAGGGATTTTTTTCATACTCCTTTAAATACTTGATTCCTGAAACTGTCGATACATCCAAGTAGGCTGTATTGTTGGTTTTATCCAAAAAGTAAAACCCCGGAACAGACCTTCCCAAAGGATCCAAGGTATAAAGATCAATCCGTGGCAATTTCAATTCTTTTCCCAACAAAAAACAAGTCCCATCCCCACCGTCTGCAATTGGGCATTGAACGGAAGTGGCATCAGGAAATTTCCTGGAAATTGTATCAGAGATTATTGCCGCAGCCTCATCTGCTTCGATGGTACCTTTAAATGCATTTGGGGCTATGAGGTAGTTCATTTTAGAGATGTGAGATTTGAGATGTTAGAGGCGAGAACCGAGATGCGAGAGCCTAGATTCTAGAAAGTGTAACCTTTGAGGTCTATTTTTGGCCTATAAAGTTTTAAATTTCCAGCGAAATTCGATCATGGTAAAAGAAAGAAGTTTAATCTACCGCAAAGACCTTCGAGGTTTTAGAAAAAACCTCAAAGGTCAAAACCTTAACCTTTGAGGTCTTTTTTTGACCTCGAAGGTTTACCCTTAGGTAAAGGAGAGGCCTTTCAATCAACTTGACCCCAATCTTCCAATTTTTCAATTTTCAAATCCGCCACGGCGGACAAGTTCTTACAATCACTTCACTTTCTCCTCCTTTTTCAACTTCTCAAAGTAAACCTTTGTTGCTGCCTTTACTTTAGGGGCAAGGTAAATGGTTGAAATCATTGTTGGGATGGCCATGATGGCATACATGCCGTCAATGAAACTTACTACCACTTCGAGAGAGGCCACTGCTCCTGCCACAATAGTGACCAAATAGAAATAATTGTAATAATTGGCTTTATCTGCTCCAAACAGGTAATTGAAACACTTGTGACCATAGTAGGAATACGTAAACATGGTGGAAAGTGCAAACACCAATACAGCCACCATCAACAGGTATTTTCCAATTCCGGGAAGCGCCATTTCAAATGCTGACAAGGTTAATTTCACCCCATCATTCTCAGTACTTTCCCATGCTCCTGTCAACAAAATGACCAATGCAGTCAAGGTACAGACGACTACCGTATCAATGAAGGGACCCAACATCGCTATCAAACCTTCCCTGACCGGTTCGTTGTTTTTGGATGCTCCATGGACCATGGGTGCAGTTCCAATACCCGCTTCATTGGAAAATGCTGCCCTCCTGGCACCGATGACAATCACCGCTCCAACAGCACCTCCCATAACGGCATTGCCGGTAAAGGCATCTTCTACTATCAGCCATAACATGGCCGGCACATTGCCAATATATTGGAACATAATAATCATAACAGTTACAAAATAAAGTATCACCATAAAGGGAACCAATTTGGAAGCTACTGCGGCAATTCTTTTGATCCCTCCCAAAATTACAATGGCCACAATGACCATCATGGAAATTCCCAATACCCATTTGGTGCTTTCTCCATTATCCAATCCATAAGGTTGCAACATCACTGACCGCAAAACTGCTGTCAACTGATTGGCCTGAAAAATGGAAAGCAGACCTAAAATACCTGCAACTGAAAACAACACCGCCAGCGGCTTCCATTTTTTGCCCATCCCTTCTTCTATTACATACATTGGACCACCCTGCACCTCGCCTGAACTGTCCTTGCCCCTGTACATGATGGCAAGGCTACAGGAAAAATATTTGGTGGCCATCCCTACAAAGGCAGACATCCACATCCAAAATATCGCGCCGGGACCGCCCATATTGATGGCAATGGCTACTCCACTGATGTTTCCCAAACCTACAGTGGCCGCAATAGCAGCCGAAAGTGCCTGTCGGGAAGATATCTGACCGGGAATATTGGTTTCATCGTATTTGCCCTGCACCACTTTGATCGCATGGCCAAGGTGCCTGAAAGGCAGAAAGCCTGAATACACAAACAATAAAAACCCACCTCCCATCAATAAGATAAGCATCGGTGTATCCCATATCCAGTTACTGAAGCTGACGATAAATTCTCCCATTATTTCGATTGAAAATGAACCGGCATATTAAGGGCATTTTTTGGGAAATACAAGGGGAAGGGGGAAGGAGAAAGGATAAAGGATTAGGGATGAAGGGTGAAGGTAGATGGTAGATTTTAGATTTTAGATTTGGGGAGGAAGGAGAAAGGATGAAGTTGAAGGTAGAAGAGGGCGTCATTGCGAGGAGCACTGGAGAAACTTTGATATTTTTTATATGGTACTTCGTGCGACGTGGCAATCTCTTGGGAAAGGATGAAGGTAGATTTTAGATTTGGGGAGGAAGGATGAGGGATGAGGAAGAAGCAGATAACCATTTTAATTTTAATATTTCCCAATCTTCCAATCCAAAACCTTATTTTTGCGGCCATGTCAAGAAAAATGAAGAATAAGGTTGTCACCGACCTGAGGATAGAAAGGATTGCCACGGAAGGGAAAAGTATCGGGCATCATGAAGGGAAAGTCGTTTTTGTACAGGGAGTTGCGCCGGGTGATGTGGTCGATGTAAGGATTACTAAAGGTAAAAGTTCCTTTATGGAAGGTGAAGCTGTTCATTTTCATGAATATTCCAAAGATAGAATTGAGCCCTTTTGTCCCCATTTTGGCACCTGCGGAGGTTGCAAATGGCAGCATATCAATTATGATTTGCAGAAAAAATATAAAAGGCAACAGGTGGTCGATCAGTTTGAAAGGATAGGAAAAGTCGAAAACATGCCTGAGGTGCTTCCTATTTTGGGTTCTGAAAACATCCAATATTACCGCAACAAACTTGACTTTACTTTTTCCAACAACCGTTGGTTGACCAGGGCTGAAATCGATTCAGGTAAGGAATTTGAAAGGAACGCTTTGGGATTTCATGTGCCCAAAATGTTTGACAAAATCGTGGACATAAACCATTGTTATCTGCAGGGAGGTATTTCCAACGATGTGCGGAATTTTCTGAAAGAGTTTGCCCTAAAAGAAGGATTGACATTTTATGATTTAAGAAAGCAGACAGGACTGTTGAGAAACCTGATTATCAGAACAACCTCCACAGGCGAATCAATGGTCATCGTCCAGTTTGGCCAAAAAGAGCCTGAAGGAATTGAAAAGGTGATGACATTTTTAAATAAGGAATTCCCACAGATCACCTCCCTGCTATTCATCATCAATCTCAAAGGAAATGAGACATTCAACGATCTCGAAGTGCAAACCTTTGCCGGAAAAGATTATATAGAGGAAATAATGGAAGGACTGAGATTTCGCATTGGCCCTAAGTCTTTTTTTCAGACCAACTCAAACCAAGCCTACGAGTTGTATAAAGTGGCGAGGGAATTTGCGGATTTGAAAGGTAATGAGGTGGTTTATGACCTTTATTCGGGTACAGGCACCATCGCCAACTTTGTCTCCAAGCAGTCCAAGCAAGTCATAGGGATAGAATATGTGGAAGCGGCTATAGATGACGCCAAGCTCAACTCAAAGGTCAATGGACTTGACAACACCCTTTTCTATGCCGGAGATATGAAAGATTTGCTAAATGAAGATTTCATTGCAAAACATGCCCGACCTGACGTCATCATCACTGACCCTCCTAGGGCAGGAATGCATGAGGATGTAGTGAAAATGCTGCTGAGACTTGAAGCGCCTAAGATTGTGTATGTCAGTTGCAATCCTGCTACGCAGGCAAGGGATGTGGCTATTTTGACAGAAAAATATACTGTGGACAGGATACAGCCTGTGGATATGTTTCCGCAGACCTATCACGTAGAAAATGTTGTAAGATTAACTTTAAAACCATGATATCAGATTTCAACGATCCCGAATTGAGCGGGAAATACCTGGGAACCATCACAAAGGATTTTATCCAGGTTTCGGAGATCCTCAAAGAAGCTTCCTATCAGGTCAGAAGTAGAAAGTTTTCCTCCTACCCCATCTTTCCTATTTCAAAAGGCGAGCAACCTATTGGTCAATTGCTTTTGGGTAAAAAAGAAAAAAACCTGGACTGGAATTATTACATCACCTATTTGGATGAGTTTATACAAAGAAAACTGATAGCAGAAGAATTGCAGGAAGATTTCAAAAAAGCTTATAAAGACCCTGATGAATTTTGCTGTCTGTTCGTTGTGGATGGTGGATTTACAAGTTTTGTGTATGTGCCTTATCCAGAGGATTGATGATTTTTGTTTCTTAAAAATTTCATTATTCTTAAAGAACTTAAAATAAAATTTTAAAATCTGATAATTTTCTTAATAATCATTGCTTCAATTCCAATTAATTCTTTACTTTAATGGAAATTTTTCATTCTGTAAATGGAAAAGAAAGCAACCCAAAATATCCCCTATTTGGTATCCCGATTAAAAGAAGGGAATGAAAATGCTTTTACCGAACTTTTTGGATTTTTCAGACCTAAGATTATCAATACCTCCAAAAAAATGTATTTGTCAAATGAGGATGCAGAAGAGATCGTACAAGAGGTGTTTTTGATTATTTGGAAAAATAGGCAAGACCTAAAATGTGAACTTTCTTTCAATGCCTACCTTTTGTCAATTCTAAAATCGCTGATCATCAAAAAGTCCCGAAAAGAAGCCAAGAGAATCGCATATGAAAAATATGCCATCTATATGAATCAGGGAATTGATGAGGATTCAGAGAGCGTTTATGAAAAAAGAGAAATGGAGTCACTTGCATTGGTTGCAGTCGCAAAACTTCCTGACTTTCAAAAAGAAGTTTATATATTAAAGAATCAGGAAAATCTGGGCACCGAAGAAATTGCGATAAAAATGGGAATTTCAAAACGAACTGTTGAAAACCATATTTATAAAGCCACTAAATCCATAAAAAAGACGCTTTTAGCCAAATATTTATTACCCATGAACCCATTAACTTCAATTATTATTTTTATAAGTTATTACCACTTTGTTTGACATAAACATAAAAATAGACTATATTTTTTAAAAATAAATTAATTATTTCAAACCATGTAAGTATAACATTCCCCTTCTGGCTATATATAGCAAACAAATAGCTAATGGGATTCAGTAAAAAAGAAATCCGGGATTTTTATGATGGAAATCTTTCAAAAAAAAGAGCACAGGAATTTCTGGTTTGGCTCAACTCCAAAGAAGGTAAAAAGACCTACCGGGAAATGATTGAGAAAATCTGGGCTGAAGAATTGGAAAGGGGCAGTGCAACAAAGGAAGTTAATTTGAGCGGATTAAAGGCAGGCAATGCCAAGGATAATGCATTGAACAAAAACCGGACAGAAAGACACCTTCAAATTTCTTTTATTTCCAAAATTGCTGCAGGTCTTTTGGCCATATTGACAGTCAGCTATTTGTTTTATTTGAACAGGGAGATTGAATCAGACAATAATCAAGTTGCCTATACTGCTCCCAAAGAAATTGTGAAGACGATCCCAAAGGGACAAAAATCCAAATTCACCCTTCCTGATGGATCAACTGTATATCTGAATTCAGAAAGTTCAATACAGTACAAGGAAGATTTTATCCAAAACAGAACCATAAAACTGACCGGTGAAGCATTTTTTGAAGTAGTTGAAAATAAAGAATACCCTTTTTTAGTCTTAACAGGCAATCTCAGTACGACAGCATTGGGCACAAGCTTTAATATCAAGGCGTATGCTGATACCCCTAGATCAGAAGTAAGTTTAGCCACGGGAAAAGTCAAGGTTGAAGACATCAACCATCAATCACATATCGAAATCAATCCCGGCGAAAGTATCCGCTACTACGATTCAAAGGGTATTATGGAAATAAAGAAAGTGGATATTTCAAAGGTTTTGAATTGGAAAGAAGGTATCCTTCAATTTGAAAAAGTGCCACTGCCTGAAGTTGTTGAAACTTTGGAAAGATGGTACGGTGTGGACATTGTCGTTGCAGGAAATAAGCCTGTGCCAAACATCAAATGTACCGGAACATTCAAACCAAATGAATACCTGTCCAATGTCCTGGATGTCTTTGGTCATTCCATTGGATTTGAATTTAAAATCGAAGAAAAAAATGTTTTGCTGGACTTTAATTGAAATGGCCTATGAAAAGAAAAAACAGATAAACCTATCAGATTTTCATTTCCTTATCTGATATCGTTAATCCAAACCTGCGCAAAGGTTGAAAAAGGAAAATTATCTTAAATTATTGTTTGTACAAAACAACCCAAAATATGATACCATCACTATACCAAACAATGATTACAGTCTTCAAATATGCCCTATTGAGTCTTATTTTATTGACTGTAACTTACCATGAAGTATTTGCGGAAAGCAATCCTGGCCAGGTAAGAAGTATTGATGAAGTTTTCATCAAACTGGATATCAGGGAAGGCAATCTGGAAGCGATTCTAAATGCCATCGAGAAAAAAACAGATTACAGTTTTTTTTATACCGAAAAAAACATTAAGGACAAGGAAAAGATCCAATTGAACCTTTCCAAAGGTACTGTTGCAGATTTTTTGACAGAAGTTGCTAAAAAGAAACATTTGCATTTTAAGCAAGTGAACAACATCATCAGTGTACGTTCCCTAGATAAGGAATCCACCAAAAATAAAACCTTTATTGAGATTGATGCAGCAGATGTGATAGTTTCGGGAACTGTTACAAGCCAATCGGGAGAGACATTGCCCGGTGTGGCCATTTCTGTATCCGGAACAAGTACCGGAACCGTGACCGATCTTAACGGAAATTATCAATTGAATGTCCAGGAAGGTGCCACTTTGGTTTTTTCCTATATCGGTTTTGCAACCCAGCGTATAC
The DNA here is from genome assembly GCF_041749095.1 of Aquiflexum sp. GTDB lineage: Bacteria > Bacteroidota > Bacteroidia > Cytophagales > Cyclobacteriaceae > Aquiflexum. The sequence continues at coordinate 4,583 of NZ_JBGTCA010000546.1, read as the reverse complement.
AAATTGGCAACAGGTCCCAGATAGACGTTGTAATGGTACCAGAGTTAAGAGGGTTGGAAGAAGTCGTTATCACTGCTTTAGGTATTGAAAAATCGGCACGGAGCATTGGTTATTCCGCTACCAATGTATCCTCAGATGAATTGGCTATCAACAGGACACCCAATATCATGAACACCCTGCAGGGAAAGGTAGCAGGTGTCAACATTTCCGGTTTAGGAACCGGGCCAGGTGGCACCTCCAAGATCCGTATCAGAGGTCAATCCTCCATTGCAGGTCAGAACAGTCCTCTAATTGTAATTAACGGTGTTCCAATTGACAATACCAATTTTGGTTCAAGGACCGGAAACCAAGGCTCGGATAGTTCTATCGGAACCAGGGGAGGCGGCAACACCTCTGATGGTGGTGATGGATTAAGCAGTATCAACCCCGATGATGTTGAAAGCATGACGGTACTTAAAGGTGCTGCAGCTTCGGCTCTTTATGGATCCAGGGCCAAAGATGGCGTGATCATGATTACCACCAAATCTAAAGGGGACTCCCAGGGAATCGGAGTGACATATAACCTGAATTATACCAATGAGACCCCACTTGATTTTACTGATTATCAATATGAATATGGCCAAGGAGAGCAAGGTTTGAGACCCACAACTCCTAATCCTACCTCAGGACAATGGTCCTTCGGAGAAAAATTCCAACCCGGAATGACTCAGGTGCTTTTCGATGGGCTCACAGTGCCATATCAGCCTGTAAGAAACCGGGTTAGAGATTTTTTCAGAAACGGTCATAATACCACCAACTCCGTCACCCTTTCCTCAAATAGCGACAAGGGAGGAATGTCCTTTTCCTTTGCGGATATGAACAGCAAAGGTATTGTGCCAAACAATACCTTTAACCGAAAGACTGTAAATTTGGGTTTTACCTACGATTTGAGCCCCAAACTCAACTTTAGGGGCAATATCAATTATTCTGTAGAGAATAATAAAAACCCGCCAAATGTAGCTCAACAAGACAACACCATACCTGTAGCGTTATATAATCTTGCCAATTCAATGCCACTTGACGTTTTGCGTGACAATGCTGTAGATGCAAATGGCAATGAGTTTGTCTATTCCCGGTTTAGAAACAGGACCAATCCCTACTTTACCTTGGAAAAACAATTTCAGAATATCAAACGGGATAGGATTTTTGGAAATGTTGCAGTCAACTATAAATTACTTCCATGGTTGTCGGTTATGGGTCGCGTAGGGCAGGATTACTGGTCCAGGGATCAGGAAATCAACAATTTCCCAACCGGACAGGCCTCTAGGGCCCTTGCACCTGCGGGGTTTGTCAATGGTCAATTTACCCAGGAAGCCAGACGGTTCAGGGAAGTCAATGCGGATTTCTTGTTGACCGGAAATCAAACCTTTGGGGATTTTACAGTAACCGCCAATTTTGGTGGAAACCACATGTACCGTAATTCAGAAGTCAACAGTGTTTTGGTTGAGGATTTTGTGGTAAGGGATTTATATACAGTTCAAAATGCACGGATAAAAGATCCTATTTATAACTTAAGTGAAAGAGCAGTCAACTCATTATATGGATTTGCTGAATTTTCATATAAGAACATGCTATTCCTCCAAGGAACCGTAAGAAACGACTGGTTCTCCACGCTTTCGCCGGCAAACAGAAGTATTTTGTACCCTTCAGTATCAACCAGCTATGTTTTTACGGAAAATTTAGGAACCACAGGTTGGCTAAATTTTGGTAAACTTCGTTTGGCTTATGCTGAAGTTGGAAGTGATGCGGATGTGGGACCTTATTCTAATGTTCTTTTCTACGGAATCAATGCCAATCTTTTCCGGGGACAGCCTGTGGGAGGTACCGGAGGGTCTGTTCCCAACCCCAACTTGAGGCCAATGCGGGTAGCAGAGACTGAAATAGGTCTTGATTTGATATTGTTTCAGGGCAAAGTAAGCTTAGATTTGGCCGCTTACAATAAAATAACTACCGATCAAATTGTAAATGCCCAGATATCTAGTGCTTCCGGGTTTAACAACACTGCAATCAATAGTGGCAAAAGCAGTAATAAAGGAATTGAAATGTTGCTTACAGTGGTACCTATAGAGAATAAAAATTTTATGTGGGAGTCATCCTTTAATGGAGCCTATAACATCACCAAGGTCTTAAGCCTGCTTACTGATACACCTGGTGAGCGGATCACCGTAGGAACCCATGCCTTCAATGGTGAACTCAGGCAGGTAGTCGGTATGGAAATGGGGCAAGTTACCGGATTTGGATACAGAAGAGATGCCCAAGGCCGTCAGATTTTTGGCACCAATGGATTGCCTTTAAGAACTGAAGATCTTGTCAATTTTGGAAGTGCCTTACCAAGATGGGTAGGCGGGTTCAACAATTCCTTCAATTATAAAGGAGTATCCCTATCTTTCCTCATTGATTTCAAATTGGGAGGCACCATGTTGTCCGGAACCAATTTCAATGCTGTAAGACATGGACTACACAAAATGACCTTGCAAGGTCGGGAAGGTGGTGTAGTTGGAGATGGTGTCAATATCCAGGGAGAAACCAACACCGTAGCAGCTCCTGTGCAGTCTTATTGGGAGGTGGTGAGGTCCCAGGCATTGGTAGAACCGGTCATATATGATGATGGCTATTGGAAGCTTAGGCAGATCACTATGGGATATGATTTTACCAAACACTTGCCCGAAAGATTTCCAGTCAGATCGCTCAGGCTGAATTTGGTAGCCAATAATGTTTTGATGCTCAAAAAATGGGTGGATAATATAGATCCTGAAACATTTGGATTCTCCTCGGATAACTTAGCTGGAATGGAATCAACCGGGCTTCCTTCTACCAGAGGTTTGGGCTTTAATCTTAATGCTAAATTTTAAAAAAGGAAATCATGAAAAATATATATAAATATGTGTTTATAGGGCTTTTTCTAGGCTATTGCACAGCATGTGATCAGAATTTTGATGAATTGAATACCAACAGGGTTGCCGCAACGGCTATTGATCCGGCATTTCTTTTAAATAATGCGGTACTGAATTCAGGATATCCCGGAGGAGCCCTTGTTTATGATATGGGAATAGTCCAGCAGATCATCTCCCCAAATTCAGGCGTGCTAACGGGGGCAAATTTTAACCAGGACAACAGGAATTCTACCGGGTCAATTTGGGGTAGTTATTATGGTGGTGTGATCAAAAACACCAGAGATGTAATGTTCCGGATCAAAGACAATCCCTCCCGAAGCAACTTATTGCAAATGGCAAGAATTGTACAGGCCAGGGCATTTATGATTTTGGTGGACACCTATGGATATATTCCATATTTCCAAGGAGGTACAGGATTCAGCGACCAGGTTTTCTTTCCTGTATATGATGCACCGGAGGTAGTTTATGCGGATATCCTCAAGGAACTTGAAGAAGCTTCAGCGGCATTGAGTACTTCCGGAAGGATTGAAACTGCTGATGTGCTTTTCTTTGGTGACATTGCCAAATGGAAAAAGCTTGGTTATTCCCTTCTTTTAAGAGCAGGTATGAGGATGAGCAAAGTCAATCCAGGTACTGCCCAACAAGTGGTAGCTAAGGCATTTCAAGGCGGTGTCATACTTACCAATGCTGACAATGCTGTTGTCCTTCAGGATAATAATTATACCAACGGAATTGGAAATACCCTGAACTCAACAGAGGCTTCCAATTATTATATGACCGAACCATTTGTCAATTTTCTGAAAAACAGCAATGACCCCAGGCTTTCTTCCATTGCAGTCAGATATGTGGGAGCAAGATCAGGACCAGAACAACAACCTGCAGTTGCCAGCACTGCTCCTGCCCTACAAATCGGGATGCCCATGGGTAACGATGATAAAGGGGCAGTTCAAGCAGCAATCGATGCTGGTTTGGCAAGTTTCTATGAATTTAGTCAGATTGATCGACTGAGGGTTGGAAGCAGGTTTGCTCCTACATTTTGGGTAAGCGCATCTCAAACATTGTTGCTGCTTGCAGAGGCACGTCATAGAGGGTGGATTACATCAGGGTCAGCAGCAGAATATTTTGAAGCAGGTGTCAGAGCTCATATGAATCAGATGGAAAGTTTTTCTCCTGCTTCAGCCGTTGCGCCTGCTGATATTAATGCATACATTTCAGCAAATCCTTTGGTGGATAATACCGCTTTGGAACAAATCAATTCTCAATATTGGGTTTCATCTGTTATGAATGGCCCGGAGGCCTGGGCCAATTTCAGAAGAAGCGGATTTCCTAACCTTGCCCCAAATCCATTTCCAGGCAGGGAAGTTCTATTTATTAATCGGTTGACTTACCCTAACTCTGAGATTTCCGTCAACAGCGAAAATGTACAGGCAGCTATTGCTGCGATGGGACCGGATAATTTGGAAACCAAGATATGGTGGGCAAAGTGATGATAAAGTTTTACAGGTCCGGTAATATCCGGACCTGATTTTTTACCTAAATTGAGCATTGACCTTTAAACCCATTCAACCATGATTAGGAAAATCATTGGATTAATCATCATTTCCATATTAATTTTCAGTACAGCTTTTACTCAACAAATCTCTAAAGAAG
>NZ_JBGTCA010000545.1:0-4543 GCF_041749095.1 Aquiflexum sp. | reverse complement strand
TTGCCGAGACAACGGTTTTTCGCTGTACATTTTCCCGGTTGATGGTGTTTGGACCGCTTCCACTTACAATATCTGCCACATAGTGAATAGGAATTTTTTCTCCGTTTTCAGCATCAATCAGGGTGTTCATGATATGATCCATTTTGGTCCTGTTCTCCTCATCGAAGCGCACTATGAGATCAAAGGATCGGTTTTCCTCATAGATTTCCGATACTTTCTCACCCGCAATGCCCACATCTACAAATTCATTGAATTTACCTATGCTGATGCCGTAATGGCTCAATAATTCCCTGTTCGCTTTGATCTGTATTTGTGGGATTTCAATTTGTGGCTCGACCTGCAAGTCAACCAATCCCTCAATGTCCTGAATTTCATTTTTGATCTGATTTGACAGGTTGTACATCCTGTTTAAGTCTGACCCAAAAATTTTAATGGCAACATTCGCCCTTGTGCCTGAAAGCATGTGGTCGATTCTATGCGAAATCGGTTGGCCTATGGTTACATTGGCCTCTTTGATCAGGGAAAGCTTTTCCCTTACCTCTTCAAAAAATTCGTCGCGACTTCTTTCTTCCAGTAGGAAAGGAACTTCAATTTCCGAAGAATTGACACCCTGTGCATGCTCATCCAATTCTGCTCTGCCTGTTCTACGTGTAGTTGAAATTACCTCCGGAATGCTTAAAAGTGCTTGTTCTACTCTTCTCCCGATATTATTGCTTTCTTCCAGCGACAGTCCCGGTAAGGCAACCGCTGCAATGGTCAGGGCTCCCTCATTGAATTCCGGCAAGAAACTTCTTCCCAATTGGGTAAAAGCCAAAATCGCTATAACAAGCATTGCCAAAGCGGAGCCAATGAATAGCTTTTTCCACTGCATGGCTTTCTCCAGGAAAACCCCATATGCTTTTTGGAGATTATTTACCAGCCAACTTTCCCGATCCTGTTTGATCAACCTGCTTTCATCGGTCAACATGTAGCTACAAAGAACAGGAGTAAGGGTAATGGCAATGATAAGGGAGGCAAAGAGTGCCACGATAAAGGCAATTCCCAAAGGAGCCAATAATTTACCTTCCATTCCTGAGAGGAAGAATAAGGGGATAAATGCTACTATGATGATAAATGTGGCATTGATGATGGAATGTCTGATTTCAAATGAGGCATCAAATATTACCGCAAGCTGATTTCTTTTTTGTTTCTCCGGTAGCTTTGCATTTTCCTTTAGCCGTTTGAAAACATTTTCAACATCAATGATCGCATCATCCACCAAATCACCGATCGCTATCGCCATACCTCCCAAACTCATGGTATTGATGGTAAATCCCAACCATTTCAATGTCAGTATAGCCACAAGCAATGAAATGGGTATGGCCAACAATGAAATGACTGTTGCCCTCCAATTCATCAGAAACAAAAACAACACAATGACCACAAAAGCACTGCCTTCCAATAATACCTTTTGGATGTTGCTTATGGAAGCGTTGATAAAGTCTGCTTGTCTGAATACTTTGGTGTCTATTTTGATATCCGCTGGAAGGGTTTTTCGAAGATCTTCCAAAGCTTCATCAATTTTTTCGGTCAATAAAAGTGTATTGACATCAGGCTGTTTGGAAACAGATAATACAACACTTAATTTAGCATTACTGGAAGCATCGCCGATTTTAGGTGCTGCACCGATTTTTACCTCAGCTACATCTTCAATCCTAATGATCTGTCCATTAGCTTGTTTTATTATAGACCTGCCGATTTCTTCTATGGAATTGGTCCTGCCTATTCCTTTGACGATGTACTCGTTACCATACTCATACACAAATCCACCGGAGGAGTTGCCATTGGATTCTTCACCGGCTTTTATCAATTCCTCTAATGTGACACCGTGAAAGCCCATCCTTTGGGGATTGGCCAAAATCTGATATTGCTTAAAGTCCCCACCATATACAATTACCTGGGCGACCCCAACGGTAGCCAACAACCTTGGCCGGATAATCCAATCTGAAATAGTTCTCAAATCCATCATAGAGGAACTGTCAGCAGTCAGGCTGACAAACAGGATCTCACCCATGATAGAAGATTGTGGAGCCATGACCGGCTTTCCGACTCCCAAAGGCAAGGTTTCTCCAATGGTTGCCAGTTTCTCATTGACTATTTGCCTGGCCCGATAAATATCGGTATCCCATTCGAATTCTACCCATATGACAGAAAATCCCCCGGAGGATGCAGACCGTACCCTTCTGACATTAGTGGCACCATTGACTGATGTTTCGATCGGAAAGGTTACCAGCCTTTCTACTTCCTCCGGTGCCATACCGTGGGCTTCAGTTAGAATAACAACCGTAGGTGCGGTCAAATCCGGAAATACATCCACTTCCATATTGAATGCCACATAGGTGCCAAACAAAGAAAGCAAAGCAAATGACGTCACCACCAGAAGGCGGTTATGCAATGAAAATTTTAATATGGCATTGAGCATGAGTTTCTTCTTTAATATTCTAAATCCCGGGATTTGAAGTGTACAGACTTATAAAATCAATGACTGTGTCCATGCTCGGGAACTGCTCCTGTTGCTGAGGCCAGTTTAATGGCATAGGCCCCTTTGGTGACGACTCTTTCATTTTCCATTAGTCCTGAGATGACATGGACTTGGATCCCGTCGTTTCCGGCCAGTTTGACTTCTCTTTTCTGAAAGCTTTCTCCCCCTGTCTGAACAAAGACGTAGAAATTCCCCAATTCTTCCATGAGGGCTGAAACAGGAATTACCAAGGCATCCGGGATAGGTGATGACTTTAAAAAGACTTCAGCTATTGCTCCCGGGATTATATTTCCGATGTTGTCTATTTCAAAAGTGATTGGAATAAAAGAAGCGTTGGAGGAAGCACTTTTTCCGTAGGAGACAACTTTGCCATTCATGTTTTCTGAATCAAAAACCTTGTCCTCTGAAATAATCCTAAAATTTGCAGCGGAAATGTTGGGCAGTTTGTTGTAATATTTCTGGGACACATTGGCCTGAAGCAGTACTTTTTTGTTTTTGCTGACAACAGCCAATGGAATACCTGCTTCAACATATTGACCTTCTGTCACCAAAAGATTTTTTAAAAATCCCGAAGAATTTGAGCTTATTTTTTGGCCGGTCCTGGAATAATTTTTCGAAACAGCCTGAAAGTTGGCTTCCATGTTTTCATATTCCAGCTTGGTTTGTAAGTATTCTTTTTGTGAAATAATTTTATCTTTTACCAAGATTGCTGCTCTTTCAAACTCGGCTTTAGATAATTCATATTTGGCCTTGGTTTCGTTGTAATAAACTTCAGGGTTGCCCTGTGTCAGGTTACCGCTGCTGATGGTAAATAAGTGATCTCCGGTTTTTATTTCGGACCCGATCACCGTTTTATTGGTGGCAAACAAAACTGCGCCATTGGAATTGGCTGTGATAACACTTTCATCTCCCGGTGCCGGCAATAGCTGACCACTTGTTTTGAGAATTTCACGGAAGGGATCCCTACGGACAGGTGCATTGGAAAATTCAATATTCCAGGCTTGTTCTTTCAAAAATGTGATCTCATTTCCTGAATCGACTGCCTTAATTTGTGATAAAGCTGATTCCTCATCAGGATAAACAGTTACATCATTTATTACAATTTGATCAGTGTAATCTTTTGTTACTATATCAAAAATCAATTTACCCTTGCCTGACGCAATAGGCTTAAGGCCTAATCTGTAAATTCCGGGAGAACTTGCAGAATCTGAACTGCTCTTTATACCTTTATCATTTATAATCAAACTGACAGTTACACTTCCTTCTGTCAATGGTATAAATTTTTGACCTAATATGGTAAAGTGTGCTGCAAAACCCGAAAATTTTCCAACAATCATTGGATTAAATTCAACAAACAGCTCTGTGTTTTTTGAATAATGCGTAAAAGACAGAGGAACTATGCCAGTTTCATCATGGGCATGTTCAGCCTCTTGTTGGCCGCAACCAGCCAACAAGAGGATAAACAGAACCATCTTAAATGATGTTCTCATAAGTAAATTATTAAAGGCTGTGGATTATTTAATGCTTGTGGTCGCCATCATCACCATGGCTGTGAGTAGCTGAATCCTTTGCAGTACTGTCAGGACTTACTTTGAATTCTTCTTGAGTGTGATTTTCCTCATCATGGTCATCATGAACGGATCCATCTTCATGTTGGTGTGTGCCATGATTATGGGCGTCTTCGCCATCATGAGAATGTCCACCTGATTTTTTGTTTCCACAGCCAACAAACAAGAAAGCTGCAATGCAGAATAAGACGATTGAATTTTTCATCGGTAACTTGGTTCTAGATTAATAGATAGAAATAATTCAGCTAATTTTAATAGCCAAATTTTAAATGGAAGTAAATCCATTTAAAGAAAAAATTAAGTTAAGCGATGGTTTTAGGGGGACCTCTTAGACTTGAGGGAAGAAAAACATAAAAACTGTTAAATAGGCAATTTTCCGGAGGGGCTTTTTGCTGTATATAGAATTTAGATAAAGCTCGGAAAACTGATTCCTGAATAGGGAGAATAAATGGTG
>NZ_JBGTCA010000544.1:0-20756 GCF_041749095.1 Aquiflexum sp. | reverse complement strand
GACGAAGTAAGCCGCCTTTTTCAACTAAAAAAACAGATACAAATATGAACAAAAGGAAGAAAGATCCCAAGGGGGATCTACGATTTATTGCAAAAACACCTCACCAACAGGGTCTTACGTCCTTAAACTGACGGCTATGGTCTGCCGACAGGCAGGGGTCATCCGACATTGGGCATATTTAAACTCCGTTGACACCTAACTGACAAGAATGGCGGAACCATAAAAATTCAACTACCATTCTTCAATCCGACCCATCCAAAGACATTCCCAATTTCTGAAGAATCCCTTCTTCTTTCATGATACTTTCGATGTCCTCCACTGTCTTGGGTACAAAAGCACTCAGGTTTTTGTGGCCGTCCTCGGTGATCAGGATATTGTCCTCTATCCTCACTCCGATTTTCCACCATTTGGGATCTGTATTGCTGCCTTCGGGAATATAGATTCCAGGTTCCACGGTCAGTACCATTCCGGGTTCAAGTTTGCCGTAACCACCTCTATCATGTACATCCAATCCCAAATGATGCCCGATACCATGTGGAAAATAAGGATGTCTTTCTCCTGGCTTCACCAGTCCCAATTCAATCAGCCCCTCGTCAATCACTTTCCTTGCTGCCTCCCCCTACTTTCTGGTAATCAGAACCGGGATAGCACGCTTCAATTCCTGCTTCCAATGCTCTCAAAACGATTTCATAAATGGCTTTTTCTTCAGGGGAAAATACCCCTTTCACAGGGACTGTCCGCGTGATGTCTCCCGAATACCCTTTGTACTCCGCGCCCACATCCATCAAAACCAACCCATCTTGGAGATTTTCGACGTTATTTTCAACATAATGCAGTATGGTTGAATTATTACCTGAACCAACGATGGAGCCGTAGCCCGCATCTTCGGCACCCATGGCTTTGTGTACAAACTCATGTACTCCCTGAATTGCCCTTTCCGATACTCCGGGCTGAATGGACTTAAATGATTCTATATGCCCTTTGCCCGAAATCATAACTGCCTTTTCCAAGACTACCATTTCCTCCGGCGTCTTCACCACTCTCAGTTTCCCCATAATCTGATTCAAAGCTGTATTGGAAGGAACTTCTTTGGACAGACTTATCCCCTTCAATTTCACGATCATTTCATTCAGAGGCGCATTGTGGCTTCCCCCCTCAATCGTCCCCATATCAAATGACAGCAAAGGTCCCAAACTGCTCCAATCAATATTCGGGGATTTCATAAATTCCGAATTGACATAAGCATGTTTAAAACCAAGTTTATCTTTCACTCCTTCCACCCCTAATCTTACACCGTCCCATTGTTCCTTTCTTGGGTCTCGGGGCTGTACGTAAATGATCCCACTTACCATTTTCCCCTCAATCGTCTGTGGATTTTTGAAAATGATCAATGCTGCATTGGGTTCCCTGAATCCTGTGAGGTAATAAAAGTCAGAATTGGGACGATAGGTGAATTCCGTATCATTGGATCTGTTCTTGACAGGATTATTGAAAATAACGGCAACACCATTTTCCGGTAAAAGCTCACGGAAAGCCTGTCTCCTTCCTTGATGGAAAGTTGCATCCAGTCCATCTTCAAAATAGGATTGGGCCTGAATGTCCACAGATATCCCAAACAGGATGATGAAAGTAAAAAGGAAATATTTCTGAAAACCTGATTTCATAGCTGTTTTTGTTTGAAATTGAAATATACATCCACTTTTCAAAACTCAATTGCCAATCATCAATTTTTAATCCTTATCCCTCTATTGGATTGGTCATTTAACACAATGTTAATAAGGTATCCGAGGATGAATCCCTATATTTGCCGCATTCCAAACAGTCCATAGACATAATGAAAAGATTGATACTTTCCTTCTTGGTGACCTTTATGGTTTTACCTGCCTTTTCCCAACAGACCACACCAAATCCCAAAAAACCAAAAATAGTAGTAGGCATCGTCATCGATCAGATGAGACAGGAGTATTTCTACAAGTTCCAGGACAGATATACGGAGGGTGGATTTAAGAGGCTTTTGGATCAGGGCTTTGTCATGAAAAACGGACATTATAATTATATCCCCACCTTCACGGGTCCCGGTCATGCATCAATTTATACAGGTGCAACACCTTCCACCCATGGAATCATTTCCAACAATTGGTTTGTCAGAAATCTGAACAGAATGATTTATTGCGCTGAAGACAGTACCGTCAATGCTGTTGGGGGTTCTGAACCAAATGGCAAAATCTCCCCAAGAAATATGCTGAGTACCACAATTTCTGATGAATTGAGATTCTCCTCAAACAAAAGATCAAGGACCGTGGCTATTGCCATCAAAGACCGTGGGGCTTCCTTACCTGCCGGGCATACAGGAGACGCATATTGGTTTGACAGCAATACAGGTGATTTTATGACCTCCACGTATTATTATGATTCTTTACCAGGTTGGGTTAAGTCCTTCAATGAAAAAAAACTTGCCCAAAATTACCTTTCCCAAAAGTGGGAAACCCTTTTTCCGGTAGAATCTTATGTTCAGAGTATTGCAGATGACAATGAATTCGAAGGCCCTTTTATCGGTATGGAAAAAACGGTCTTCCCCTATGACCTTACTGCTTTAATGGAAAACAATGATAATTTTGGATTGATTTCTGTCACTCCTTTCGGTAACTCATTGACCATGGATATGGCTTATGCAGCCATTGAAGGGGAGAAATTGGGGAAAGGAAAAGACACAGATCTTTTGGCAGTCAGTTTTTCCTCGCCTGATTATATCGGTCATCGGTTTGGCCCTACTTCTGTTGAGTTGGAAGACAGTTACCTGAGATTGGACCGGGACCTTGAAAAATTTTTCAATTACCTGGACAAGGAATATGGTAAAGATGAGTACCTGATTTTTGTGACCGCTGATCATGCAGTGGCAGATATTGTGGAATATATGCAAAGCGAAAATGTTCCTGCAGGTAATTTCAACACACGATTTGTGTTGACCCAACTCAGGGGATTTTGTGTTGTCAACTACGGTGAAGGAAATTGGATTTCCAGTTTGTCGAATGAACAGGTTTATCTTAACCAAGACTTGATAAAAGAAAAGGGATTGGATCCCGAAAAGATCCAAAGAGATCTTGCCGAGTTTTTACTTTCATCTCGATTTGAAGGGATCAAGGAGGTGTATACCGCTTCGGATATGCGCAGAATGGATTATCTGACAGGCAGAAAACATCTATTACAAATGGGCTATAACCACAAAGCTTCGGGTGAATTGCTCCTGATTTTGGAACCTGCTTGGTTGAGCAATTCTTACAGAGGAACCACTCATGGCACAGGCTATACCTATGATACCCATGTTCCGATTGTATTTATGGGTTGGGGAATCAAACCCGGACAAAGTTCCCGGTATGTAACGGTGACCGACATTGCCCCCACCCTTTCCATGCTCTTGAATATCCGTTTACCAAACGGGGCTACCGGGCAGCCTATTTTGGAGATTGTGGATGGAAGTTGAAATCATAACCTTTTTCCTAAATTCGTGTACTTAATATAGTACACAATAAAAAAAAATCATGATAGTAATTAATTCAAGGGAATTTCGGGAGAACCAGAAAAAGTATTTCGACCTGGTAGATCAAAATGAAATGGTGGTCATCAAAAGAAAAAACAAATCATACGAACTGACACCCGAAATCAAAAATGAGAGATTTTTCGATGATCCCCGTATTCAAGAAAGAATATCAAAAAGCCTTCAATCCCTTAAAGAAGGCAAAGGAATAAAACTTACTGACCAAGAGCAGGAAGAATTGTTTGGTTTATGAAATATCACATTATTTATTCTCCCGAAGCTATAGAAAATAATCCTACAACCTTCCAAGCAGTTAATTACTTGGAAGTTTGTAGCCTGTTTTTTGGAAATTCCCTAACAGCTATTCAGTCCAGGACATGGGATAAGCTGGATCTACAAAATCCAATCCTTGAGTCGTTACAAACAAAGGCTTGAAAGTATCCAACATCACAGCCAATTCCTCTGTGGATTTTGCTCCGATGGATTTTTCTACCGTTCCAGGATGTGGCCCATGCGGTAATCCTCCTACGTGCATAGTAAATGAACCCCTATCAATCCCTTTTCTGCTCATAAACTCTCCTTCTGCATAATACAGTATTTCATCTGAATCGATATTGCTGTGGTTGTATGGTGCAGGAATCGACAAAGGATGATAATCAAATAATCTTGGTACAAATGAACATATTACAAATCCCCAAGCCTGAAAAGTCTGATGGACCGGTGGCGGCTGATGGATTCTACCGGTAATCGGTTCAAAATCATGAATGGACATGGCATAGGGATACAGGTATCCGTCCCAACCTACGATATCAAGCGGTGAATGTCCATAAGTATAAGGATGCAACATCCCACCTTTTTTGATTTGAATGAGATAATCCCCTTTCTCAGCTTCCACTTTCAATTCTCCCGGTGGCCGGATGTCCCTTTCACAATATGGAGAATGTTCCAATAGCTGCCCCACCTCATTACGGTATCTTTTCACTGTCTCGATTGGACCATGGGACTCTATCACCAATAATCTCAAAGGGCCCTCTTCTTTCCATTCAAACCTGTAGATGGTGGTTCTGGGAATGACTATGTAATCTCCCTGTCTTACTTCCAGTTTTCCAAATTGAGAATACATTACTCCTTCTCCATCATGCACATAAATCAGTTCATCCCCATCGGCATTTTTGAAATAGTAATCCATTTTTCTTTCCTCGGGCGAACAGATACCCATCATGACATCACTGTTCATCATGAGCATCTTTCTGGCACTGAGGTAATCTTTCCCTGTGGTTTCCACACCTGCTGTCTTCAAATGTGTTTGCTTCAAGCCATAGTCTTTGGCTGGCTCCCAAGAATAGGGAACAGAATCACCAATAGATTTGACATTGTTTGGGTTATGGATATGGTATAATATGGAATAGATTCCAGAGAAACCTTTGGAACTTACCAATTCTTCTTTGTACAGGCTTCCATCAGGCTGCCTAAACTGTGTATGTCTTTTGTGAGGGATGCTTCCGAGTCTGCAATAATATGCCATGGGTATTTAGGTTTATTCTTATATAACAAAAATAATAAAAAAAGCGGCTCTTGCCGCTTTCTATTATTTTTACGCTTCCTCTTTTTCGAAGAGCATTTGACTCAACTCTTCTTTGGCTGCTCCTGTTTTTTTCTGAAGCTTACCAAGCAACTGATCTTCCTGCCCTTCGGCATAAGCCAGATCATCGTCTGTGAGTTCTCCGTATTTTTCCTTTAATTTACCTTTGAGCTGGTTCCAGTTTCCTTTTAATTTTAGGTCATTTGACATAACAAAATTGGTTTATAGTTTAAAATAAAATTCAGTATAAATATTACAAATACCGTTCCAAAGTATGTTATTTACAATTAAAATTATGAAAAGTATAATATTTCCGCTAATATATATCTCTCTTCTTGTCAGTTGTCAGGAAAAAACCAATGACAAGCTGATTTGGGCAGATGAATTTGAATACGATGGTCTTCCTGACTCCGATAAATGGACTTATGATGTCGGAGACCATGGCTGGGGCAACAATGAATTACAATTCTATACCAAAGAAAAAACGGAGAATGTCAGGGTTGAAAATGGCCGGTTGATCATAGAAGCCCATCAGGACAGTAGTTTTACCAAAGGATTTTCCTCTGCAAAATTACTTACCAAAGGCAATGCCTCTTGGCAATATGGTTACATTGAAATCAAGGCCAAGCTTCCAAAAGGTATTGGAACCTGGCCTGCCATCTGGATGATGCCCGAAGAAAGCAAATATGGGGGATGGCCAAAATCCGGGGAAATAGACATCATGGAACACGTCGGATTTGACCAAGGTAAAATTCACGGAACTGTCCATACTGAGGCATTTAACCATAGGAAAAGCACCCAAAAAGGCGCGCAGATTCAAGTTCCGACCTGTTCGGAAGAGTTTCATATCTATGCCATTGATTGGCTGGAAGACAGAATTGATTTTTATCTGGATGGAGAACAGTACCATACTTTTGAGAATACAGGGAATGGTTTTGAAGAATGGCCTTTTGACCACCCTTTTTACCTGATCTTGAATATTGCGGTAGGCGGAGATTGGGGTGGCGCCAAAGGTGTAGATCCTGATATCTGGCCCCAAAGAATGGAAGTGGATTATGTCAGAGTTTACAGCGAAAAACCATGAACAGGAAATTAACCGTTTAATTTTCTTCTTGATTTTTATACAAAAGACTGTTTTCGTAAATTAGTTCTGTCAACTTTTGTAGCATTAAATTCCCTACTTTATGTCCCCTACCGCCACGCTTTCAGCCAACGAAATCCTTCAACAATATTTTGGATATAGTGATTTTAGAGGAAACCAACAGGCCATCATCCAATCTGTCCTCGACAAAAACGATACAATAGTCCTCATGCCCACAGGTGGTGGGAAGTCTGTATGCTATCAGGTTCCTGCCATGGTCCTGGAAGGTTTGACAGTGGTGATTTCTCCTTTGATTTCCTTGATGAAAGATCAGGTGGATGCATTGAACAGCAACGGCATCCCTGCTGCATTTCTTAATTCATCTCAGGGAATCAGCGAACAAAGGCATATTTCTTCTGAGATAAAAGTCGGAAAAATCAAGCTGTTGTACATTGCCCCGGAGCGGCTTTTCAGGGGCGCTTATCCATTGGTCGATTTTCTAAAGTCCATCAACCTATCACTCATTGCAGTGGATGAAGCACATTGTATTTCACAATGGGGGCATGA
Source organism: Aquiflexum sp. (assembly GCF_041749095.1). Classification (GTDB taxonomy): domain Bacteria; phylum Bacteroidota; class Bacteroidia; order Cytophagales; family Cyclobacteriaceae; genus Aquiflexum. Next base: position 13,991 of record NZ_JBGTCA010000544.1, on the reverse strand, counting down.
TTTCCGTCCGGAGTATCTCAAAGTAGGGGATTTGAGAAAAGAGCTTTCTGACATACCTTTCATTGCCCTCACGGCCACAGCGGATAAACTCACCCGTCAGGACATTGCCGAAAAGCTATTTTTAAAGTCTCCAAAGTGGTTTGTTTCTTCATTTGACAGAAGCAATATTACCTACCGGGTCACAGCCAAAAGGCAGGCCATGGAAAAACTTTTGGAATTTTTGGATTTTCATCAAAAGGATTCAGGAATCATCTACTGCCTTTCCCGAAAAAATGTAGAAGAAACTGCACTCAAATTACAGGAAGCAGGTCTTTCTGCCCTGCCCTACCATGCGGGACTGTCTAGAGAAGATCGGGAGAAAAACCAAGAGCTCTTTATCAAAGACGAAGTGAAAATTATGGTGGCCACCATTGCATTTGGCATGGGCATAGACAAATCCAACGTTCGCTATGTGGTACACATGAATATGCCGCAGAATATTGAGGGCTATTATCAGGAAACCGGCAGGGCAGGCAGGGACGGACTTCCCAGTGATGCGTTGCTATTTTACAGTATCGGTGATGCCATTACTTTGGGCAGAATGCTGGAGCAATCCGAAAACCACGAGTTTTCTGAGATTATGCAGCGGAAGCTGGACAAAATGAAGGACTTCTGTCAAAGCAGGATTTGCAGAAGAAAATATCTTCTCAATTATTTTGGCGAATGCCATGAGGGAAATTGTGGGAATTGTGACATCTGTTTTCAAAAAGGCAATCTCCAGGATATGACCATTCCATCCCAAATGTTGCTTTCTACCATAGCTCGATTGGGAGAAAGTTTTGGACTGGGATATGTGATTTTGGTTTTGCGGGGATCCAAATCTTCCAAAGTCCAGGATTCCCATCAGACGCTTTCTGTATATGGAATAGGAAAAGACAGACCGGAAGATTTTTGGAAAAGACTTGGGGACAAACTCCTTCAGGAAGACTACCTCGCAGAGGCCGGATCTCAATTCCCTACACTTAAGTTGACAACCTTTGCTTGGGAAAAACTGAAATCAAAAGGAAAGATACTGTTGCCCATGGAGGAGGTATCACTACCGACCTCTGCTACCAAAGCAACACACAATGAAGCCTTGTTGGATGAATTGAAGAGAATACGATTTCAGATCGCCCAAAAACAAAACGTACCACCTTACGTGGTTTTTGCGGACAGCAGCTTGGTCGAAATGGCAACTTATTTCCCCATTGACGATGCTTCTTTTCTAACCATCTCCGGAGTCGGCAGGGTCAAAGCCAACAGCTATGGCGAAGATTTTATGAATGTGATCAGGGAATTTGTCAAAGAAAATAACATTGAGCCAATTCAAAAAAGGAATTATTCGAAACCAAAATCGACCAAGGACAATCAATCCGAAAACCTTACTTACAAACTTTTTCAGGAAGGAAAAAACATCTATCAGATCGCGCAGGAGAGAAATATGAGCCCCAATACAGTAGAAGAACATCTGAGTAATCTGGTCCGAAAAGGAGTTGTCGATCCTGAAGTTTTTCTTTCCAAAGATGATGTGCTCAATATCAGATTAGCTTATAGAAGGCAGGATTCAAATTTCCTGAAACCCCTGAAAGAACATTTTGGTGAGCGCTATTCCTATTTCCAATTGAAAGTCGCTTTGGCAGAAGAAAGGGAAGGCTGAGAAGGGAATCTGAAATGATTTTTGAAAATGACATGTGATGATTCAATTAATTGAACTGATGTCAGGCATTTTGTCGTAATATTGATCTACGAATTTCAAACCTATGCCAAAATCCTTTTCTATATGGAGTGTCCTGAAAATCAGTAGGCCTGTCAACCTTGTGATTGTGGCATTTGCCCAATTGATGACAGCCTATTTTTTGGTGGAAACTTCCAGACAAGGTCTTCCTGTACTACAGGACATCAACCTGTATTTCATCATTCTTTCTACAGTCATCATTGCTGCGGCAGGTTACATGATCAATGATTACTATGATGTCAAGATTGATTATGTCAATAAACCCGATGAGGTTATTATTGGAAAGGGCATGAAAAGGCGGGTGGTATTATTCTTTCATACTTTCTTGAATATTTCGGGAATTGCAATTGGTTGGTTGGCAAGCCCAAGGATCGCTGTCATCAATTTTGTTACAGCCTTTTTATTGTGGTGGTACAGTAACTCACTGAAAAGACTACCATTTATAGGAAACTTTACAGTGGCACTATTAACAGGACTTTCCATTTGGGTAATCGGGTACTATTATCAAAAATCAGAACTATTGGTCCTTACCTATGCCATTTTTGCTTTTTTCCTTAACCTTATAAGGGAAATCATCAAAGACATTGAAGACCGGCAGGGAGACCGAAAGCATGGTTGCAGGACATTGCCCATCGTCATCGGGTTCCGGAACACCAAAAGGGTTATCTTTTTGATTGCCATTTGTTTTGTCTGTGCCATTTTGGTGGTCACTTTCAAAATCAACAACCTCCATCTGTTTATTTACTTTGGCGGACTGAGCATTTTGTTTTTTGTATTCATGTACAAAATCTATGTCGCTGACCGGAAGGTTCATTTTTCCCAACTGAGCATTCTCTCCAAGTTATTGATGCTGACAGGGATTATCAGCATGGGGTTTTTGTAAAGGTTGTTTGGTTGACCTATGTTATCCGAAAGCTAAAGGAATCCATTACTAAGGAAAATTACTCTCAATTACTTTCTTTATTGTTTTGAACTCAGATCATTTTTTATAAACATTTGTTTTGAACTCAAAACAATTTTCATCAATCAAATCAGGAACTCAGGAGGAGAAATCCACCTTGCCGAAAAGGGAGATTTCCTGGTCAACGGAAAATATGTTTTTGAGGTAGGCGGTAAAAACAAAGGGTTTGATCAAATCAAAGACCTGCCCAATAGCTATTTGGCTTTGGATGAAATCGAGACAGGCTTTGGGAAAAAGATTCCGCTATGGTTGTTTGGGTTTTTATATTGACCCTATTTGCATGAGCATTGAAGAAGAGTTAGCCAATATCTGCTGGACTTAACGGGTTCCTACAGCATCAATTTTTCCGCATTCTGCTTACGAATAATATTAAGTGGAGATTGCATATTCTAATTTTCCTGAAAATTATTTCATGTAGAGCTGGGACATCCTAGATTGAATTTTCGTCCCAAGTATATAACCAAACAATCAAATTTTCTTATGAAAAACCTCTACTCAGGAAGTTATGTACTTCTGCTTTTCCTTATCAGTTTTCTTTTTTCCTGCGAATCGGACATGATGGATATGGGTGATGCTACATATGACGGGAGTGGTGAATATGCCAGTTTACATGGAGGAGCAAAAAACTCTTCCGGTGGCGAAGGGTCCGGGGGCAACAACAATATCCAACCCGGACAGATAACTGCCGGCGAATGGAAAGATTTGTATCATTGGTCTTTCTGGCAATCTGTATTGGCGAAGCAGGATTATTCCAAAATGTCCGATTACTGGGGATTCGATCTCAACCAAAGGTATTCTGTGGAATTGAAGGACGGTTCTGGAAATCCCCATCAAGACGTACCAATAACTTTAAAATTAAATGGTCAAGCAATATGGACAACCAAAACAGACAATAAAGGCAAAGCTGAATTATGGGGACATAGTGCAGGTAGCCCCTCCCAGAGAACCGAAAATACCTCCTTGACCATTGATGTTGACAACGGATTACTTATCCATTCCAATGTCTTGTCTTATGAACAGGGTATTAATAAAATAAGCTATAACCTTCAGACACCTGTTTTCCTAAAAGCCGAAATCGCTTTTGTGGTGGATGCCACAGGATCTATGGGTGATGAAATCGAGTACCTCAAAGTCGAGTTGAAAGATGTGCTGCAAAAAGTCAAAAACAACCAACCACAATTTCAATTGATTACCAGTTCGGTCTTTTACAGAGATGTAGGTGATGACTATGTGACACGGGTTTCTCCTTTTACATCCGATGTCAGCAAAACCATTAATTTCATCAAAAATCAAAAGGCAGAAGGAGGGGGAGATTTCCCTGAGGCAGTTCATACCGCATTGGAAAAAGCCATGTCTGATCTCCAATGGTCTTCCAAAGCAAAAACCCGATTATTGTTTTTGGTATTGGATGCGCCACCGCACCATAGACCTGATGTACTTCTAAGTCTTCAAAAATCAATCAAAACAGCCGCATCCAAAGGAATAAAGATCATTCCTGTTACAGCCAGTGGCATTGATAAGGAAACAGAATTCCTGATGCGCTTTTTTGCTATCAGCACCAATGGAACTTATGTCTTCATCACCAACCACAGTGGAATCGGAAATGATCATTTGGAACCAACCGTTGGTGATTATGAGGTGGAATTTTTGAATGACCTGATGGTAAGGTTGATTAATGAAAGTTTGGATTGATCTACCTTATCAATTTAGAGAAGAAATTACCTTTTGATGGGCTTCAACAATATTAGTCAAAGAAGAATAGTGCCCTCTACGTATAAATGGCACTAGAAACAAAAATGTTCTCAATAATAATTAGATAAAATCTTATCCGACATCTTTTGGCATAGTTGAGGAGATAATAATAATGGCTTTGATTGTCGTCCCTTTAGGGACAAAATATGGGTAAAACTTGATTATATAAATTAGCACCAAGTGCCTTTAGGTACGGAATATATATTGTACCTAAAGGCACAAAACTTACTACCATCCATTTTTCTACCAACATGATGTCCCTAAAGGGACTTGACAAATTTCAAGGAAGTTGAATTTTCCGATTCATCAATAGAGACTATAGTAGTATTCTTGATCTTGAATAAGTATTTTTAAACGTTCTTAAAAATCCAAAATGATCACTGTAACCAATACAGAATTCCGAAATAACATGAAGGAATTATTGGATCAGGTAGTGGCAAACAAAGAAGGCCTGATCCTCAAAAGGGGGGCAGGAAAAGGTGTTGTTATTATTTCTTTGGAGGAATACAATTCAATTATGGAAACCATGCATTTGTTGGGTTCTAAATCCAATGCCAAAAGATTGTTTGAAACTATAGACCAACTCAGTAAAGGAAAAATCTCCACAAAAACTTTGATAAAGGATTAAAATGGGAAATCCTCCCGTTTTCTGAAGTTTGTAACTTCGGACTTTTGAGTGCTGGGTTCTAAACTCAATTGTTTGGATCATGATTAACTCCAACTCATTGGATCTTAACCTTGGATGATAGTATCCCACTACCTATTTTTGAGACCAAATAATTTACCACAATTTGAAAAACATAGCCATCCTTGCCTCAGGCAGCGGAACCAACGCTGAGGAAATCATAAAATACTTCCAAAATTCCTCCAAAGGAAAAGTGGTTTTGGTAGCTTCGAACAAAAAAGAAGCCTTTGTTCTGGAAAGGGCAAAAAAGTTTCATGTTCCCTCTTTCACTTTTAATAAAGAGGCACTTGAAAGCGGGGAACTTGTTCAGAGGCTGAAAGATGACAAAGTTGATTTCGTGGTATTGGCAGGTTTTCTCCTTAAAATCCCCGATAATCTGATCAAAGCATTTCCTGACAGGATTATCAATATCCATCCGGCTTTATTGCCCAAATATGGAGGCAAAGGCATGTACGGCGCAAAGGTGCATGAGGCTGTAAAGGAAGCAGGGGATCAAGAATCGGGAATTACCATCCACCTTGTCAACGAAAATTATGACGAAGGAAAAATCATTTTTCAAGCTGGAGTGCCAATCAGTCCCAAAGATTCACCTGATACAATTGCCCAAAAAGTCCATCATTTGGAATACAAATACTTCCCAAATGTGATTGAAAGTCTACTATAATCCATTGGTTTTCCTACCTTTGCGACTTGCAAAAAAATCCATCTACTATATACACCCTGGAAAGCATTGAGACCTTTGTGTCTTTGTGCTTTTGTGGCTAATTTATCATGGCAAACAAAAAAATACAATCCGCCCTAATCTCTGTCTATTACAAGGACAATCTTGAACCTATCATTGCACAACTCAAAGCCCAAAGGGTAAAAATCTACTCCACAGGTGGCACCCAAAAATTCATCGAAGAACAAGGTGCCGAGGTAATTCCTGTTGAAGAACTGACAGGCTATCCTTCCATCTTTGGCGGAAGAGTCAAAACCCTCCATCCAAAAATCTTTGGCGGAATCCTTCACAGAAGAGAAAATGATTCTGATGTTTCCCAAGCGGTTGAGTTTGATATCCCTGCGATTGACTTGGTGATTGTGGATTTGTATCCTTTTGAAGAAACGGTTGCCTCAGGAGCTTCTGAAGCGGATATCATAGAAAAAATCGACATCGGAGGAATTTCCCTGATACGTGCTGCCGCTAAAAACTTCAAGGATGTGGTCATTGTTGCTTCCAAAGCACAATATGGTGAACTGGAGGAAAAACTGAAAGATCAGGATGGAGCTACCACTTTGGAAGACAGAAGATACTTTGCTGCCCAGGCATTTCAGGTGTCCTCTAACTACGACACCCATATTTTCAATTACTTTAATCAAACCGAAAATATTCCCGCACTAAAAATCTCCGAATCCAAAGCAAAAGCTTTGAGATATGGAGAAAACCCACACCAAGCTGCCCATTTTTATGGTGATCTTGAAGCATTGTTCATCCAATTGAACGGTAAAGAATTGTCTTATAATAATTTGGTGGATGTGGATGCAGCAGTGGCTTTGATAGCTGAATTTAAAGGAGAAACTGCTTTTGCCATTCTCAAACATACCAACGCCTGTGGGGTGGCCATTGCTGATTCAGTCAAAGAAGCTTATCAAAAAGCATTTGCTGCTGATACTACTTCAGCTTTTGGCGGTGTTCTGATCACCAACCAAAATGTGGATCTGACCGCAGCCAAAGAAATGAACAGTTTGTTTTTCGAGGTACTGATTGCACCATCATTTGATGATGAAGCCTTGACATTGCTCAAAGGCAAGAAAAACAGGATTCTTTTACAACAAAAAATCCAAATCGAAGGCACGAAGCAGGTTAAAACCTTGCTGAACGGTATCATCGAACAGGACAAGGACTTGCAGACAGAAACCAAGGAAGACTTTAAAACAGTAACCAAAGTCGCCCCAACCGAAGAGGAGAAAAGCGCATTGGTCTTTGCCGCTAAAGTCTGTAAGCACACTAAGTCCAATACTATCGTCCTGAGCAACAGCAATCAGCTATTTACCTCAGGGGTTGGTCAGACTTCCAGGGTGGATGCTTTGAGGCAAGCCATCGAAAAGGCAAAATCTTTTGGTTTTGATTTGAATGGTGCGGTGATGGCTTCGGATGCATTTTTCCCTTTCCCCGACTGTGTGGAAATCGCCCATGAAGCCGGCATTTCCGCAGTTGTTCAGCCCGGAGGTTCCATCAAGGACAAGTACTCCATAGATTTCTGTGATGCTCATGGGATGAGTATGGTGATGACGGGGGTGAGGCATTTTAAGCATTGATTTTTAGATGTGAGATTTGAGATTTGAGATTTGAGATACTAGAATAAAGAATCAAAAAGGGTTTTCCGTGTCACTTCGAGTTTCAAACATTTTGTAAATGTTCAGGATAGGTAATGACATCAAGTTGCCCGTCATCCCGAGGTACGAGGGATCTCAAGAGGTTCTATTAATGTTTATTTTACATTTTCTGATCCTCGTGAGATGCTTCCTAACGTCAGCATGACGGCTGCTCCGATTTATGACATTATGGTACGACAGGAGAAGTCTAGAAGCGAGACGAGACGTTATTTTGACCATAGGGCGCGCCGCGGCGTACCCTAAGGTCTTCTTTTTTTATTACCACATAGAACATAGAGAGCACATAGCTTTTGATCAAATGGCGGTCTAAATACTATTAGAAAACCAATACGCAGAATTTTTGTGTTATAAAAAATTCTTTTGGTATTTTTGAAAATGGGGAAAAATGAAAAACTTTTGGCTACAATCCTAAGTGGAAGATCAGATCAAAATATCAGTTTTTCGGAGTTACGGAAAATTTTAAGTCTTCTTAGTTTTAAGGAGAGAATAAAAGGAAGTCACCATATTTACCATAAAGACTCAATTGAAGAAATTATTAATATTCAGGAAAAAGAAGGAAAAGCTAAACCTTATCAAGTCAAACAGGTAAGAAATATTATTATAAAATATAAACTTAATCTTAAAAAAAATGAAGACTAACCCTAGATATGAAATAATTATTTATTGGAGTGAAGATGATCAAGCATTTATAGCGGAAGCCCCCGAATTGGCAGGATGTGTTGCAGACGGGATATCCTATGCCGAAGCATTGGCAAATATTGAAGTAGTCATTGCTGAATGGATTGAAACTGCAGTTCAATTGGGTAGAGATATTCCAAATCCTAAAGGGCGTTTGATGTTTGCTTAATACAACCCTGTTGTCTAAAAAATGTGGTTATTTTTAATTAATTTTTCAGACTATAAAACTGCCACATCAATAGACAAGTGGGCCAAAAAGGGTTCCGATGACCATGATATTACCAAAGTAGTATCATGAATTTCCGATTTTGCACTTCCTCCATATCAAGCGGCAGATGAGTAGCTAAATTTTTTGAAGACCCATTTAAAAACAGTGTCTGACTATATATTTAAAAACCCTCTAAGGAAATTCATTTTTAGACATACAAATAAAGAATACCTTTATTTACTCATTCCAATAAACTATTTTGCAGGTTCAAATTTATTTTACTTGGTACTTAGTACATCTTGTCCTCCGTGGCGGATAGTACATTGTACATTAAAAATCATGAAACAAAATACCCTCAAAATATACAACACCCTTTCCCGCAAGAAAGAGGTTTTTGAACCACTAAGTCCCCCACATATAGGCTTGTATGTCTGCGGACCGACTGTATATGGTGATGCCCATTTGGGACATTCCAGACCTGCAGTTACTTTTGATACAGTCAATAGGTATTTGACCCATATGGGGTATAAAGTACGTTATGTTCGGAACATCACTGATGTAGGGCACTTACAGGGAGATGCAGATGAGGGAGAAGATAAAATCGCCAAAAAAGCCAAATTGGAACAACTTGAACCAATGGAAGTGGCACAGCAATATACTGATAGTTACCATAGGGATATGGAAGCACTCAATACCTGGAAGCCCAGTATAGAACCCCGGGCGACCGGTCATATCCCTGAACAAATCGCACTGGTGCAAGGAATTCTTGATGAAGGATTGGGCTATGTAGTCAACGGTTCTGTGTATTTCGATGTACTCAAATACAATGAAAAGTATCAATATGGCAAGCTTTCCGGGAGGATATTGGAGGAGTTGATAAGCGGAAGCAGGGCTTTGGATGGACAGGGAGAGAAAAGAAACCCTGTGGATTTTGCTCTGTGGAAAAATGCTTCTTCGGAACATTTAATGAAATGGGAATCTCCATGGGGAGTTGGTTTTCCAGGTTGGCATTTGGAATGTACAGCAATGAGTTCCAAATACCTTGGAAAACAATTTGATATCCACGGCGGCGGTATGGACCTGATGTTTCCGCATCACGAATGCGAAATTGCCCAAGGTAATGCCTGCAACCATCAAGATCCTGTCAAATACTGGATGCACAACAACATGATCACCATCAACGGGCAAAAGATGGGCAAATCACTGGGAAACTTCATTACACTTCAGGAATTGTTCTCAGGGAACCATCAACTATTGGAACAGGCCTATAGCCCTATGACAATTCGTTACTTTATACTGACAGCCCATTACAGATCAACCTTGGATTTTTCCAATGATGCCCTTATAGCCGCGCAGAAAGGGTACAAAAAGATCATTAACGGTTTGCGTATTGCCAAAAATCTGCAATTCAATTCTGATAAAAATGACTGGTTAGACGAAAACCAGATAAATCAAGTGGAACAAAGCATTTCCAGCGCTTACAGAGCAATGGACGATGATTTCAATACCGCACAGGCAATAGGACATATTTTCAACATCCTGAAAAAAATCAATTCGGTCTATACCGGTCAGTTGCATTCTTCCATTTTTGGAAAGGAAATTTTCGATAAAATGATCAGTACCTATGTGGTTTTCGTAGATGAAATCCTCGGGCTAAAGGAAGAAAAGTCAGATAATCAACAGGGATTATTGGATGTGCTCCTCAAGATTTACACAGAGGCCAAAACTGCTAAAAATTACGATAAAGTGGATGAAATCAGGTTGGACTTAAAAGAATTGGGATTTGTGGTCAAAGACATGAAAGACAAAATTGATTGGGCATATGAGGAATAGACATGTTTTGCTTTTCTTATTGCTATTATTTGTTTGGTCCTGTGGTAGTGACAAAACCACTGATACTGTTCAGGAGCAGATCACTTATAAACCTGTTCCGGAGTTTTCGGCTGATTCAGCCTACAACTATATCCAAAAACAAGTTGATTTTGGCCCGAGGGTTCCCAATACAGATGGTCACCGAAAAACCAAAGAATGGCTGATCAAAAAGTTGGATGAATTTGGATTGGAAGTGCAAACGCAGGAATTTCAGGCCAAAACCTATGACAACAAACTTTGGGACCTGACCAATATCATCGCTTCCTATAATCCCTCTGCAAAGAAAAGAGTGATATTGGCCGCCCATTGGGATACCCGAAGGGTAGCGGACAAGGATACAGAACGAATAGATGAACCGATAGATGGTGCCAATGACGGAGGTTCAGGTGTTGCGGTACTGATGGAAATTGCCCGGGTAATCCAAGAATCGGAGTTAAAGCCTGAGATTGGAATAGATTTCATTTTATTTGACGGAGAGGATGACGGTGAACCTGAACATGCCAATACGAGGGACAATTCCCAAATTTGGTGGTGTCTTGGTTCGCAACATTGGTCCAAAACACCACATGAAAAGGGATATTCTGCTTATTATGGGATTTTAGTTGATCTTGTGGGTGCCAAAGGAGCTAGGTTTTACAGAGAGGGTTATTCTATGCGCTATGGCAAAAACATTGTCAATAAAGTGTGGAATTTTGCTTCAGAATTGGGATATTCAGACTTCTTTATCATGAGGGATGCTCCTGAAATCATCGATGACCATGTTTTTGTCAATCGTGATGCCGGGATTCCAATGATCAATATTGTGGAATTTTCCCCGGATTATGGCTTTGGCCATTATCACCATACACATTCCGATAATATAGAAATCATTGATAAAAGAAGCTTACGTGCAGTAGGGCAGACAGTATTGTTTACCCTGTATCAGGAATAAAATTTTCCCAATAACCCAAGAGATCATGAAGAAAGGCCATCAGGTAACGATGAAAGAAATTGCCAAGAAATTGGGAGTATCGGTATCTACCGTTTCCCGGGCATTGAAGGACTCACCCGAGCTTCATCCGGATACCAAGCTGCGTATCGTGGAAATGGCAAAAAGCATGAACTATCAATACAACCTGCTTGCGCAAAGCCTTAGAATTTCGAAGAGTAAGGTTTTGGGAGTGATTGTTCCTGAATTGACCTCTCATTTTTTTTCAAGCAATATCAGTGGCATTCAGGACACTGCCTATAAAAGAGGCTATAATATCATGATATGCCAGTCCAATGAATCTTATGAACAGGAAAAAGCCAATGTCAGAACACTTGTGTCAAGTCAGGTCGATGGGCTTTTGATTTCCCTGAGCAGGGAAACAAAAACCTACGAACATATTCAGGAGCTTTATGACAGGGAAATACCTTTTATCATGTTTGACAGGGTCACAGAAGAAATCCCGGTTTCAAAGGTGACTGTAGATGATGCTCACGGAGCCTATATGGTTGTACAGCATCTTTTGGAACAGGGCTGCAAAAACATCGCTTATTTCTCAGGCCCCGAAGACCTTTACATCAGTAAAAAAAGAAAAGAAGGTTACCTTGAAGCTTTAGCCGAATATGGTATTTCCGAAGAAGAAAGCAGGGTATATGTTACCGACCTTACCCAGGAAATGAACAGGCAAGTAACCTTGGATATGTTGGGAAGCGAGGATATCCCCGATGCAATTTTTGCGATGATTGATCCTCTTGCAGTAGATGTCATGATGGTATTGAAAGAGAAAGGAATCAAAATACCGGAACAGATTGCTTTGGCCGGATTTACCAATAATCCCACCTCGGCTGTGGTAGACCCTTCACTGACGACTGTTTCCCAACCGGGTTATGAAATGGGACAATTGGCCGCCAACCATTTATTGGACCAATTGGATGAAATAGTATCTGATGATCCCCAATCATTTGTCCTTCTTACTACTTTGGTAGAAAGAAACTCCACGAAGAAAAAACAGAATTAACTGCTTTCCCTTACTATTAGATTTGGTTTGATTACTTCTGTTTTAAAAATAAACTCATCTTCTTCTTCAGAATTGATTTCTTTTAAGATCAATATTGCTGCCAATTGACCTATTTCAAAAGATGGTTGGGCCATGGTGGTAATGGAAGGGCTGACATATTTGGTGATATCATCATTGCCAAATCCAGCTATGGCCAAATCTTCCGGTATTTTAATTCCCATTTCTTTTGAAGCAGCTAAAACACCTAACGCCAGAATATCCGCAAAACAAAATACTGCATCCGGTCTTTTTCCGGAATGCCAAAGATTTTTAAACGCATTGCTTGAAATGTCTGCATCAAAATCAGAAATCTCAATAACCAAATCTTGATCAAATGGAATTTTATTCTCTAGCAAAGCACTTTGGTAACCTCGGAATCTTTCCATGCAAACTGTCAGGGACAATGGGCCACCGATATAAGCAATTCTATTTTTTCCTCTTTCAATCAAATGATTGACAATACATTTAGCACCAAAGAAATCATCTGTGATCACTTTTGAAAGTTGGAGCGAATCGCAAACCCGTTCAAAAAGTAAAACCGGGATACCCCTATCCACAATATGGTCGATGTGGGCAAAATCTTGGGTTTCTTTGGAAAATGCAATCAGAATCCCATCTACCATACTATTGGCAAGAATTTCTACAATTTCAACCTCTTTTTGGTAAGACTCTGCTGACTGAAAAATCATAACCTTGTACCCTTTTTTATAAGCCACACTTTCAATTCCGGAAATTGAGTTGGACCAAAATTGTCGGTTGATGGTTGGCACCACCACTCCGATAATGTTAGATCTTTTGCTGCTAAGGCTGCTGGCCAGAAGGTTAGGGTGGTAGTCCATTTCCTTGGCCATTTTGAGCACGGCCAATTTGGTTTCTTTCTTTATCTCACTGGAATTTCTCAAAGCCCTTGAAACCGTGGCCACAGAAACATTGAGCTTTTCTGCAATATCTTTGATGGTGATTGGCTTTTTCAAAAGAACTTAAGGTTAATATTTCGATTTTTTTACAATTTGGTTATCAATTTATTTTGACCCTTCGGTCAACGAAAAAATCACTTCCCCAATTTTCCCGAAGCTTTTTACTTAATTCTTTTACCGTTTCCTGATATTCCGGTATTTCGGACAAATTGTTTAATTCCAATGGATCTATGGAATGGTCAAATAACATTCTTGCTTTAGCATCATTATTTTTGTCTATCCATTCAGTATAGAAATAATTGTCCTTAACCAAAGTAATCCCATCAAACCATTTTGAAATAGCAAAATCTTTTTTTACCTCATCACCTCTAATTAGAGGTACAAAACTTTCTCCGTCGGCATGTTCGGGTATTGGAATGCCTGCCAGTTCGCATAGGCTTGGAAATATATCTATAAGCTCGGTAATGGAACTTGTCCTCTGTCCCGAAGTTTGGCCGGGAACTTTCACCAATAGCGGAACATGAAGGGACGTCGCAAAATTACAATGTTTGCACCATAATTGATGATTACCCAGATTCCAGCCATGGTCGCCCCACAAAACCACAATGGTATTTTTATCCAGTTCTTGCTCTTTTAATGCCTCTAATACTTTGCCAATCTGTGCATCTACATAACTTACACTGGCGTAATAACCATGTATTAATTTTTTGGCCATTTCATCAGAAACAGGTCCATTTTTAGGAATACCGGAATAACTTCTTAATT
>NZ_JBGTCA010000543.1:0-8622 GCF_041749095.1 Aquiflexum sp. | reverse complement strand
GACGAAGTAAGCCGCCTTTTTCAACTAAAAAAACAGATACAAATATGAACAAAAGGAAGAAAGATCCCAAGGGGGATCTACGATTTATTGCAAAAACACCTCACCAACAGGGTCTTACGTCCTTAAACTGACGGCTATGGTGGGCTGGCAGGTAAACTTCAAGAACGGTGATACAATGAGGGAGCCCAAACATCCCCTGCTGATTGCCGACAAGGTCAGGCATGTAGGAGATCCAGTCGCCATGGTCATCGCAGAAACCAGGGAACAGGCCGCAGATGCTTTAGAGGCTATTCAAGTGGATTATGAGGAATTACAAGCTGTGGTAAATGCTGCAGAAGCGATAAAACCAGGGGCTCCGTTGGTTCACCAAGATTTGCCAAACAATATTTGCTTTGACTGGCAACTCGGAAATCCAAAAGAGGAAGTGGACGAAGCGATTTCCAGTGCAGCTCATGTTACTACCTTGGATTTAGTTAATCAGCGCTTAATTCCAAATGCAATCGAACCAAGAAGTTATATAGGTTCGTATGATGCTGCCAATGAAAAATACACGCTTTATACCAGTACCCAAAATCCTCACCTCATACGCTTATTAATGACTGCATTTGTATTGGGTGTTCCGGAACATAAGGTAAGGGTAATTGGTCCAGATGTAGGAGGTGGATTTGGCAGTAAGGCTTTTCATTATACAGAAGAGGCACTGCTTACCTGGGCTTCCAAAGAAATTGGTCGGCCCATAAAATGGACCGCCGAACGGCATGAGAGTTTTATTATGGATGCTCATGGACGGGACCATATTACAAAAGCTGAGATGGGTTTTGATAAGGATGGAAAGATAGTAGGACTTCGGGTTAAAACCTTGGCAAACCTTGGGGCCTATCTTTCCACTTTTTCAACTGGCGTACCTACCTACCTTTATGGGACGCTCTTACAGGGATTATACACAACCCCGAAAATAAATGTAGATGTCACAGGTGTATTTACCAACACCACTTCCGTGGATGCATACCGCGGTGCTGGTCGTCCTGAGGCTTCTTACCTTCTGGAACGTCTAATGGATCTCGCAGCACTGGAAATGGGAAGAGATCCGGCAGAATTAAGATTTCAAAATTTCATTCCTCCATTTGATGGGGTAAATCAGCCTGGGTACCAAACTCAGGTAGCGCTACAATATGACAGCGGAAATTATGAAGGGGTTTTGACCAAAGGTTTAGAGATGTTGGATTATTCATCATTCAGGGAAAAACAGAAAGAAGGCTCCCAAAACGGCAAATTGATAGGGGTAGGCTTCTCTACATATATTGAAGCCTGTGGATTAGCCCCTTCAGCCATAGCCGGTGCCTTGGGTGCCCGGGCAGGTTTTTTTGAGGTGGGACAGGTTCGGGTGCAGCCAACCGGAAAAGTAAGTGTATTTACAGGTTCCCACTCCCACGGACAGGGACATGAAACAACTTTCGCACAGATTGTATCCAATCAATTGGGGATTCCCATGGAGGATATTGAAATTAATCATGGTGATAGTGATAGCGTCGGCTTTGGAATGGGTACTTACGGATCTCGAAGCCTTTCAGTAGGCGGAAGTGCCATAGTAAAAAGCATTGAAAAAATAATTGAGAAGGGTAAAAAAATAGCTGCCCACAAAATGGAAGCTAGTGCAGATGATATAGATTTTGCCAAAGGACAGTTTACAGTAAAAGGAACAGACAAATCCTTAAGCTTTGGTGACATTGCTTTGACAGCTTATATACCCCATGTTTATCCTCCAGACCTGGAACCTGGTCTGGACTTCAACAGCTTTTACGATCCTGTCAATTTCACTTATCCCTTTGGTTGCCATATCGCCGTGGTAGAAGTAGACAAAGAAACCGGGGAGGTAAAATTAAAACGTTTCATTTCGGTGGATGATGTAGGAAACATTATCAATCCTATGATTGTAGAAGGACAAATACATGGTGGAGTTGTCCAAGGTATTGGTCAAGCTTTATTCGAAGGTGCAGAATATGACGAAAACGGCCAATTAACAAATGGATCGTACATGGATTATTGCATGCCTCGAGCTGATGATGTCCCCATGTTTGAAACTGCCAACCAGGTTACGCCCTGTCCGCACAATCCTCTTGGAGTAAAAGGTGCCGGAGAGGCAGGTACCATTGGCGCCACACCTGCTGTGGTGAATGCGGTGATAGATGCCTTATGGAGTGGTGGCCATAAAATTAAGGATATCCGAATGCCATTGACATCGGAGAAGGTTTGGAGAGCGATGCAATCTCCAATGAAGTATTATTGAGAAGGGTAAAATTAAAATTCATCTGAAAAAAGTAGGATAAGAATTGCTCTTTCCGAATTAAAATAAGAAAACAAACTTGCCATTATGCGCAAGTTATGAAATCTAAAAAATCATTTTAAACTCAATCCTTAAATCCAATAACAGGTTTAGGGTTTAACCAAATCCAATATGATACCAGTTGCATTTGAATATAAAAAAGCCGAGACTGTGGAAGAAGCGCTGGCCGAAATTTCAGCCGGAAAAGGTAAATTACTGGCAGGTGGCTATAGCCTGCTTCCTTCCATAAAAATGCGCCTAAGTCAACCAGATCTGCTGGTGGACATTGCCAATATTCCTACATTGAAAGGGGTCTTCAGAGAAAACGGACAAATCAACATTGGCGCTGGAACAACACATCATGATATCGCTAAAAATGAACTCATCAAAAAACACCTGCCTTTTTTTGCAGAAGCCGCAGGTATGATTGGGGATGTTCAAGTCCGCAATCGTGGTACCATAGGTGGAAGTCTGGCACATGCTGACCCCGCGGCCGATTGGCCTGCTTTGGTGCTTGCCTCGGATGCTTCAATTGAAGTGAGGGGCAGTAGCGGCGTGAGAAACATTAAGGCAACGAATTTCTTTACAGGTCTATTCACTACCCAATTGCAGGAAGGTGAAATTATTACGGGTATCCAAATACCAGTTCCCGCGGAAGGTTCGAAAATGATTTACCTGAAATTTTCCCAACCTGCTTCGAGATTTGCCATTGTGGGATGTGCTGTACTTCGATTTCCTGATGGAAAAACAAATATTGCTTTTACGGGTGTTGCTGATACTCCATTTAGAGATCGTGAAACAGAAAATGCCGTTTCGGGAAAAGCTTTGGATGTATCTAATTTGGATGCATCGATAAACGGGATAGGCAATGGTGTAAATGTTTTAGGGGACAATTTTGCTTCTGAGGATTATCGTCGGAATTTGGCAAAAGTGTATCTCAAAAGAGCTTTGCAAGCTGTTGCTTAAATCAGCTCTGAACTTGTTAAATCATTATCAAAAAGCGTGTTTGGGGGGAATTACAGTTCCCCCTCTTTCAATTTAATCAATGGATATTTTCAAAGATATCGACGTAAATAATGGAGAAAAATAGTTACAAAATAAGCCTTTCAGATATTAAAAAGATGTTGGATGAGCAGGTTTATATTGCTGATGACGGTGTATGTATGTCTGTTTTTCTTTCCCTACAATTGAATAAACCCCTACTGATTGAAGGTCCGGCAGGAGTTGGAAAAACTGAAATTGCGAAAGTGATGGCCAAAGCGATGCAAACCGATCTGATACGCATGCAATGTTATGAAGGCCTTGATGCTACGCACGCGATCTATGAATGGAATTATCAACGACAACTTCTGCATCTAAAGATGGTGGAACATTCCGGGCAGAGCGTAGATGAAAAGGAGAAGACGATTTTCAGTCAGGATTTTTTAATGAAAAGGCCCTTATTGCAGGCCATTACCCACCATAGAAAAGCGGTATTATTAATTGATGAGGTCGACCGGTCGGATGAAGAGTTTGAAAGTTATTTACTCGAAGTGCTAAGTGACTGGCAAATTACCATTCCTGAAACCGGAACGATAAAGGCAACCCACATCCCGCAGGTAATTTTGACGGGAAATCGAACCAGGGAATTATCTGAAGGATTAAGAAGACGTTGTTTATACCTCTATATAGATTATCCGGACTTTGAGAAAGAATGGCTGATTGTCAAAAGTAAGGTACCCGGAATTGACCAAAAATTAGGTGTGGAGATATGCCGTTTTATGCAAACCCTGCGAAACATAAAGCTGGAAAAACCCCCTGGTATTGCGGAAACACTGGACTGGGCAATGGCTTTGTCGGCGCTGCATATTGATTACCTTGACAAAAAAACAGTAGAACAAACATTGGGTGTTGTATTAAAAGACTGGAAGGATACAAGACAGGTACAAATGTCTTTAAGTGAGTTGTTTGAAAGTGCAGGGATAAAATCCAAGATTGACGATTTATGATTTCCCGTCAAACATCCCTTTCAAAAAATATTGTACAGTTCTGCAGGTTTCTAAGAAATAGAGGTTTTTTATTAAGTGCTGAAGAAGAAGCCACAGCCCTTCAATCATTGCAATTTATTAACTACAGCGAAAGAAATATTTTTAAACAAGCACTTAAAGCAGTCTTATGCAGAAGTCTAAAAGAACTGCGTGAATTTGATAAGCTTTTTAATGAATATTGGAAAGAATTAGAAAAGGCCATTGATTCAAAAGTTAAAACAGAAACTAAACCAATTATAACGCAGGGAACAGAAGATGCTTCCTTTAAAGCCCTAAAATCTTGGTTGAATGGGAATCAAAACATTGAAAAGGAAGAAACGGCATCTTATAGTATTGGTGAAAATTTATCCCAAAAGGATTTCTCAGCAGTGCCTGTAGATGATTTGGATGACTTGATGAAAAGTATAAAAGCCTTATCCAAGCGTTTGTCAGCACAACTCAACCGAAGGTATACGCATTCAGATAAAGTACATCTTCCTGATCTAAGAAGAACCTTGAGAAAAAACATGCGGCATGGAGGTGAGTTGTTTGAAATCGCTTTTAAAAAAACCAAGCCTAAAAGGACCAAACTTATCCTGCTGTGTGATGTCAGTAAATCAATGGATCTATATGTTGCTTTTCTTCTTCAGTTTATGTTTGCGTTTCAACGTGTATTCGGCAAGATTGAAACATTTGCATTCAGTACATCCTTAGAAAATATAACCCGTCTATTGGGACAACATGATTTTCCAACAGCGTTAGGCTTATTAGGTAGCCGAAATAACAACTGGAGCGGCGGTACAAAAATCGGTGAAAGCCTAAACGATTTGGTCCAAAAACATGCACGTTTGTTAAATAAGCGAACGATTGTAGTCATATTTAGCGATGGCTGGGATACGGGGGATATCCCATTTCTGGAGCGAAGTATGGAAACTATTCAACGTCGGTCGAAGAAGGTAATTTGGTTAAATCCACTGGCCGGTTATGCCTCCTATAGTCCCGATGTGGCAGGAATGCAAGCGGCCCTCCCATTTGTAGATGTGTTTGCGCCAGTTCATAATTTGGAGAGCCTTAGAAAATTAGGCAGATGGTTATAAGAGGTTGGCATTTACCCTTAAAAACCGATCGGGTGTTTCGCATCAGAATTTTCAAAGACCCTTTCTTTCAGCCGCAGATTTTAAGGCATTTGCGGTGGGTCGGGAGGGATTTGTAGTTTGGATATATAAGATGCCATCATACAATCTACCCATTTCCAGTTCAGTGTAGTTCAGTTTGGGTTCAGCCTCATGTACCCAACCAGCAAGAAATATATTTCGAGGAGCATTTACCCAGGTCTCTAGTTCCGGAGTTTTAGATGCTCCTCTGAAGTCCAATAAAATGTTTGCAACATTTGCCTGGGCAAGGTACCATGGCCAAGAGACTACAGGGGCAGGAGGTATTGTTAGGGATTTTAGGTCTCCCAAAAGGTTAGGAGGTAGGAATGTGCGAGTTTGATAGGAGCCCTGATTCATTTCCAAACTTAATGCATAGTATGCATCACCATACTTTTTTCTTAGTTCATATCCCATTATAGTATCTCCATTCCAGACATCCTTGGCTATATGGGAATTATGTGCCCAAATTACAAATTTAGCTTCTGGACCTGCCTGATCCATCAGGTAGATTAGGTTTGCAGCCATGGAAATGGATCGCACAATGCCCCCATCCATAAATGGTGGATGCAATCCAGGCGTATTTACTAACATAAATTGTCTCATCACTCGGAGATTCTGTAAAGCCTGATCAAATTCATATGGAGAGGAATTTTTGATAAAGGTTTCTTTATTGGCTAATAAATCATCCATTAAATTCTGAAAATTGGGGAACGCATGCAACATTATATTTTGAGATAAACTATCAATTTTAATAGGCCATTTGCCTTCCTCATTTGCCAAAATTTTGAAAATAGAATCTGCTTGGGATCTCATTTCAGGTGCAACTTTTTCTAAATAAGCTAACACTTCCTTTCTCCCGATATCCTGGTAAGCCAGGTCAACTCCATAAAATTTAACCATTCTCTCCTCAACTACATTTTCATTATAAGCCCTCATCCATTCGATCATCTCGATCATCTCTTCCGTATCCCAAGGCACATAACCCTGGCCTGTGAGTACTTCGTAAATATCTCCTTTTCCAAAAAGGACATAATCATTGATCGGCTTGCAGGCAGAATATGAGGCTTCCATGGCAAAGCCAGTAAAGCCCATTTCTTTTAGCAAAAACTCCAACAGTCGGTGCTTAATCTGGAAAAATTCCCTTGTGCCATGGGTGGCTTCCCCAAGACCGACCACTTTCACATCCTTTAATATTTCTTTTAGGGGCTGCAAATCCTCAAACCCATTGCCTGCCTCCACATGATTGATAGGAATAGCATTCTCTTGGATCCAAGAAATGATAGCATTTTCATTTTCTTGGGCAGCTTCCTGTCCAAAGCAGATTGTCCCAAACATTAAGCTGTTCAGCATTAAAAGGATTTTCAGTGATTTTTTCATACCTATACTATTTTGGAAAAGAAATTGGATTGTCTAACTAGGCTGCTAGACAGAACAGGATTTTGCTTTCAAAATCAAATCTACACCTAGCCTATCTACATCTTGTCTCAGCCCTAAGGACGTTGGAAATCAAGAGGCACTTCCGGACACATTAGAGAGGCACCGCCGTCAGCAACAATAGTCTGACCTGTGATCCATCCTGCATCTTCATTACATAGGCTGGCGACAGCAGCTCCTATGTCCGCTGGAGTTCCGGGACGTCCCATCGGATTCCATCCCTGCTTCAACCAAGAAAGCATGGCTTCCGTAGCCTCTTTTGGAAGGCTGTTAACTATGCTGTCATCAGTTATGCCCGGGCAAAGCGCATTAACAGTGATTCCCTTTGGAGCGAGAGCTACAGCAAAGTAGCGGCACATCGCTTCAAGTGCTGCTTTGTTAGTACCCATGGCAAAATAGGGTAAAAATCCACCTAAATGGCTACCAGGCCAATAGCTGATGGCCACTATGCGGCCATTATTGCGCATATAACTTGACAAATGCTGAACAGCTACTAGAAAGGCACGTGACTGAACATGAAAAGCTTCATCCCACTGTTCTAAAGAGACCTGTAGTGGTGGAACCATAAATCCGAGTAAATCCCCAAGGGCATTGTTGATGAAAATGTCCAATGCCCCGAAATCATCATTAACCCGATTGAGCATATCGGTGAGTTCTTTTGGTTTTGATACGTCAGCCTGCACAATCATTCCTTCAGCCCCAAGCTCCTTAACTCTAGCCAAAGTATCTTTAGCGGCTGCTTCATCCTTTAAGTAGTTGATGGCTATAGTGGCTCCTTTTTCCGCCAGTTTTAAGGCGATACCTCTGCCAATTCCCCGGGAACTACCGGTTACAAGGGCGAATTTTCCCCTTAGGGAACCTTCCGTATTTGTAGATTGATCATTCATTGGATTTTTATTTAAAATTGTTTATTTAATTTTTTAACTATTCCAATTTTGAAACTCAATGAAAAGCTGAGACTTCTTACATTTCAACTTTTATATTTCAACTTAATAATTTAATAACATAGTTATTTTCCCTGATCAGAAAGAGATTTAGGTTCCACTGAAAAAAAGTGACCGATCATCTTCCACTCACCGTCTATTTTTTCCAAATAATCTGCTTTATGAAAGCGCTGTATTATTCCATCAGGATTGGTATTTATTTGCACGCTGGTGACAAATGCTGAAGTCCCATTTATTCTTATTTGGTAATCAGTAAATTCATTTACGCCCGAGGCGGGCACAGGATCAGCAGGGAAAAAATCTTTCCCAAATTTAGCCAGTTTGTCATAACTCCTTAACATGTAAGTCGGTAATAAGTCGCTAAATCCAAAAGCAACATCCGGAGACTTAGCAAAACATTCAATCCACTGCTTATAGTCTGCATTTTCGGCAGCTTCCGCTTCTTTCTGCACTATCTTTTTAATAGCATTTTCATCAGTTGTATTAGATTGGGCCCAACTCCCTGTTCCCAATATTAAAATAGCGAAAGTGATCAGTGTTTTTTTCATGGTTAGAAAGATTAATTAGTGGTTGATTTTTAAAATAAACTTATAAAAAAGGCAGATACAGGGTTACTGTATCACCCAGTCAGTAAACTTGGATGTATATGTTCCTAAACTCTCTAATTCTTTACCCGTCACATTCACTTTTTCCATGGCTGATTTTCCTAAATCATTCTGCGTTCCATCCTTATTAAAAAAACGGTCTCGGGCTTGCTCATT
>NZ_JBGTCA010000542.1:0-3063 GCF_041749095.1 Aquiflexum sp. | reverse complement strand
CGGAGTGATTCCCATCAAGGAATTTATGCAGGGCATAGTATACATCGGATATGATGGGCCTCTCCGGACAGAACCCTTTAATCAGGCCATTAATGATCTGGAAAATGAGGAGGCTTTGAGGTTGAATATGGAGGCGATTAGGAAGGTTTTGGGGACGGTGGGGTTGTGATTATTTAGTTTCAGGAAAGTGAAAATACCGTGTTTAGGGTATTTTTTGTGGAGGAAGAATTTATTAGGTTTAAAAAATAAAAGTGACTTAAAATATATCTATTTGACTATTTATGGATTAAGTGATTCACCGATGGTTTAAAATAAAACAAGGTCTAAATACAACAGAAATTGAAAAAATGGAAATAAAAAGTATAGACAATTTATTAAGATACATTTATGAATTAAACCCTGTATCTGGAAATTACTGCTTCCGTGGGCAAAGCGAATCGAGTTGGCAAATTATACCCTCTATTCATAGAATAAAACCCAAGCCATTAAAAAGATACCAAACTGTTATTTTAGAAGCATTTTTACTATACCTCTTCAGCTACAAAAAAATTAAAAAGACCCACCTTTACACGAATCACGAAGTTGAGTTTTTGGCAATGTGCCAACACTATGGTGTGCCAACTAGACTTCTTGATTGGAGTAATGACATACTAGTATCTTTGTACTTTGCTTGTGAAAACAATTTGAATTTGGATGGATCATTCATTATTTGTGACAAAACAAAATTCAAAAGTTTCAATTTCAATGACTTTCGAACAAACATTGTTGAACCTCAAATAGTCAATACCCATTTGGTCAATCCACGGCTACGTTCTCAATCTGGGTGCTTTATGCTTTGGGGAAATATACAATTGAATAATAAAAGCAGTGAATCGTACCATCTAGAAGAGTATTGCAATGAAAAATTCACTACTTCACCTTTGATTAAGTTATCAATACCAAAACATTTCAAAAATATTATTCTTGAAGAGCTATATTGGAAATATGGAATCAATCATGACTCAATATACTTAAACAATATTTTTAGTGAGTTTGTAGAAAATGAGTATAAAGTTTTCAAGTTTATAGCAGACATAATAACAAATGACTTTACAAATACAACTAATCTTTCAAAGCTTTCCCCATTCACAGGTAACTTTGCTGGATGTGAAAACTTGCGAAGTTTGCCAAAAGAACCAATGCGAGAGTTCTATCCTATTGTTGATAGTATAATAGCTCATTTACCAAAAAATTAAAATGCCTAATTTGGTCTAACATTCGGCCCCCTAGCCCAAAAGTCCATAAAAAAGCCCTGATGGATGCATTGATCAGGGCTTTTTGCTAGAGGCTGTAAATCAGTAAAATTTTTTTAATTTAAGAGGAAAGCTAGCTTTAGTAGAATGCACTTCAGTTTAAAAAGCTTTTTTTTGATTATTAAGGGGATAGTGATAGTTTTAGACAATTGAAATAAACCAAAAATAATGTTCGAACAGACTTTTAAAAATATTGACGATATACTGCACAAGGACGCGGGTTGCGGGAGTGAATTGGATTATGTGGAGCAGACTTCCTGGATTTTGTTTCTGAAGTATTTGGATGACTTGGAGAAGGACCGGGCCACAGCGGCCGAACTCACCGGTAAGACTTATACGCCAATCATTGACAGGGACTACCAATGGACAGTTTGGGCCATGCCAAAGATCTCCGCCTCCAATGGGGGCGGCAGGGCGGAGGTCCTCGACCACCACAAAGCCCTGACCGGGGACGACCTCACCGACTTTGTAAACAACCAACTCTTTCCTTACCTCAAAAAGTTTAAGCAAAGCGCCGAGAGTGCCGACACCATTGAATACAAGATTGGAGAGATTTTCAGCGAACTGAAAAACCGCATCCAAAGCGGCTACAATTTGCGGGAAGTGATCAATCGGATTGATGAGTTGCGGTTCAGGACCCATGCAGAGAAGCACGAAATGAGCCACCTGTATGAAGCCAAAATACAGAACATGGGCAATGCCGGGCGGAATGGAGGCGAATACTACACCCCCCGACCGTTGATAAGGACCATCATCCAAGTAGTAAATCCCCAGATCGGCCAAACGGTCTATGATGGGGCAGGGGGCAGCATGGGATTTTTGTGCGAGTCGTTCAACTTGATGGTTTCGGCAGCCTCTGCCAACGGCAAGGGTCTCTCTACCAAGGATTGGGAAACTTTGCAGAAACGCACCTTCTACGGCAAAGAGAAAAAATCATTGGCCTATATCATCGGCATTATGAATATGATTTTGCACGGCGTGGAGGCACCCAATATCATCCACACCAACACCCTTGCCGAAAACCTTGCCGACATTCAGGAAAAAGACCGCTATGATGTGGTACTTGCCAATCCGCCTTTTGGTGGAAAAGAACGTGCCGAAGTACAGCAAAACTTCCCCATCAAAACAGGCGAAACCGCTTCCCTCTTTTTGCAGCACTTTATTAAGATACTGAAAGCAGGCGGCAAGGCAGGTGTGGTGATCAAAAACACCTTTTTGAGCAATACCGACAATGCTACCGTGGCCATACGCAAAACCTTATTGGAAAACTGCAACCTGCACACTGTTTTGGATTTGCCGGGGGGAACCTTTACCAGTGCGGGAGTCAAAACCGTGGTGCTGTTCTTTGAAAAGGGCAAAGCCACTCGTAACGTATGGTTCTACCAACTCAACCCCGGCCGTAATCTGGGCAAGACCAATCCACTGAATGAAAATGATTTGGCTGAATTCGTCAGCCTGAGTGAAACAAAGGGTCTCTCCGAAAATTCCTGGACAGTCGCTATCAAAGATATAGATCAAAGCACTTTTGACCTGAGCGTCAAAAATCCAAACAAAAAAGAAGAAGCTGCCCTAAGACAACCACAGGCCATCTTGGAAGAAATAAAAGCCTTGGACGAAGAAAGTGCAGAGATTCTCGAATCAATAAAAAGTCTGATTTAAAACATGAAGGACGAAATTGTTTTATATCGCCCTGATGAACAAGCCCAACAGGTTAGTGCATTTTTTGCACATACCACTCAACTTAGTAAGAAGTGGTTTTCATTTTCAAAGT
>NZ_JBGTCA010000541.1:0-25202 GCF_041749095.1 Aquiflexum sp. | reverse complement strand
ATCATCTATTTCAATTCTTGAATAATGTTCAAAGCTGATTTGATGTTTATTTCCAATCCATCAAAATCTCCCTGTTCTATTGCCTTTTTGCCAAACAGTTGGGATCCCATGCCCACACAATGCACTCCGGCCTTAAACCAGACCGAAAGGTTTTCCATATTGGGTTCAACTCCTCCTGTAGGCATCATTTTGATGTCCGGAAGAACTGAAAGTACTGCTTTGATGAATCCAGGTCCCAATAGATTTCCGGGAAAGGCTTTTACCAATGTTGCCCCCATTGTTTTCGCTTGATAAACCTCCGACAAAGTAGCACAACCCGGTATCCAAAACCTGCCTTTCATACTGCAAAATTTTGCGACATCAGGAACCAATGCCGGTGACACAATAAAATCCGCCTCTGCAAAAAAATACCTCCGGGCTTCTTCCCTTGTAAAAATCGTACCTATGCCCAACATTAAATCTTCATATTTTTCAGCATATATTTTTAGATTTTTGAAAACTTCCAACGCATTGGATTCCCTATTGGTAAATTCAAAAACCCTTACACCGGCTTTGTAAGAGGTGTCCAAGACTTCTTTGGCGATATCAATATCTCTATGGTTAAATACAGGAATCATTCCCGTTTCAGCCATTTTCAATAAAACTTCATCCTGTGTAAATGACATGTTTATAGGTTAATTAGGTTGTTATCTTGTTTTTGGGTTTTCAACTTTCCTGTTGATTTCAAGCTTCTAATCCCTCGTTCCAAGCTGCGGACAGGTCTCGCCACTCCCTCTCTCTCATACTTCGGTCAGGCTTTGATTCTCGTCTCTCGCTTCTCGTCTCTCGTCTCTCGCTTCTTGGTTCTTGTCTCTTGGTTCTTAATTCTCCCGTCTCAAAAATCACCTGAGCAATTTCCCCACATTTTCTCCTTTTACCAAGGATTCTACTTCTTCCACACTAACTAAATTTGCATCACCGGGTATACTGTGTTTTAATACAGAAGCTGCTGTAGCAAATTCCAATGCCGACTGATCTTCCAAATGTAATAAACCATAAATCAATCCAGCAATATATGCATCTCCTCCCCCAACTCTGTCTACAATCTGAGGCATGTCATAAACATTCGATGTCAGCACTTCAGTACCGTTCCATAATGAACCTTTCAAAGTGTTATGATTTGCAGAAAGAGACTCCCGTTTGGTTTTTGTAATATACTTTATTTGAGGGAAATCCTTTTTTGCAAGATGGCAAGCTTCAAGAAAACCATTTGCCTGAATATCGATACAATTTTCAAAATCTGTCAAACCAGCTACTATTATGTTGGTATAGCGAATCAATTCAGGCATTACATCCAAAGGTCCTTTTCCGTATTGCCATAGATTTCTGCGGTAATTGATATCCCCACTCACGGTTATCCCTTTTTCATTTGCCTTTTTTAAGGCTTTCAAACATACATCGGCCGCTTTTTGTGAAAGTGCGGGTGTGATGCCTGTCCAATGAAACCAATCGGCTCCATCAAATACCATGTCCCAATCGATCTCCTCTCCCGAGAAATTGGCGAAAGCGGAATCATACCTGTCATATATGATTTTTGATGACCTTTGCATGGATCCATTTTCAAGAAAATACAATCCCATCCTTCCTTCCTGAAAATATATAAAAGAGGTGTCAACTCCGGTCTGCCTCAAATATGCAGTGGCCGCTTTTCCAATATCATTTGCAGGAAATGCAGTGACATGGGCAGCATTCAAACCAAATTGGGCCAAGGAAACGGCTACATTGGCTTCTGCTCCGCCAAAAACAATATTATAGGAATTGGCTTGAAGGAAGCGTTCATTGCCCGGGGTACTGAGACGCATCATGACGTCTCCAAGCGTTACGACTTTTTTATTCATTATCACAAATTAAAACTTTCATGAAAATAATCACTTATAGTTTCTTTTTTATATTTCTTTTGCATAAATTGTGCAATCGATTGCGCAATTTAAACAAAAATTCCAATGAACCATAAAATTTTGCAGATTCATCCAAAAGATAATGTATTGGTTGCTTTAACCGATTTGAAGGCCGGAGATAGCATTAATTTTGAAAACAACACGATTACTCTAAAAAATGATATAGCTGCCAAACACAAATTTTCCATGGTTGATCTGGAACCCGGTGCGCAAATTTATATGTACGGATCTTTAGTAGGCCGTTCCAAGACACTGATTCCCAAAGGAGGTGCCCTGACAACAGCCAATGTGGCCCATGATGCCAGTTCATTTGGAAGCAAAACAGAAGAATATAACTGGGATGCTCCTGATATTTCCAGATTCAAAAATAAAACCTTCAAAGGCTATCACCGACCTGATGGACAAGTTGGAACTGCAAATTACTGGTTGGTCATCCCTTTGGTTTTTTGTGAAAACAGAAATGTGGATGTCATAAAAGATGCCTTTGTAGAAGAACTCGGATTCAGCAAACCAAATACCTATAAATCCCTTGTGCAACAAATGGCGGAGTTGTACAAAAACGGTAAAAAATCCGAAATCGAAAGCCTTAGTGTAGAAGAAGACATCATCATAGGAAAGAGTAAAATCTTCAAAAATATTGATGGAATTAAATTTTTGACACATAATGGTGGCTGCGGGGGAATCCGTCAGGACTCAGAGGCACTTTGTGCCTTATTTGCCGGGTATATCAATAATCCCAATGTAGCAGGAGCAACAGTATTGAGCCTTGGTTGTCAAAATGCCCAACCTGACATCTTGAAGGAAAAATTGGATAAAATCAATCCGGATTTCAAAAAACCTGTCATCCTTTTGGAGCAACAAAAAGAGGGAACTGAGCAGCATTTACTTTCCCAGGCTATCAAAAATACTTTTTTGGCCATGGCTGATGCGGATCACCTTCAGAGGGAACCTGCCCCATTGAGCAAATTGACGATCGGTTTGGAATGTGGTGGTTCTGATGGCTTTTCAGGCATATCTGCCAACCCTGCAGTTGGTCATGCCTCAGATCTTGTGGTTGCATTGGGAGGAAAAACAATTCTTTCTGAATTCCCGGAATTATGTGGGGTTGAACAGGAATTGATCAACCGATGTACGGACGAAGTAATTGCTGAGAAATTCAGCGGCCTGATGAAAGCTTATGCAGCTTCTGCAGAAGCAGTGGGGTCAGGATTTGATATGAATCCATCGCCCGGCAACATCAAAGATGGCCTGATTACTGATGCCATGAAATCCTCAGGTGCGGCCAAAAAAGGAGGCACCTCCCCTGTCGTGGATGTTTTGGATTATTCTGAATATGTTTCAAAACCAGGACTGAACTTACTTTGCACTCCTGGAAACGATGTAGAAAGCACCACAGCAATGGCCGGTTCAGGAGCAAACATAATTCTGTTCACCACCGGACTCGGCACCCCAACAGGCAATCCCGTGGCCCCTGTGATCAAAATATCCTCCAATACCACATTGGCCAAAAGAATGCCTGACATCATCGATATAGATACAGGTGGTGTTATCACCGGAGAAAAGACAATCCAGAAAATGGGAGAAGAAATCCTGGACCATATCATCAAAGTAGCATCCGGAGAAATCCAAGCGAAAGCAGTCCAATTGGGTCAGGATGATTTTATTCCTTGGAAAAGAGGGGTTTCGCTTTGAGGTTGGAAGGTTGGGGAAATTGTAAGAACTTGTCCGCTACACCACAGGCGCACAGACGTGGTGGATTGGATGATTGAAAAATTAGAAGATTAATTGTTGTGGATAAATGAGTTGTTGGGATATTGGGTTAATAAATGGACATGTTCTATTTTCCAATTCGACTTATCCTTGTCATTCCGACGACAGGAGGAATCTATTGGGCAAATAGTATTGGCTTTTTAAGGATCATAAGTTGGAATTTTCCAGGTATTCATACTTCTAACTTCCAACCTCTACTTCCTTCTCACCTTTCCAATCATTTCCGGATTAAATCCGGTAAAAGACTCTTCAATTATTCCATCTTTACCAATGATAAAAAATTAGGGATAGGCACTTACCCCTTAAGCTTACTCTGTTTCTTTGGCATAAGAATTTAATTCAAAATTTGAAAATAAATCTCCGCAATTTTGCTATCCTCACATTTCCCCTAATATCTTCTCCCAAACCTGTTCATCGACAGGAATTCCTTTTTCCATATTTTCTTTTCTGATTTTAGGAATATTTTCTCCGGGAAAGCGGATTTCACTTCCTGAAAAAGTTGCTGATGTTTTGAGATCCTCAATGATCCCATCCAATTTTTCATCAGACCAGGCGTCCATACCCAATTTATTTGGATCCAAACAGATAAATACCTGCGATAGACCATATTCTTCTCCGCTTTCACCAACCTCGTGAGTGGCCTGTCCTCCTGATAATATGGTGGCCAACATATCCAATATCAATGAAAGTCCCGCTCCTTTCCATAATCCGATGGGAAGCGCCAATTCATGTTCGATGATTTCAGCCGGTGATTTACTGAGCTTACCTTTTTGGTCAAAGCCTGCTTCGAAAGGCATTTCCTTTCCGGCCCTAAGGAAGGTGTTCATTTTCCCATACGAAAACTGGGACATGGCCATGTCCAATACGATATGACCCGACTTTCCGGGAATGGCAACCACCAAAGGGTTATTACCAAGTTTGGGTTCTCTTCCGCCCCAGGCCGGCATATTGGGCTTGGTATTGGTAAAACAGATTCCAATACAACCTGCCTCCGCAGCCTGCCAACCGTAATTGCCGGCCCGCATCCAATGGTTGGTGTTTTGCAGTGCAATCATTCCAATCCCGAACTCTTTGGATATCTGTATCGCCCTGTCCATGCAGATGGATGCATTGAGCATTCCTGGTCCAAGATGTCCGTTCCATCTTTCAAAAAAACCGAAAGCATCCATCAGTTCAGCTTCTTTATCGGGAAAAACCAGTTTGTTTCTAATCATTTTCAAAAATACAGGAACCCTGTCCAATCCATGGGATGCTACTCCCTCCATACTCGCCTTGGCAAAAAGCGCTGCACATATATCGGCTTTTTCTTTTGCGAAGCCATATTTGATAAAAATTTCAGTAAGGATTTGAATTACTTCTTGGTAGGGGATTCTCATAATTTTGGTTTTTTTGGTTAATTATTTTTCATGTCATGACTATGGGTGTATTCATGCCATGACTCAAGGTCATGGCATGAATTGCATATGTCTACTGACTCTCCACCACCAACATCTTGGAATTTGCCGCCCGGTACCGGATATTTTTGGCGATGGTATATTCCGGTGAGGCCCACCAGTCCTTAGCTGTTTGGACATCGGGGAATTCCAGGAAGACAAGTCTTTCCGGATTCCATTCTCCTTCCAAGGATTCTGTTTTGGAACCACGGACTACAAAACGGCCTCCGAATTTTTCGATAGTAGCCAAGGTGTGCTTTTTATACTCTTCGTATAATTCTGGGTTATGGATGCTGACTTCGACAAGGACTAGGGCGGGCATGATTGAGAATTTAGATTTGAGATTTGAGATTTGAGATGGGCTTCTATTTAAGCTAAAGGTGGTGATTTGGAACTTGCTTAAAGGGCGGCAGGCAGGTTATTCCTTTAAATTTGATTGTTGGTTAATTATTCATGCCATGACTCCAAGTCATGGCATGAATACACCCAGAGTCATGGCATGAATGCAATAAATATAAGGGAATGAAGTCCCAGATCAACTAAAGGGATTGAAAAAATCTATTTTAGGTTCGCTTTATTACTCATGGGAATAAATGGGAGACTAGGCCATTCAAGTACACTTCTATGTTAGTGTAATTTTGATCCAGTTTATAATTTGATGAATCTGATGGGTCGTTAGGATCAAGCCCGTTTTCCAGTTCCCACTCGTCAGACATTCCATCACCGTCTGAATCTTTTGGAGCTTGTCCTTTTTCCAAAACCGGCCATCCGCCAACATCTTTTTGGCTGTCAATGATTCCCCTGTTTTCTTTTCCGAATTGGGCAGTTCCCTGACGGATCTCTTTCAGCAATCTCCGGTCAACAGCGTCCTGCATGTAACTACTGCCTGCATGTTTTAAAGTAAGTTCATAACCTTTCTTTGCGTCAAAAGTCACCGTTCCCATAAATGGAAAAGCATTTTCAACCAATATCTGTGATGGGTTTACTCCATGGACTCCTTTTGAGTTGTCACTTGAAACCTTTTCATATCCTTCCACCATATTTCCTCTCAGATAGAATTTTCCATAAGGTGCATAAGGCTCAATGATCCGGTCAGGATTGGATTGGGTGGCAGGTCCGGGCTTAAAGTAGTTATTGACCATATTGTGTTTTCCTTCTTCCCCTGCGTATGCAGAATTGCTTTTCCAGTTGTAGATCAGGTTGTTTCTGAAGTCAACAATTTCTTTTTCAGGCTCTTTGTGGTATCTGGAACCATTGAATCTTGGGTTCCTGCTATTGTGATTGGCAAGGATGTTATATATAAAAGATGCACCCTTTCCACCCCAAATACCTCCATAGCCATGGTCACCTTTTGCATGGACAGATTCGTTTAGGCTTTCTGAAATTATTGACCATTGCAAGGTGAAATTTTCATTGTCATAAAAAGAGCCACATTCATCTGTCGCCCAACTGAAAGAGCAATGGTCAATGATAATGTCCTTTTGACGAAGACAACTGATGGCGTCATCCTGGACATCATACAAATCCCCCAACCTGCTTCTGATAAACCTGATGATGACATTATCTCCTTTGACCTTTATCGGATAATTCTGAATAGTAATCCCTTCACCGGGAGCACTTTGGCCTGCTATGGTCACATCACCATTATTGATATCCAAAACTGACTGAAGCTCAATATTGCCGGCCACTGCAAAAACAATAATTCTAGGCCCATGCTTTTTGATAGCTTCACGCAAGGAACCTGGGCCATCATCATTTAAATTGGAAACTTTATAAATCTTACCCCCTCTCCCACCTTTAGTATATTTTCCAAAACCTTCGGCACCGGGAAAAGCCAAAATCATTTTCGTTTCCAAGTCAGTCACTGCTTCTTTAACTTGTCCTTTGCAGTTTAAAAATGAAAGAAAAAATATGGAAACTAGAAATGACTTTATCATGATAGGAATTTTTGAAATGTTGGTTATCCACTTTATTACCAGCTATTACATGTTTTAATGAGACAGTAGAAGGAAGACGGAGACCGAAGTAACTGGCATTTAGCAATAACCATAGGTTTTATTGATTTGGTTGCTAAAATGAAGGATCTTCTATTTTATTATTAGAATTTATTAAAACTTCAGCATTGGCGTAGCCCTTTTACAAAATTGAATGGCCAAACCCCAAGGATCTCTTAGCATCACAAGATGGGATCCGTCTTCAAGGATATCATCTGAGACCAAGGTGGCACCCCGTTCCATCAACCTGAGTTTATCTTTCACGGGATTTTCCGAAACGAAAGCCAAATGGACTGTTAATGGGTGGAGATTTTTAAAATCTAAAATTGGCCCTTTTGGATTATTGTAAATTTCAAGCATGATGGTACCGCTATCATCTGCCAAAAAGGTCATAAACGGGGAAGTATCCATTGTCCTGACTACTTTCAATCCCAAATGCTTCACGTACCATTGTGCCATTTCCAAAGGGTATTCAACGTTAAGTGCAAAATGCTCAAATTTCATATTATAGGATCTTAGTTTAAACTGATTTAATTTTTTTTATCTGTAATGTCCTTGACAAGACTGTTGATATAGACTTCAATGTTGTCATAAGCTGTACTCAGGTTTCTTTCTTTGGAATCAACTTTCATCGGATTAAGTCCGTTTGCAATTTCCCATTCATCCGGCATTCCGTCGTTATCGGAATCTAATGGCGGTTGCAAACTTACTAAATCCGGCCAGCCCCCAACATCTTCCTGACTGTCAATTAATCCATTAATACTACCTCTCGATCCTTCAGCAGTATAAGTACCATTTTTAACATTATCCAAAACCCTAACATCCACCGCATCCCTTTTCAAACTTGCCCCGGAAAACTCCAGAACCTTTTCAAAAGCCTGCATCGCATTATGGCTTGAATGCAAGGCCTCAAAATTTAAAGGAGCGGCCAATTCCATATTTTGTTTATCATTGATACTACCGCTTTTGGCAATGACTCCCAGCCAGTTGTTTTGTGTTTGGTTTTCCCTACCTTCCAGAATATTGCCATCAATATAAAACTTTCCAAAACCATAAACAGGTGAAGAGTTGGTGGCCTGCTTATAGGCATGGAGAATCCTATTGGGTGTTTGGGTTGCCGGTCCTGGCTTGAAGTAATTGTTGACCATATTAAAACTCCCTGCTTCTCCTCCATAAGCCGCATCCGTTCCCCAATTGTAAACAACATTATTTCTGAAATCCACTATACCTCTTAAGGCATCTGTATTCAATGGATTTGGATATACTCCAGGATGGTCAAATCTCGGATTTCTATTGTCATGATGGGCCAATAAATTGTGGTGAAAGCTTGCGTTTTTTCCACCCCAAATCCCACCATATCCATGATTTCCTTTCTCATGAAGTGAATTGGTCAAACTTTCTGACAAAATACACCATGACATCGTAAAATCCTCATTACCATAAAATGAAGCACATTCATCGGTGGACCAACTCATGGAACAATGGTCAATCACGATGTTTTTGCGATATCTTCCCTCCAAGGCATCTGCTTGCTCTGCCCCTTTATCCCCCATTCTAAATCGCATAAACCTGATTATGACATTGTCAGCATTGACAATTACCGAATGGTTTTTGATGGTAATCCCATCTCCGGGAGCAGTTTGACCTGCAATGGTTACATTGCCAATTCCGATCGTAATGTTACTATTTAATTCAATATTGCCTGAAACTTCAAATACAATTATCCTTGGCTCGGGAATCAAAATCGCTGCCCTGAAACTTCCGGGACCGGAATCATTCAGATTGGTGACTTTGATGACCCTTCCTCCTCTTCCTCCGGTTGTATATTTCCCAAACCCATCGGCACCTGAAAAAGCAAATGCCTCCTCTTCTACCGGATTGAACAATGAATCTACCTCATCCTCCAATGCCGGATCAATTTCATCTGTCTGATGGCAGGAAAAGATGGAAAGTATTATGATCAAAAAAAAGAAGATATTAGGTTGTTTCATACTATTTGTTAAATCATTTTAAAATCAGATCAATAAAAAAGATGGGCCTTAGATATAGAAGGTGGTTATCAACCCCTATACCAAGGCCCAATCTTAATCCTAATCATTCACCTTAAATCTTAAAACGCCCATCTCGGGTCTCCTATTGGACCTCCAATTGAACTAGCAGTCTTTAAAGGAGAATCTCCCGGCAATGTTAGGTTAGTAGTCGTTGTAGTCCAACCTAGATCCACATTTAAGATATTGGAAGTCTGAACATAAGTTTGGAGTGTCAAAGGCTCAGGGTCTGCTCCTCCAGTCGTAAGGTTGAACATGTTCATGTGACTCAAAAGAAGCTGGGAATCAGGATTTGCCCTGACCAATCTGTTTCCAACCGTCTGATCTGTAAACGGCATGTTCATCAAAATGGAGTTGGTCATAGTAAATTCCACAAGGTTGTTGTTACAATCCAAAAGGGTATCATTTCTGTTCCTTGATCCAATTCCGTTGATACTCACATTATTTACTGTGATTTTTGGGGTAAAAGGCATGGTCAGATTGGTTGCCCAACCGATAAAGCCCCTGCTGCCCAATGCTGAAAAGGTAGAGTTTGAAATATCAATTTCCCTGAACTCCAATTTGTCCAAGTGGAATACATGGTAATTTTCCACATTATGGTTTCTTAAAATGCTGCTTGATACTTTGATCAGGTCTATTTTGTGGGCATTACTGGCCGCCCTGTTGGCTCGCATAAAAGAAGTTCCCACATTTTCTACGATCGAGTTTTCAATAATCACATGTGTGAATGTTGCTGCACCACCTGCAAAATTGAGAAAATAACTACCTCCTCCGGGTCCACCATCGAAAGTAATACCATTTATTGAGATGCCCGCTCCTGTTTCTGTGAAGGTAAATTCCTTGAAGTTTACTTTAGTATCGGCAGGATCACCGGAAACAGACTGTAAAGTGATGGTCTTGCCCGTAATGTTCAAATTGGCAAATTCCCCGCTTCCATCGACAATATTATATGTACCTGGCTGAAGACCAATAACCGATCCGTCCTCAGCATTTTCAACTATTTCTCGGAAGTTGTCAGAAGGAGAAAGAACGATATCATAAATACTTGGTTCTTTGGTCACAAATGAAGTAATACCTTTTGTTCTGGTACCTTCAAAAATTTCAGCTGTATATTCTGCAGAAGATTGCAGTCCTTCCAAAGTCTTGTTGGCAGCCTGCCTCTCTTCCTGTGATATCACAAATTCCGAGCTGTTTCCGGCTGCATCAGTCACCACAATCCTGGTTGGATTTGAGGTTGGTCTCCATCTCAGGAGTACAGTCGATGAGCCTATTTCATTATCAAAGGTTGGAAGGAAAATCTGCTCACCTGTAATTTGAAACGGAGCCATTGTTCTTACCCAAGCGGAATTTTGGGCCGGGATCAACCCGTTTGCTCTTACTCTTGCAAAGTATTCTACTTTGATCTCAAGCTGTTCATCTGAAACCTGAACTGTGGTTTTCTCAGTTTCAAATTGCAGTTCAACAGATGTAAACAAACTGTCCTGAGCCACCTGAATTGTATAGGTCACTTCTCCTGGATCGGTAAACAAAGATTCAGGCCAAGTCAAAGTTGCTGCAATTTCCCCATTGGAAGCGGTGAGTCTGGCAGGTCTAAACCTGGTCATATCATCAGGGGCAGAGAAATCCTGGTCCAAATCCGTGCAGGAAAATACCATCAGGCATACCATTCCCAAAGCTCCAAGATAACTGAATATATTTTTTCTGATTTTTTTCATGGTCATGTAATTAATTAGTAACCGTATTCTTGTTTCAACTTAGGATTGGCATCCAAAATCGAGGTGTGCAAAGGCAACAACTCACTTTTTCCGGATGTAAATCCGACTGCGTAAAATGTAAGAATCGTGGTATTGATTCCTGTTCCCGCCCAAGCTATGCTGGCAGAACCTGCCGGAGCCTGAGCCGGTTGAGGCTGGTACAATGAATTCAGCCATCTCAGTTCATTGACACCTGCTTCGTAATACATGATAGTAGGCAAATTGGCATAATCACCTGTTCTTTGAGCCATGTCTGTGAGTTTAGCTTTGGTTTCATTCAGTTTGGTTTCCAACAGGTTCCAACGGATCAGGTCGTACTTTCTGATTCCTTCACCGGCCAACTCAAAAGACCTTTCATTGACTACAGCCTGGAAAAATCCTTGGTAATCAGTCGGGGTTGTACCAATCAATGAAGCATCCCCACCAAAGCCCCTTAATCTGACTTCTTCAAATGCTGCTCTTGCAGCAGGAGATGGTCCATTGTTCACTTCATTATCAGCCTCAGCAAACATGAGAAGCACATCTGAATACCTGATCATTGGCCAATTGACATTGAAATATTGGGCATTGGAACCAAAAGTAACCGGATTGGTAATCCAGTCCCTTCTAAATTTCCCATCCACAATTGTCTGAATGTTTCTGGCGACAATCGTCAAATCCTGGTTGACATTGTAAGGAGCAGCTGTCACATCTCTTCTAAGGTCATTGGGATCAAAGGAGTAGTAGAATGTAGGCAGAATGGTCAGGGCTGAATTGCCGAGGTTGTTCCATCTTGGGCCGTTATAATAACCCAATTTACTGTCACCGAATTGGCTTGACCCACCTGTCATGGCAAGTTCCCAAAGTATCTCTCCATTTGGCTCTCTTCTTTTGGCCAATAAAGCATCTTTGAAAACAGATTGAAAACTTGGGTTCAGTCTATGCGATCCGCTCTGAATGATTTTTTCTGTTTCCTCCTTCGCTATCTGATAATACCTTAAATGGTCACTACCTCTTCTCATCTGTCTATCCAACCTCAAGGAATAGCCTCCTCTGAAAAGTGAAATCCTTGCTCTCAAAGCCCTAATGGCACCTTGGGTCAATCTTTCATTTGAACCACCTGCGGTACCCCAAGGTACCAAATCCGCGGCCACTCCCAAATCATCTATGATTTGGTTATAAATAACATCACGATCAGTTCTTTCCAAAAACAAATCAGCTTGAGTACTTGATGGGCTAAATTGGGCCGGTAAGTCTCCCCAATTCCTGACAAGTTCAAAATAGAACTGAGCTCTCAAAGCCAATGCTTCACCATGCAACCTTCTCAATTCCCTTTTATCAGTCTCTGAACCGTTTTCGTACAGACTCATTTTTGGGATCTCTGCAATAAAAATATTGGCTCTTTCAACACCAAGAAATAACTGGTTGAAAGGAAGTCTCAATTGGGTATTACTGGGCTGAACATTATAGTGGGCAATATCCCTTCTTTCATTGTCAGGGAAAGGATTGCCACCTTGACCCATCATGATATCATCATCAAGTGGATAGTACATGCTTAACCGAATACCATACCCATGGTCACCTCCCAATGCTGCATAAACCCCTGTAAGGGCCTTGGTGGCATTGGTCACATTACTGAAAATGTAATCCGGTCCAAATGAAGAAACCGGAGTAACTTCAAGGTAATCCTCACAGGAAGATAGCATCCCTAAGGAGAGGAATAGGACTATTAAGTTTTTATAAATTCTTTTCATTGTCTTTTACTTTGGCTATTAGAATGTAATGTTAATACCACCTAAGAATACCCGGCTTCTTGGATAGGCTGCATAATCTACCCCTGGAGTCATAGGAGTTCTCCTTCGGGTGTTCACCTCAGGATCATAACCGCTGTACTTAGTGAATACTGCCAGGTTGTTTCCGGTTGCATAAATCCTGAACCTTTGGATCTTATACTTACCCAATAACTGACTCGGCAAAGTATAACCTAAAGTGATGTTATTGATCCTGATAAAGGAACCATCCTCAATCGCCCAAGAATGCATATAAAAGGAACTTGCAGAAGTCAATGGCGTCCAAAGCGTCGCGTTCTCATTTAGTGCGGCCAGTTGAACCGGATCGGTAACAACCTGTCCCTGCGCATTGACATTCGTCCATCTGTCACTCATCATGGAAAGCAGGTTGGAGTTTGGTGTATATCCGGAAGTGAATTCCAGTTTGTTGGCGTTCAGGATATCATTGCCATATTGGAAATTGACGAAGATACTGGCATCAAAATTTTTCCACGAAAACTGTTGGTTCAACCCACCAAAGAATTTAGGGGTAGCATTTCCAATGACTGTTCTGTCATTGTCGTCCACTACACCATCACCGTTGATATCTCTGAACTTCAATGTTCCGGGTCTTGGAACGACAGAGGTGATGCTCTGATTATTTGGTACACCATTTTTAAGGGTATATACTCCTTCGGAATAATCGAAATCATCAATTCCATAAAAACCATCTGTGATCAAGCCCCACATACTTCCTACAGGCTGACCTAATTGTATTGCATAATCAAAGGGAACATTTCCTCCTGCCCATCCTGAAGGAACCAAAAATGAAGTTTGGTCACCCAGGCTTTCTACCCTGTTTTTGTTGAATGAGATATTAAAGTTTGCAGTCCAGTTAAAATCTCTTTTGTCCATTACGGCTCCGGAAAGTTGAAATTCAAGCCCTCTATTAGAGGTTGCTCCTACATTTTGTAGCTGCACTGTGTATCCAGAAGTAGATGGAACAGGAACTTCAACCAATAGATCTCTGGTATTATTGATGTAAGCATCAACAGAAAACTGAACCCTCCCACCGAAGAATCCTGCATCCAGGCCAAGGTTTTTGGAAATCGTGGTTTCCCACCTCAAATTCTCATTGGCCAATGCCAAGGGAGAAAATCCAACCTCCAATGCGTTGTTAAAACCATAAAAAGCATTTGGACTGTACTGAGTAAGGTACAGGAAGTTGTCAATTCTGTTATTTCCTGATTCACCGTAGCTTGCCCTAAGTTTTAGATCACTCACTGTCCGGTTAATGCCCTCCATGAAACTTTCATCTGAAATTCTCCAGGCAGTGGAGATAGAAGGGAAATAACCCCATTTACTGCCGGGGGCAAATTTAGATGAACCATCTCCCCTCATAGTGGCAGTCAATAAATATTTATCCCTATGGGCATAATTAACCCTTCCGAAGAAGGACAATAGCCTGGACTGTTGGACATCGGTCACGGGTATTTGTGGAGTTCCCAAAGACATATTACCCAATGCCCTCTCGGCTGTGATTCCAACCGGGAAAAATCTAGCTTCAAGAAAATCCATTCTGAAATCCTCTTGGTAAACTTCCTGTCCCAAAAGCACATCTACCCTGTTTTTTTCAGTAAAAGCATTTTTGATTTTACTTGTATTGAAAACCAGTACATTGGAATTGTTGAATATCCTCCTTTCATTTCTCCTGATGGATGAAATAGGCTGACTTGCTCCAACTTGTCTGGATGGAGATGTTATGGTATCGTTAAAAGCATAATCAGTGAAATTATTGAAATCTACTCCAAAGGTTGTTCTAAATGACAGATAGTCTGTGAATTTGTACTCTGCCGTACCGTTGAAGTTGGTTACATTTTGTCTTCTCTGTCTATATTCTGCATCTGTCAGCAAAATGGGATTTACCAAAGCCAAAGAGTTTGCATTGGTTTGGTCGGCATAATCCGGATCCCATTGGGTGAGGTCAGT
The DNA here is from genome assembly GCF_041749095.1 of Aquiflexum sp. Lineage (GTDB taxonomy): Bacteria > Bacteroidota > Bacteroidia > Cytophagales > Cyclobacteriaceae > Aquiflexum. The sequence goes on along the minus strand of NZ_JBGTCA010000541.1, from coordinate 10,529 downwards.
GCCTCCCATCAATACAGGGCGGTATTTTACTGCATGTCTCAACCTATTGGTAGATGATGTACCCTCGGAGGAGGTTCCTGCACCGTTGACGATGGTATTATTGTACCTTACATTAAATCCAACACTCAATTTGTTGGTGACTTTATGGTCAAAGCGGAAATTGATCAGTTTTCTGTCAAAATCAGAGGCCAACATAATTCCTTCTTCGGTATTAGAAGTAAGACTCAAATTGAATTTGGTGGCAGCAGTCCCGCCAGCGACACTGATATTGTGTGTCTGCATGACCGCATCTCTTCCAAAAACCTGATCCTGCCAATCCACAAACGGAACCTGTCTGTAATTTTCGATGTCACCAAAATGGCCATAGGTGTTTAGGAAGTTGTTTCTTTCCTGCTCACTTCCCCTACTTCTCTCGTGCTGGTACTTTACAAAATCATAAGGTTTCATCACATCCAATTTATTGGCAAGGTTTCTTACTCCGGTAAAGCCATTGTAATTAACGGAAGTCTTCATCTCTCCACCACCTTTGGTAGTAATGATGACCACGCCATTAGCTCCCCTTGCACCATAAATTGCAGTTGCTGAAGCATCTTTCAGGACATCCACTGTTTCAATATCCTGTGGGGATAATACAGATAGGGCGTTTTCAACCTGAACACCATCTACAATATATAGTGGCGCATTATCCTGGGTAATCGATCCGCCGCCTCTCACTCTGATCTGAACCTCAGCATTGGGGGAACCTTCGGTACCTGTGACCTGAACACCCGCCAAACGTCCTGCCAAAGCTTCGGCAGCCGAGTTGACAGGAATATCCATCAGTTGCTTGGAATTGACAGATGAAACGGACACAGTCAAGTCTCTTCTTTCTATGGAAGAATACCCAACCAAAACAAATTCATCCAAAGTAGAAATGTCTTCCTCCAGGACAACATTAATGATAGATTGATTTCCAACCACCACTTCCTTTGACACCATTCCAATAAAGGAATAAATCAAAGTGGAATTTGAAGGAACCTCCAATGAGTAATTTCCTTCAATGTCCGCTGCAACTCCGATTCCTGTGCCTTTTACAAGCACAGAGGCACCGGGAATTGGCTCTCCATTCGGCGAAGTCACCTGACCTCTTACTACCGATCCCTGAGCCGTTAACTGTCCTATGAACAGCAACATCAATATGGGTAAAAATACCAATGTTCTGATAAAGGATTTGATTTTAAAATTCATATTCATTCTATATTTCTAGGGTTAATTGATAGGATTCAAATAAGATTGAAGTATGCATTCTCCTGCATTTTCAATTCAAAAAACATTGGACTAACCGCTCAAAAAGCAAGGTGGGGACAGTAGCATTTGTTTCATAGTTTCTGGGCTTATTGTTTGAAATTCTTATTATTTTTTGCAGCAAAATCAATAGTATTGCGCAATCGATTGCATTTTAAATATTTATTTTTAACTGTGCAAGAAATATTTAATAAAACTTCTCAAATACTTACTATATTCTTTATAAATAGGTATTTGAAGAAAAATATTTTGTGATATTTCTACTAAGATTCATCCATATGAAATTGATATGGCTAATAATGTGCAAACGATTACATTAATTTTATAACCAATTTTCCTAAACAATTCAAATGGTTGTTTGATGGAATATAGCAGATGAATTAAGGACCAATAATAAAAATATCTATTTTAGGGAAACTGCTTTTGGACTTACCTCATTTGAAATTGAAAGCGCAGCTAATCCATTTCGCAAATCCTTTTCCCTGAAAGATATATTTTCAGACAAGTTTCCAAATATACTGATAGCTTTCGGGCTATTGCTTTTATAATTAAAGCCCGAAACATGGATGTTTTTTGAATTCATCAAAGTCAATGCAGCACCTTTGGTAGGGATGACATGCACATTGATCAATTCCAGACCATCAGTATCCACTGCTATGATTCCGTTTTCAGCCTCCAACAATGCATTTTCCAACTTCACATTTTGAAGATTCATTTCGGGAAGACCTTGAAAATTGGCGGCAGTGCCACTTCCTGTGGCTGTAATGTTTTTCATAAAAATATTCCTGAATGAAGGTGTTTCTTCGGTAACGGGAACCAATTCCTCATTGCGTGATTCTTTATCAGCACTTTGATCTGCTTCCAATACGGGGGAATTACCGCCATAAAAGAGATTGAAATTGATCACATCTGTTGGAATATTGATCATATCAATGTCAGAAATAAAAATATCCTCAACTACTCCGCCCCTGCCTCGTGTACTTTTGAACCTCAGGCCGACATCCGTTCCCATAAAGGTGCACTGGGAAATATGGACATTCCTTACCCCTCCTGACATTTCACTTCCTATCACAAAACCACCATGACCATGATAGACGATGTTGTTTTTTACGATAACATTTTCAGTTGGCATTGCCCTATTTCTTCCATCTGTATCTTTTCCTGATTTGAAACAAATGGCATCATCCCCAACATCAAAAACATTATTGTAAATCAGCACATTTTTGCAGTATTCCAGATCCAATCCATCTCCATTCTGCGAATACCATGGATTTCTCACACTTAAATTCCTGATGATTAAATCCTGGCTCATCAAGGGATGGATATTCCAAGCTGGGGAATTCTGAAAAGTCGGACCATCCAACAGGATTCTTTTACTTCTAACAATACTGACCAAAACAGGCCTTAAAAAATCTCTCACGGATTCGAGTTCTTCCTCATCGATCAAATCAGGGACATTAAAATTGGTGCTTGAATCAAAACCTTTTTTAGAGGATTCAGACGGGAACCACATATCTCCTTTTTCATTCAATATTCCTCCTGTTGCCAATAATGATTTCCACTGTGCTGTCGTCATTTTGCTTTTCTTGACAGGTCGCCATGCATCACCGTTCCCGTCAATGGTCCCACTTCCAGTGATGGCAATATTCTCGACTCCATTGGCATAGATGGGAGACATGCATCTTTTTGTATCCAATCCTTCAAAACTTGTTTCAATAATAGGATAATCATCAAAGTCTTTTGAGAACAATATCAGTGCACCGGCCTCCAAATGCAGGCGAATATTACTTTTAAATTGAATAGGGCCAGTCAGCCATATACCTCTGGGAACCAATACTGTACCTCCACCCTTTTCGGAAACTGCTTGAATGGTTTTGGCAAATGAATCTGTATTTTTTGTGAGACCTCCATCAATCGCACCAAACTCTTTTATCGAATAAGTCAGGTCAGGAAACGAGGTGGTTTTAACTTTTGGCATATCAAATTCCACCCCTTGATATATGGAAGTCTCATCAATTGAATTATCAGCATGTTGGGCAATGATGGGTGAGGAACAGGCCAAACAAAGACCTAAAATTCCAAACCAAATGTTTAATTTTGTTTTCATTATTTCATGTTTTTCTTTTTCTTTTTCATCAATCAAGCGATTCATAAATCAGAGATGCCAAAATAAATGGCCCTACTCCTTTTGGGTCGTTGTCTCTGATGACCTCATTGATATAATACTCATAAGAACCATCACGATAAGGATTTCCTCCCAATCCTGCCACACCACAAACTTGGGTGATGCTTATCCCACCATCAGCATTTTCCCGGATAAACTCTTTTAGAATTCCATGATAAGCTTTCAATCCTGCCTCTTTGCTTTTGGCATTCAGATATCCTTTTTGGGCTCCTTTTAGAAGGAAATAAGCAAACATACTGGTTGCGGAAGATTCCAGGTAATTGCCTTCCCGATCACCTTGGTCCACTACCTGATACCATGTCCCGGTAATATCCTGGTATTTGATGATTCCATCGGCCAACTTTTGAGCTACCTGAATCACCTCATTTCTCTTGGGATGTTCACCCGGCAAATAATCCAGCACATCCACTATCGCCATGGAAAACCAACCGATACTTCTTCCCCAATAATTTGTGGATAGACCGGTTTCGGGATCAGCCCATTTTTGGGATTTACTTTTGTCCCAGGCATGGTGGTACAATCCTGTTTCTTCACTGTACCCATATTTATCCATCAATAAAATCTGATTGGCCACATCATCAAACAAAGCCGGTTCATCGAAGGCGGCTGCATACTTTGCCAAAAATGGAGAGCCCATATAAATCCCATCCAACCACATCTGATGAGGGTAAACTTTTTTATGCCAAAAACCACCTTCTGAATTTCGGGGATGTTCCCGCATCTGATCACGCAATTCTAACAAAGCCAACTTAAATTTTCCTTCTCCATTAAGTTGGTAAAGGTCAATTAAGAATTTCCCCCCATTGACCCTGTCAATATTGTAATCTGATTTTTTGTATGTCTTTATTTCTCCCTCTTCATTGATCATAAAATCAGTGAAATGAAGAATATAATCCAGATATTTATCTTCCTTGGTTACTTCCCAAACCTGAAACATCGACATCATCACCAAACCATGGGTGTACTCCCATTTTGGCTTTTCATTGAAATCCAAGGTCCATCCTTCAGGATTACGCTTGATCTCAGAATCTGCCATCCAAGAGGAATATGAGACGATTTCCTGATCGGTTTTTACTTGACTGCCTCTTTCATTACATGCAAATAATATCGCCGGCAAAAAGATGGAAAGAGGCAAGATGGTTTTAAATATTTTTGTCATTTTGGGTTTATTTATTTGCTCAGTCTGTTATTGTTTTTTTTCCCAATCCCAGTGTTTAAGAGCGGAATTATGGTTGAATAGGTTTTCAGTTTAAGCTTATTTTCATAGGATGGGAAAGTTCTTCAATGACTTGTTCGAGATAATCGACAAATTCCTCCTTGCTTTTAATCCCGTCTTTTTCCTTTTCCCATGCTGCCAGAAAATAATAGGTAATCCTTTGTTTTATGGGGTTGAGTACAACAACATGGGACAATCCATCATCTGTGATTTCAATTAACCTTTCTTTGGGAAATATTACTGCAATACCAAGCAGGTCATCATTTAGACTTTGTTTACCGTAGGTTGCTAAATACCCATAAGCTTCACCCTCTCCTCCTAATAGCAGTTCAGCTTTGGGGTCTTTGATCAAACCTGTTGCAAAGTTCTCAATGGATTCACTGCTATGAAGTTCTTGTTTGGTCAACCTTGTCCCTGCATGTATGCTGATATTGGAAGTGATGGTGGTTTTTGTATATCCCAAATCCCAGCCGTAATATTTTGTCAAAATCGAAGAATAAATTGGGCCGTTATTGGCGATGGCCGCAAACAAACTATCAGTAACATCAACCCGCCTGGCCTTTCCATCTATAAAAGTCGCTATTGAACCTACTCCAAGGGTTTTGCCTACTTTTAGGACATCCATACCCCAATCCTGCATTTCATGGTATGAATCAAATCCATCCTGACCTACTAATTGTAGAATAGGTTCTGAAACGGTTTTGCCAAAAACATCCACGCCGTTTCTCCAATCTAGATAAAACCTATACCCTACCATATCTGATTCCCATCCCGGCCCTTCATACCTGATAAACCATGAATGATCGGTATGTTCAAGCGGTACATGCAGTTCATTTACGTTATAAAATTCTCCACCGACATATTTCCTGTTTTCAAAATGGCCATCAAATTTATGGGAGAGCTCTGCCTGAGTTCTTTTGGGATAAGTTGTTTCCAAATCATTTTCTGGATCATATTCAATCCTAAGGTTTAAAACTGAATTTTCTTCAACCAATGGGATTACCAGTAAGACCCCCTTTTCTTGGTCTCCACTGTTATATTGTGATGGCACCTCTTCCTCACCATTGTAAACAACAAATCCATTTTTATTGAAGTCAGGATTCCTATTCAGGATCTCTTCTTCATCCACAACCACCAATGCATCTTTTCTATTAATGTTAGTGGAATTTTCAACATTCAGATAAATAGTTGGGAGATTTTTCTCTTCCACGGTTTTACATCCAAAGATAAAATTGACTGTAATCAAGAAAATCAGAACAGTGTAGATTCGAAATTCACGCATACAACTATTGGATTTAGGGAATTAATCAGTCACACAATTTGAATTAACTATGTGCGCACTTATTGCACAAATAAGATATATTTGAGCAATCGATTGCATATTTATAAAAGAATAAAGAGATAACAAAATAAAGGTTAATAATTTTTCTAAAAAAGAGTAAAAATGGTCTAATCACTTTATTTTAAAAATTTTATATCGTAATATTGGTTTTATGAATTTGAAAAAATTCTAAATGATTATTTGATAAATTGACCAAATGAATATTATATTGCGCAAACGATTACATTAAACCTAAATCTAAACAAATGCATTCTAAAATAGAGACCAGATATTCCAATCATCCTTTAGATGTGAAATCATATAATACCCGTGCCCTACGGTCAGATTTTTTGATTAAGACCCTTTTCATACCCGATAAGATAAATGGGGTTTACACTATGAATGACAGGTTGATTGTGGGAGGAATCAATCCTGTAAATTCCGCATTGGCTTTGGAGACAGTGGATCAGCTTAAATCTGAATATTTCTTGGAAAGAAGAGAGATCGGAATTGTAAATGTAGGAGATGAGGCTGTAATTGAGGTAGATGAAGAATCTTATTCTTTAAAACATAAAGAAGCACTATATATAGGCAAAGGAAAAAAAGATGTCATTTTTTATCCTTCCGAAAATGGTAACGCCCTATTTTATTTTAACTCTGCACCAGCACATCAATCTTACCCAACCAAAAAAGTCGGTAAGCAGGAAGCAGAGGTAGTTACCTTGGGTTCTTTGGAAAATTCTAACCATAGAACTATTTATAAACTGATTGTCAATTCTGTAGTGAAAACCTGTCAGTTGCAGATGGGAATGACAGAATTAAAACCCGGTTCGGTGTGGAACACCATGCCTGCCCACACTCATGATCGGCGCATGGAGGCTTATTTTTATTTTGATCTGGCAGATGGACAGGCCGTTTGCCATTTGATGGGGCAACCTGAGGAAACCAGACATATCTGGATTAAAAACCATCAAGCGGTGATCTCGCCTCCATGGTCGATCCATAGTGGAGCTGGATCCTCTAATTACACCTTCATCTGGGGCATGGCAGGTGAGAGTCTTGATTATGGAGATATGGATACTGTTTCCATTACTGATTTGAAATAGCATGAAAAACATATTTGACATTACAGGCAAAGTTGCATTGGTCACCGGAGCGACGCACGGATTGGGAATGGCCATGGCAAAGGCCCTGGCAAAAGCCGGGGCAACCCTGGTGGTCAATGGCCATACCCCTTCCAAAATGGAAACAGCACTTCAACAGTATCAGCAGGAAGGAATTGATGCTAGGGGTTATCTGTTTGATGTGACTGATGAACTTCAGGTTTCGGAACAGATTAAATTGATCGAAAAAGAAGTGGGCCCAATAGCCGTTTTGGTCAACAATGCAGGTATGATCCAAAGGGTTCCTGCTTTGGAGATGGCTGCTTCTGATTTTAGAAAAGTGATTGATGTGGATCTTGTCTCCCCCTTTATTTTATCACAGGCGGTTGCCAAAGGAATGATACAAAGAGGTTCGGGCAAAATCATCAATATATGTTCCATGATGAGCGAACTGGGCCGGGATACAGTTTCAGCCTATGCGGCAGCCAAAGGAGGGCTAAAAATGCTTACCCGCAACCTGGCAACAGAATGGGCAAAACATAACATTCAGGTCAATGGTATCGGACCCGGTTATTTTGCCACTGAGCAAACCGCTCCGATCAGAGTAGAAGGACATCCCATGAACAACTTTATTCTCGAAAGAACTCCTGCCGGTAAATGGGGTGATCCGGATGACCTGGCCGGTGCTGTTGTCTTTCTAGCCAGCAAAGCCAGTGATTTTGTCAATGGACAGATTATTTATGTGGATGGAGGCATATTGGCGACAATAGGAAAACCAAGAGAAAAAAGTGTCAAGTAAATTCAGGACGTGACAGGGAGTTGGAAGTAGGTGTGGAACAGGAAGTTTAAAGTTAATAGCAAAATGATTTTAATCTGGAAATAAAGTCTAAAAAAATGAAAAGTGGTAAAGCAACAATACATGATATAGCAGAAAAGTTGAACATCACTGCTTCAACGGTTTCCAGGGCTTTAAATGATAATCCAAGGATTTCTGAAAACACCAAAAAGCTGGTCATAAAGATGGCCAAGCAGCTTAATTACCAGCCCAATCATATTGCCTCTGCTTTGAGAAGCGGTAAAAGTAAATTGATCGGCGTGGTAGTCCCCACTGCCAATAGAAATTTCTTTTCATCAGTGGTCAGAGGCATTGAAGATATTGCCAATAATCTGGACTATAAGGTTATCATTTCCCAATCTTATGATGGGTATAAAAAGGAAGTCGAAACGGTAGAAGCCTTGTTGAATGCCCGAGTAGATGGAATTATAGCTTCTTTTGCCAAGGACACGGAAAACTTTGACCATTACCAAAAGGTGCTCGACAAAGGGATTCCTTTGGTGCTTTTTGACCGTACTACCAATGAATTGGAAGTGAGTGAGGTGGTCATTGATGATTATTTTGGGGCATATCAAGTAGTAGACCATCTGATCAAAGGAGGTTGCAAAAGGATTGTTCATTTTACCAGTTCAAAAAAAATAAATATATACAGGGACAGGATGCGTGGATACGAAGATGCTTTAAAAAACCATGGAGTTTCATTTGATCCGGAATTGATTGAGGAAAGTAATTTACAATTGGAAGATGGTCGAAAGAGCATGGAAAACATCATAAAAAAGGGGATTTCCTTTGATGCTGTTTTCTCCAGTTCGGATTATTCGGCTATGGGGGCTATGCAGGTACTCAAAGAGAACGGATTTAAAATCCCCGAACAAGTGATGCTTGCCGGCTTTGGAAATGAACCTTTCACTTCATTTACTGACCCTCCGATTACCACTGTTGATCAAAAAAGTATACCTATGGGGCATGTCACTGCCGAAACTTTCTTTGCATTGATGAAGAATGGTAAAAAAGATGAAGTTCCCCAAAAAACAGTTTTGAAACCTGAGTTGATTATCAGAAAATCAACCCAAAAGAAATAACCTATTAATATGAAATCACTTAATAGAAGCAATATAAATGTTCAGGAAAGGCCAATAAGAGTTCTGCAGTTTGGAGAAGGCAATTTCCTTCGTGGATTTGTGGACTGGATAATCGACTTGATGAATGAGAAAACTGATTTCAATGGTGATGTTCAGATTGTTCAACCAATAGCCCGAGGACTTGGTGAATTAATCAACAAACAGGAAGGGCTTTTTCATGTCAAGTTGGAAGGGATTCAAGCCGGTGAACTTGTGCAGGAAAACAGACTCATTACTTGTGTCAGAGGTGTCAATAACCCCTTTGAGGATTATAATGAATATCTGAAGTTGGGAGAAAATGAAGACTTGAAATTTGTGGTTTCCAATACCACAGAAGCAGGTATAACATTCGATTCTAAGGACAAGTCTTATGAAACACTTCCTTTAACCTTTCCCGGAAAACTTACGGCACTTCTGTACCATCGGTTTAAGACATTTTCAGGGGATTCTACCAAAGGTTTGGTTATGATCCCATGTGAATTAATTGACAAAAACGGGATCCAACTAAAAGCCGCAGTATTGGAATATGCCAAACTTTGGGATCTTCCTGCTTCCTTTACTAAATGGATCAATGACCATAACGTTTTCTGCAATACCCTGGTGGATAGAATTGTACCTGGCTTTCCAAAGGAAAAAATCAAAGAAATCCAAAACGAATTGGGTTTTGATGACAATCTCGTAGTGATGGCCGAACCGTTTCATTTTTGGGTGATAGAAGGTCCGGAGAACTTGCAGTATATTTTTCCGGCCTCCAAAGCAGGGCTTCAGGTTAAGTTTGTTAAGGATCAAAGCCCCTACCGTACCAGAAAGGTCAGAATTCTGAATGGAGCCCATACTGCTTTGGTCCCTGTAGCTTACCTAAATGGTTTCAGAACTGTCAGAGAAGCTGTAGAGGACAAGTCCATTGGGAAATTTATAAAAGACACCATCTACAACGAAATTATTCCGACCCTTGATCTTCCCAAAGAGGAATTGGAACAGTTTGCAGCAGATGTTCTGGACAGGTTCCGGAATCCGTTCATCCATCATGAATTGATTTCCATTTCTCTGAATTCAGTATCTAAATTCAAGGTCAGGGTCTTGCCAAGCCTTTTGGAATATCATGCCAAAACCGGTACCTGGCCAAAAAACCTGACTAAATCTCTTGCAGCCTTAATAAAATTTTATAGCGGGAAAACGGTCAATGAAAGTATCCCATTAAAAGATGATGCTCCAGTTCTGGAATTCTTTGATAAGATTTGGCAGGTAGAAGAATTATCAGTTATTGTTTCTGAAACTCTGGGAAGAGTAGATTTCTGGGGCGAGGATTTGAGGAAATATGAAGGATTGGAGGAGGAGGTTTTGGTTAAGTTGGGGGAATTTGAGATGGTTTGAAGTTTTAACTAATTTGAGAAAAAGGGAAAGAGTCTATCCTTTTCCTTTTTTTCACCACTCCCCTCTCCTCCCCTTTTTCTTTTCAGACAG